>CAZIIS010000029.1:0-28396 GCA_964539295.1 uncultured Fimbriimonadaceae bacterium | reverse complement strand
GGGTCTTGATGGTTGGGAGACGTCCGAGATCCCTCGCTGCGCTCGGGATGACACCGGAGGGTTGGGAGGCGACGGAACGCCCCAGGATCGGAACGGGCGCCCCGGCAAGCCGGGGCGCCCGTACCATTGCTCGCCGCGACGGGCCTTATTCGGGCTCGGCCGACCAGACGTCGGGCGAGCGCCAGAGCTTCGAGCGCATCAACTCGCGAAGGAAGAAGAACTCCTTCGGCAAGCGGTCATAGAGCCGGGAGAAGAGCTCCTCGTGCATGAGCAGCTCCTGCTTCCACTTGGTGGCGTCCACCTCCATGATCACGCGGAACTTGTCCGGCGTCATGGATTCCAGGCCGCGCCAGTCCAGGTCCTCGTAGACGGGGACGTAGCCCAACGGGCTTTCGACCGCGCGGGCCTGGCCGTGCACCCTTTCGACGATCCACCGCAGAACGCGCATGTTCTGGCCGAAGCCCGGCCAGAGGAACTTGCCGTTCTCGTCCTGGCGGAACCAGTTGACGCCGAAGATGCGGGGCGTTTCGACCACTTCGCGTCCGATCTGCAACCAGTGGTTGAAGTAGTCGCCCATGTGGTAGCCACAGAACGGGAGCATGGCGAACGGGTCGCGACGCACCTTCCCGACGGCGCCCATCGCCGCGGCGGTCGTCTCGGAGCCCATCGTGGCGGCGAGGTAGACGCCCTCCATCCAGTTGGTGGCCTGGTAGACCAGTGGGACCGTGGTGGCGCGCCGGCCACCGAAGACGAACGCGGAGATCGGCACGCCGGCCGGGTCCTCCCAGTTCGGGTCGATGCACGGGCACTGTCCGGCCGGCGCCGTGAAGCGCGCGTTGGCGTGGGCTGCCTTCTCGCCGGAGGCCGGGTCGAACGGGCGGCCCTTCCAGTCGGTGAGGTTCTTCGGAGGCTCCTTGGTCAAGCCCTCCCACCAGACGTCGCCATCCTCGGTGAGCGCGACGTTGGTGAAGATGGTGTTGGACGCGCACGCGTGCATCGCGTTCGGGTTGGACTCCTCGGAAGTGCCCGGCGCCACGCCGAAGTAACCGGCTTCGGGGTTGATGGCGTGCAACCTGCCGTTGGCGTCGCGCTTGATCCAGGCGATGTCGTCGCCGACCGTGGTGACCTTCCATCCCTCCATCTCCTTCGGCGGGATGAGCATGGCCAGGTTGGTTTTGCCGCAGGCGCTGGGAAAGGCGGCGGCGATGTAGGTCTTCTCGGTGTCGGGGGATTCGACTCCGAGGATCAGCATATGCTCGGCCAACCAACCCTCGTCGCGGGCCATGTTGGAGGCGATGCGAAGGGCGAAGCACTTCTTGCCCAAAAGCGCGTTGCCGCCGTAGCCGCTGCCAAAGGACCAGATCGCCCGCTCCTCGGGGTAGTGGACGATGTACTTGGTCTGGTTGCAGGGCCAAGGCACGTCCTTCTCGCCCGGGGCGAGCGGTTTGCCCACCGTATGGACGCACGGGACGTACTTGTCGCCCATCAACTCGAGCGCCTTTTCGCCCATGCGGGTCATGATCCGCATGTTGGCGACCACGTAGGGCGAGTCGGTGATCTCGATCCCGTACTGCGCGATGGGGGAACCTAGCGGCCCCATGCAGAACGGGATGATGTACATGGTGCGGCCGCGCATGGCGCCGTCGAAGAGACCTGCGAGGGTCTTCTTCATCTCCTTTGGATCGACCCAGTTGTTGGTCGGCCCAGCATCCTGCTTGCGAAGACTGCAGATGAAGGTCCGGTCTTCGACCCGCGCCACGTCGCTGGGGTCCGAGCGGCAGAGGAAGCTATTGGGCCGCTTCTCCGGGTTCAACCGGATGAAGACGCCCGAGGCCACCATCTGCTCGCAAAGTCGGTCGTACTCCTTCTGCGAGCCGTCGCACCAGACGACATGGTCAGGTTTGCATAGCCCGACCACTTCCTGTACCCACTGGACTACCATGGGATGCGCGACACGGGGCGGAGCGCCCGGGCCGCAGGGTGCAACTTGCTCAGAAGTCATGGTCTGTTCCTTGTTCTCCCAACTAGCTCATGATACTGCCCGTTAGGGACACTCACGGAGTGGCCCTTGGAGGCCGCTGGCAAATGAGGCGTTCGCGTAGGGCTGAAGGGTAAGGACGACGCCAATTCCCGGAGCCCGGCGAACCCCTTAAGTCCCGGGTATCAGCGCTGCGGGACCGATGCGCTCCGAGCGAAGGAGAGCCTTCGAACGGCAGACGACGCGGCCAGCGCGACGAGGTAGGCCGCGCCCGCGACGAGAATGATCGCTGCGCCGGACGTAAGGTTCCATGCGTAGGAAAGCGCCAGCCCGACAAGAGTGAACGCCGCTCCCAACAGGCTGGAGACCGCCATCACCGCCCGCATGTCGCGCAGGAACTGCGTGGCGATGCTGACCGGGATAGTGAGCATCGCGATCACCAGGATCAACCCCACCACGCGCATCATGAGCACGACGGCGATCGCCACCAGGCCGAGCAGCACCATCTGCATCGCCTCCACCGGCACGTTCCGCACGCGCGCGAAGGTCTCGTCGAAGCTCATCGCTAGCAACGGGCGGTAGAACGCCGCCACGAGCGTCACGACGACCACGTCCAGCGCCGCCATCAGCGCCAGGTCGCCCCTGGGGACGGCCAGGATGCTGCCAAACAGGTAACTGAGCAGGTCGGGCTT
Source organism: uncultured Fimbriimonadaceae bacterium (assembly GCA_964539295.1). Classification (GTDB taxonomy): domain Bacteria; phylum Armatimonadota; class Fimbriimonadia; order Fimbriimonadales; family Fimbriimonadaceae; genus CAZIIS01. The sequence continues at coordinate 25,726 of CAZIIS010000029.1, read as the reverse complement.
GTACCCTGGCGCAAGGTCGAGCATGACGACGCCGGCAGCCATGCCGACCGCCCACATGACGCCGATCACGGCGTCGGAGCGCTGGCCGGCGCGGCGCTGCACCACGCCCATCCCCATTGCGGCGGCGACGCTGAAGCCGAACGCGCCGAGGATCGGGTTGATGCCGAGGAGGTAGCCGAGGCCAATGCCCCCGTAAGCCGCGTGGGCGATGCCCCCGCTTACGAACACCATGCGGTTGCTCACCACGAAGGCCCCGATGACGCCGGTCGCGATGCTGACCAGGAGGCCGGCCAGCAGGGCGTTGCGCATGAAATCGTACTGAAGGGCTTCAAGCATCGTGCGGCTCCAGCTTGGGGTGGTGGTGCCCGATGACGCGCACCGGCACGCCGTAGGCCTTTTCCAGCAGGCTCTGGGTCAGGCCACCGGCTTCGCCCAAGTAAAGGCGCCGGCCCACGCACCCGAGCGTTTTGGCATAGCTCGCCACGACCCCGATGTCGTGCGTCGTCAGGATCACGGTCATCCGTTCCGTGAGTTTGAGCAGAAGTTCGTAGATGCGGGCGCTGATCTCCGGGTCGAGGTGAGCCGTCGGCTCGTCGAGCAACAGCATCTGCGGGTCGGCGGCGAGCGCCCGGGCCAGGTAGACGCGTTGCCTTTGGCCGCCCGAAAGGTCGCCCATCGGGCGCCGCGCCAGCGGGTCCATCTCGACCAGGGCGAGCGCCTTTCGGATCGCCTCAGCGTCGCCCTTGCGGTCCGTGGTCCCCAGGCGTCCCATGCGCACCACCTCCTCGACCCGGACCGGGAAGTCGCGGTCGAACTCGATGAGTTGAGGCACGTAGCCCACCCCGACGCGCCCCGCCTCGGGCGTTTGGCCCAGCACCCTCACCTCGCCGCGCAGCGGCTTCAACAGGCCGAGTACCACCTTGAGCAGGGTGGTCTTGCCTCCGCCGTTCGGACCGACCAGGGCCAGGTAGTCGCCCCGAGGAACGGTCAGGTTCACGTCCTCTAGCGCCACGTTCCCGTCGTAGCCGGCCCAGAGGCCCTGGATCTCGACGGCGGGGGTCATGGCCCCTCCACAAACGCCTTGGCCGACCGTTCCAGGTTCCCGAACCAATCCGGATCCACCAGGCTGAGCGACACCACGCGTCCTCCGATCTCCTGGGCGGTGGCCTCGGCCTCTCGCGTGCTGTGTTCGCGGTCGGCGAACACCACCCGCAGACCGTCGCGCTTGGCCTGGGTGACCACCTCGGCCAAACGACCGGCGCCGGGCTCGCGCCCCTCCTCTTCTACGGCGAGCATCTTGATGCCGTATTCGCGCGCGAAGTAGGCCCAGCCGGGGTGGTACACCAGCACCTCGCGCGGCTTCATGGGCGCGAGGATCGCGCGGATGCGGGTCTTCAGCGCTTGGACGTCGGTCAGGAAGGTTTTCAGGTTGCCTTCATAGGTGGGGCGCCCCGCCGGGTCGGACTCGATCAACGCCGCCGCGATCGTCTTGGCCTGGGTTTTGACGGCCTCCGGCGATAGCCAGGTGTGCGGGTCGGTCGCCGCGCCCTCGCCGATCCGGGGCACGCCCGCGCTGGTGTCGATGAACCTCAAGTCGGGGGCCTCGGCGCCAAGGCGGTCATTCCACGCCTCCTCGAACGGTACGCCCAGGGCGAAGTAGATCTCGATCCCTTTCAGCCGGCTCAGTTGGGCTGGCTTGGGCTCGTAGGTTTCGGGGCACTGGCCGGTCTCGACCATCGTGACCACGCGCACCCGGTCGCCCCCTATCCGTCGCACGAAGGTGGCCTGCGGGGGGATCGTCACCGCCACGGTCAGCGCTGGGCTCGCCTCCCTCCGCGTTGGCGCTTCGTTCCGACAACCTGCCGCAAGGAGCGCCAGCGTCGTGCAGGCCGCCGTCGAAAAGAGCATGGCAAGAAAACGCATGGACCTTGCGATCATCTTACCGACGCCGGCCCTACGGCGAGGGCTTTTTGCAACTTTGTGGGTTTAGCGGCTAGGCCGGTCTGCCTTCCTCGCCTTCGGCGAGGAGCTTGAGGAAGGCCGCGACGACCTCGGGGTCGAAGTGGCGGCCCGACTCCTGACGGATGAAGGCGATCACTTCGTCCAGGGGGAGCCCCTTGCGGTAGGGCCGGTCGGAGCGCATCGCGTCCCACACGTCGACGACGGCGAAGATGCGCGCCTCGAGCGGTATCTGGTACTCGCGTAGACCGACCGGATATCCCGTGCCGTCCCACTTCTCGTGATGGTGGTAGGGAATCGGTAGGGCGGGTTTGATGAAAGAGATCGGCTGAAGCATCTCGCGCGCCAGGTCGGTGTGCGTTTGCATCACCGCTCGTTCCTCGGGGGTGAGCGGCCCGGGCTTGAGCAGGATGGAGTCGGAGATGCCCATCTTGCCGATGTCGTGCAGCAGCGCGCCGCGGCGGATGTGCACGATCTCCGACTTGTCGATCCCCATCGCCCGCGCCAGGCGTACGGTCATGTCGGTGACGCGCAGGGTGTGGCCCTCGGTTTCATGGTCGCGCAGGTCAAGCGCGCGCACCAACGCCTCGATGGTCGCGTCGTAGGAGAGCAGCATCTCCGCGTTTGAACGCTGCAGCTTGCCGAACAACTCCACGTTGTCGATGACGAGCGCCGCCTGGCTGCACATCGTGCCGAGGAAACCGAGCGAATCGGTGTCGTGTTGCACCGGCTTTCGGCTGAAGACCTCGAGCACGCCACGGGTCTGGCCCTTGGCCACGAGCGGCACGGCGTAGTAGAGGACAAAGCCCTCGTCGTCGACCCCGCGTTCCGCCAGGTGGCGTTGCGTGGAGTCCTGACTGGGCAGGCACCGAATCGTCCGGCACTCCATGGCCGCGCGACCGGCGACGGTGTCTCCGAGCGGGATCTGCGCTCCGGGTTTCCGGGGGTTCTGGAACCCGGTGGACGCCACCTGCTCGAGGTGCGGGGAGTGCGGGGAGACGAGGAGCACGTCGGCCGCGTCCACGTCCAGTTGGTTGGTCAGGCTAGAGAGCACCACGCTGAGGGTAAGCCTTAGGTCCAGGCTCGCGTTGATAGCGAGGTCAACCTCGCGCAGGGCGGCCAGCCGCCGGAGCTGGTGCTGCAGGTGCTCCTCCATCTGCCGCCGCTCGGTGTAGTCGAAGAGCATGACCAACTGGCACGGCCCGTCTTCGAGTTCGATCGGTTCGACCGAGACCAACACGTCGCGACTGTGCCCCTGGCGGGTGACGAGTTGCGCCTCGACGCCCTTGACGGGCCGGTTCCCGGCCAGGCACGCCTGCAGGCTGCAGTTGGTGGAGCGGTCGACCAGTTTAAGCATCGAGACGCTCTGGCCGACCAGGTCCTCCCGGGCGTACTGAGCCTGAATGAGAAGGCTGTCGTTGGCGTCGATGACCAAGCCGTTGTCGGCCCGGGCGATGAGCATGGCCGCGGGGTTCGATTGGAACGCTGTGGCAAACCGGTCCTCGGAGCGTTTGAGCCTGGCCGCCGCGGCCATCTGCTCGCTGACGTCGCGCACGACGTACACGAAGTAGGCCGGCTTGTCGTTGGCGCCCTGCACCACCGAGACGGTGAGCAGGCAGGTGACGACGGCGCCGTCTTTCCGCCGCATGCGCCGGATGCGTTCGCCGGGCGAGTTGCCGCCCGACATGGCCGCAACGTGGTGCAGGGTAGCAATGCGGCGGTCCTCCGGCACCAAGAGTTCGTGCCACGTCTTGGTCCTCATCTCCTCGGCGGTGTAGCCGAGCAGCTCCTGCAGCGCCCGGTTGGTCTCGAGGAACTGGGCGCGGCTCAAGCTGACGGTCGCCATGCCCACGGCCGCGCCAGCAAACACGCTGGCGAACCGGCTTTCGCTCTCGGCTCGCTCTGCCTCGGCGAGCCGGCGCTCGGTGATGTCGCGGCAGTGAAGCACGATGCCACAGATGTCGGGGTCGTCAAAACGGTTGTTGCCGATGACCTCGAAATGCCTCAGTTCGCCGTTGGTGTGGCGCATCGAGAACTCGAAGGGCGGGTTCAACCCCGGCTGACGGTAAGCGCTTTCCGCCGCGCGCATGGCGCGCGCAGGGTCTTGGATGCCGGGTAGGTCGACGATCCTCGTGCCGACCAGGTCTCGCGGACTCAGCCCGATGGCGCGTTCGACGGCGGGGCTGACGTACGTGATCGCGCCCTCGCTGTCGACGACGGCGACCGGGTCCGAGCTGTTCTCGATCAGCGAGCCGAACCATCGTTCTCTGTGGGCCGCCTGCTCCTCCGCGGCTTGGCGCCGTTGGTTGGCCCGATGCGCGTCAAGAATCTGGCCGCACGTGGTGGCGACTGGGGTGACGTAGCCGAGCCACTCCTCCTCGTAGCCGCCGGGACGGTTCGCCACGGCGACCATGCCCACGACTTCGTCGCCCTTCAAGAAGGGCACGCCGAGGAAGGCGTTCAGGGGGACGTGGCCGGCGGGAAGGCCCTTGGCGCGCGGGTCCGTCTTGGGAGAGTTCGAGATGACCGGTCGGGCGGTGCAGATCGCGTTGCCAAACAGCGTCCGCATGTCGCGGAAGGTGAGGTTCTTCGCGCTCTCCTCGCCGAACAGCTTCTGCATGGGGGCGTCGAGCCCAACGCCGTTGTAGGCCAGGACGCGCAGGACCTTGGCGCCACGCTCGTCGTCGCAGACCTCGGCGACGAAGCCGTATTCGCTGTGGGTGGCGGCGAGCAGCGTCATCAGGAGGTTCTCGAACACCGTGCGCATGTCGCCGCTGGCGATGAACTGAGACTGGGCGTCGCTCACCGCGTTGAGCAGGGCGTTCTGGCGGTGGGCATCGTTGGCTGCGCGCTTGGCGGCGGTGATGTCGCGGATCTCGCCGATGATGGCCGGCGCACGGTTGAACGTGACCGCGCGGAGCGAGACTTCGCAGTCCACCGGCTTTCCGTCGCTGCGCGTGAAACGCCATTCGCCGACGACCGTCTCGCCGCTCTTCGCCCGACGGAAGCTATCCGCTGCGGCGCCGCTCGACTTCTCGCCGTTGGGTTGGAACTCGGGCGACACCTCTTCGATACGGCGGCCGCGCACCTCCTCGACCGGCCGACCCAGGATCGCCCCCATCTTCTCGTTGCAGTCGATAAACGCGCCGCGCCAAACGAAGATGCCGGCCGAGGAGAGGCCGAGCATGGTGCGGAAGCGTTGCTCGCCCTCGAGAAGCGCCTTGGCCGCGTCCTGGTCGTTGGTGACGTCGGTGGCGAGGACGCACACAAGCACGCGACCCCGCACGTTGACGCTGGTGAGGTGCAGCACTGCGTCCCGGTGCTCGCCGGTGGCGGACCGATGTTTGGCGTCCACCGTCAGCAACCCCTCGTCTAGAACGTGGCGCAAAAGGGTCCGCACCTGTCCCTCGGGACTGTCGGCAAAATCGAAGATGCGCATGGTCCGCAGGGCTTCGACCGAGTGGCCGTAAAACGCCGTGGCGGCGCGACTGGCATCGACGATGTAGCCGGTCTCGGGGTCGACCACGACGACGACCGCGGTGCTGTGCTCAACCATCGCGCGGAGGTGGGCCTCTCGGCGGAGCTCGTCGCTCCTGCGTAGGCGCGCGCGCCGAACGGCGTTCCAGACCTTGGCCGTTTCCTTGGCCTGCGTGGACGCCAGCGCGATCCCTTCGTTATCGAGACGGGTTCGGTCGTCGGCGCACAGAACGAGCAGGCCGAACGGTTTGCGGCCCGTGGCGGCAAGGGGGATCGCCAGTACCCCGTGAAGTTTGTGGCGACCGAAGGCGGCTCGCCAGAGCGGGTCGGCGGGCGCCGATGGTTTGTCGAACAGAGCCGGCCGGCCGGTGTGCATCGCCGCCGCAAGCGGGTTCGCGGCGGACCCTTCCGCGCTTAGGCTGCAGGGCGCGTCGCGGAGCTTGCCCAACGAGGAACCTGCCCAGGCGACCTTGGCAAGCTCCTTGTGACCGGGGCCGCTCAGAATGCCTGCCCACGCCGTGCGGAAACCGCCGACCTGTACGAACGCCTCGCATACGGCTTGCATGTACTGGGTTTCGTCGCCGGCGTTGGTGCGGGCCGCCCGCAGACGGGACCAGGTGAGCTGCGCCCGGTGTGCACGGACCAGCGCCGACTCCGCGCCACGACGCTCCATCTCCAGCGCCGCAAGGGCGCCAAGGGAGGTGAGCGCCTCCTCAGCCTCCCGGATCGAGACCGTCAGGCGGCTTCCCGCGGCAGCCATGTACCCCACGAGGTTTCCGCCGCCGTCCCATAGCCCGATGCAGGCCAGGGCGTCGGCGCCCAGAGCCCCGAGCGCCGGGCAGTGAGGAAGCCGGAGGGCCGCGTCGAACGGGATCACCACCGGCCCGGGTTCGTCGATGAGCAGGTTGGCGGGCGAGTAGGCGGTCGACGTGCCCCCCCGAGGGACGTCGTCGCAGCATGCGGCGATCCGGACGGCGACGCCGTCGTGTCGCACCTCGGCCACCCACGCGTGTTCGACGCCCAGAACGGCCGCGAGTTGAAGGCAGAGTTCGTGGAAGAAGCTCTCGCCCCGAAGTCGAGCCAGGTTCCTTACGGCATGGTCGAGCGAACGAGTCGCGACGGGGAGACCAGCTTCGCGCGACGCCGGGATGGTCGTTTTCCCTGGGCGGGTGCGGCGACCGCGTATGGGCCTATCGGCGGGCTCGACGCCCGTTAGGTTCGTCCTGGCCATGGTTCCCAACACTAGATGCCGTTGGCTCCGGCGCCAGAGGCAATGAGGTCACTCATCGGAGTGACGAAAGCTCAAAGCACCCATCAGGCGCTAATGCAGCCCGTGGGTTGAAACAAGAAGCCTTGTCCATCATCCCAGATTTTCGGCCCGCCGAAGGCGCGCGTCTGGCGCTGTGGTTGCGGTTTGTGGCCCAACATGGCCCCTTTGGCTTCATACTAGGGTTTCCTATGCCAAGGACCTCGGCCTCCCAGACCTTCTACCGCGCCGTTTTGGCGGCCCTTCTTGCTGTAGCGATCGTCTGCGCGCAGGCTCAGACCGAAGCCCCGGCTGCGCCCAAGCGGGCGCTCAAGCCGGAGGAATATGGCAAGTGGGAGCGTCTCGGTCCGGTCGATCTGTCGGACAACGGTCTGTGGTTTGTGGGGCGTGTGCTGACGGTGGACGGGGACGCCCGGCTTGTGGTCCGGAGTTGCGACGGCCCCGAACGGTGGACCGTGCCAAACCCGGGGCCCACAGCCTTCTCCGACGACTCCAGGTGGGTGGCCTATTCCATCGGCATGCCCCGCGAGATGGCCGAGGCGCTGCGCGAGGCCAAGAAGCAGCCGGAGACCAAGCTCGGGTTGCGTTCGTTGCCGGCGGGTGAGGAGCGGGTGTTCGAACGGGTGCAGACCTGGGCGTTCCTCAAGGGCAGCCGGTACCTGCTGGTGCAGCACATGCGCGCGGACGGCCAGACCGTCGGCGGCGGCGATCTGGAGGTGGTGAACCTCGCGGACGGTACGAGCGCCGTGTTCGGCAACGTGGCGACCTATTCGCCGAACAAGGCCGGCACGCTGGTCGCGCTGGGCATCGAGTCGTCGAGCGGGCTCCGGGGGGTGCAGGTGCTCGACCCGTCCAACTGCTCGGTCCGCACGGTCCATTGGGGCAAGCACACCTACCCGGCGGTCGCCTGGGCGGAGGAGCGCGACGTGCTGGGCGTGCTGGTCGGCGACAAGGACCAGAAGAAGCTCGGCGACAAGCACACGGTGTTGTTGGCCGAGGATCTGCGCGGTCCCAAGCTCAAACTCACGACCTACGACCCGGCCGGACGGGTCGAGTTCCCGAGCGGTTGGCGGATCGCCGAGTGGGGCGGCCTGGACCTCTCCGACGACGGCTCGGAGGCGTCGTTCGGAATCCAGGTTTGGGAGGACGTCAAGACCCCCTCCAAGGTGAAGGAGCAGGACAAAACCAACGTCGAGGTGTGGCATTGGAAGGACCCCGAGGTGATGCCCCTCCAACGCATGACCGCGTCGGCGGAAAGCCATCGCGTCGTCCGTTGCTTCTGGCGGCCGGGGGCGAACCGCTTCGTGCTGGTTGGCGAGAAGGACCTGGATAACGTGGCGGTGCTGAAGGGCTTCCGGTACGTGGTCGCCCAGGACTCCAAGCCGTACCGCAGCGGGGTGAAGGTCGGGGGGATCGATTACGCCGACGTGGTGCTGTTCGACGTGGCGAGCGGCAAGAGGACCGTGTTGCTCAAGAGGGTTCCACAGAACGTCGGGCGCCTGGGCGCCGCCGCCGTCTACCCTTCGCCGGAGGGGAACTGGCTGGCCGTCTTCAAGGACAGGGCGTGGTGGCTGGTGGAGTTGGCGACGGGGACCTGGACGAACGTCGCCGCGGGGCTCAAGGCCGACTTCACCGACCGTCTGGACGACCACGCGTTGCCCGATAGGCCGGCCTCCGAGACCCCCGTCTGGCTGAAGGACGACGCCGGGGTGGTGCTCTACACCGACTACGACGCCTACGTGGTCACCCCAAAGACGAAGCGCGTGGTGCGGTTGACCGAGGGCGAGCCGGAGGGGATTCGGTTCCGGTTGATCGATGCCGGGTTCGACGAGGAGGGGATCCGGCGAACCGATCCGCTCTACTTCGCGATGCAGAACCAGCACACGTTTGCCACCGGCATCTACCGAATCGACACGAAGGGAGAGGGGAACGTGTTGGTGCAGGAGGACTCGCTGATCGTGTTCGCCGCCCGCTCGAAGAACACTGACCGCGTGCTGTTCGTCCGGCAGTCGTTCGGCGAGTCGGCGGCGGCGTTCATGACCAACCTTCTTTTCACGCAAGCCAAGCCGATGCTGGCGACCAACCCGCAGCAGGCGGCGTTCCTTTGGGGCAAGGAGGAGCTGCTGACGTACAAGGACGCCGTGGGTCGGGAGCTTCATGCGCGGCTCATCTACCCGGCCGACTACAAGCCCGGAAAGAGCTACCCGATGGTCGTGAGCGTATACGAACGGCAATCGCAGGAGTTCCACCGGTACGCCACGCCCTCCAACATGGACCCCTACAACGCACAGCATTTCTCGCAGGCGGGCTACTTCGTGCTGTTGCCCGACATCGCCTATCGGAAAGGCGAACCCGGGGTGTCGGCGCTCGAGTGCGTCGAGGCCTCCGTGAAGGCGGCGCTGGCGCGCAGAGCGGGCATCGACGCCAAGCGGCTGGGCCTGTGCGGGCATAGCTGGGGCGGCTATGAGACGGCGTTCATCGCCACGCGATCCAAGCTCTTCTGCGCCTACGTGGCGGGGGCGCCCGTCACCGACCTGTTCAGCATGTACAACAGCTTCTACTGGGGTACTGGGCAGACGGATCAGGTGATCTTCGAGAGTTCGCAGGGCCGGATGGGCTCGCCGTGGTGGGAGGACGTGAAGCGCTACTTGGCCAACTCGCCGCTGCAGCACGCCGCCGACATCAAGGCCCCGATCTTGGTGGCGGTCGGAGACAAGGACGGCGCGGTGGACTGGCGCCAGGCGCTCTACCTCTACCAAACCATGCGGCGCATGGGCAAACCGGCGGTGTTGCTGGTCTACCCGGGCGAGAACCACTTCCCGAGCCGGAAGGGGAACCAGCTCGACTTCGCCCGGCGCACGCGGCACTTCTTCGACGTCTACCTGAAGGGCGTCAAGCCCGAGTCGTGGGTGACCGACGGCGTGCCGTTCGAGAAGATGGAGGAGGAGCAGGAACGCTCCTCAAAACCGTCACAGGAATAACATACGACGAGGCTCCAAACGGTCGGCATGCCGTACATACTCGCGGCATGTCGACCAAAGAGAACCTCTTGGGTACCTCGATCGTGACGCACATCGCGATCGTCGTCCGCGATATCGAGGCCACGGCTGCGGCGGTCGCCAAGCTGATCGGGTCGGAGATCCCGCCCATCAACCTCACCGGCGGGCCCGAGGAGGCGCACACGATGCTTCGGGGCGAGCCGACCGAAGGACGGGCGAAGCTGTGCTTCTTCCCGCTTGGGCACCTCACGCTGGAGTTGATCGAGCCCGACGAACACCCGAGCGTTTGGCGCGAGCACCTCGACAAGCATGGCAGCGGCATCCATCACATCGCCTTTCAGGTGAAGGGGATGGACGATCGCATCAAGGCGTTGGAGGGGTGCGGGGCGAAGCTCGCGCAACGCGGCGACTACAAGGGCGGGCGCTACGCCTACGTGGACGCGACCGAGCCGCTGGGGATGGTGCTCGAACTGCTGGAGGACGAGAGCTGGCTCGGCGAGTGAGCTGGACAGTGGTCTGTACCTCCGCCGGCGACGAGGGAACGCCCGAGGGCGGCGCGCCGGGCGTTGTTCGCCCGGGTTGCGCCAAAACCGGCCACGGGTTCTGGCAGGAACCTACGTGCGGGACAGGTATAACGCTCGCGAGGCGACCCGCCCTGAGCCGCCTGTGGATAGAGCAATGACCCCGCGAACCACCGCTGCACTCCGTGCCGTCATGGGCGCCGCCAATAACGCCGCGTCCAACCTCCTCGTCCGCGTTGAAGCCGAGATCGCCTTTGCGAAGGCGTTCGCCGACGCGGCGCCTGCCGAACAGACCGCCGGTTGGGCCGAACGCATCGCCCAGGCGGACGGGCGCGTGGACTCGTTCACCGCCGACCCGTCGGGTGGCGTCGAAAGGTTTGTCGAAGCCGTCGAGACGGACCTGGCGCCGATCGGCAAGGCGGCCAAGGCGTACACCGTTCATTGCGTTGGCCACGGCCACATCGACATGAACTGGATGTGGAGTTGGCCGGAGACGGTCTCCGCCACCCACGACACCTTCGTCGCGATGCTCGAGATGATGGAGCGGTTCGAGGGCTTCACCTATGCCCAGAGCCAGACTTCGGTCTACGCGCTCACCGAGCGGTACTTCCCCGAGCTGTTCGAGCGCATCAAGGAGAAGGTGGAGGCGGGCCAGTGGGAGGTCTCGGCCGTCCAGTGGGTTGAGGGCGACAAGAACATGGCCTCGGGCGAGGCGCTGGCGCACCACCTGCTGTATACGCGCCGGTTCTTCCAGGAGCGGTTCGGCCTCGCGCCCGAGCAGGTTCAGCTGGATTGGGAGCCGGACACCTTCGGGCACGCCAACACCATCCCGAGCATCCTGGCGCAGGGCGGCGTGCGCTACTACTACTGCTGCCGGCCGGGCGGCGGGCAGGACCACGTGCGCACCGGCGTCGAGCGGCCGATGCTGTTCCATTGGGACGGGCCGGACGGAGCGCGCATCCTGGTGAACCGCGAGTCCACTTGGTACAACAGCTACGTCAACATCGGCGACAACGTGGCGTTGGCGCTGTGCGCGTTCGTGAAGGAGACCGGGCTTCACGACTGGCTGAACGTTTTTGGCGTGGGCAACCACGGCGGCGGCCCCACCCGCAAGGAGTTGGAGTACCTGACCGGCATGCGCTCCTGGCCGATCTACCCGAACGTGGTCTTCGGCACGGCGCACGGCTTCTACCGCAAGGTGGAGAAAGAGATCGCCGAGCGCGGTCTTCCGATCCCGGTGCTCAACACCGAACTGAACTACGAGTTCGCCGGCTGCTACACCTCGCAGAGCGCCATCAAGCGTGCCAACCGGCACGGCGAGACGTTCTGCGTGGAGGCGGAGGGGCTCGACGTGGTCGCCGGGCTGCACACGCCGCCGGAGAGGGTGCAGGAGGCCTGGGTGAACGTGCTGTTCAACCAGTTCCACGACATCCTGCCCGGTTCGGGCGTGGCGGCGACGCGCCAGCGCGCGATGGGCATGTTCCAGGAGACCGCGGCGATCACCGGTTCGATGAAGCGCCAGGCCGGGAATAACCTGTCGGCGGACCTGAACACCTTCGCGCTGCTGCCCGGGGGCCCGGTGGCCGAGGAGGAGAAGGCGAAGGTCGCCACCTCCGACGTTCCCGCGCCGTTCGAGGCCGGTTCTGGGATGGTCGCCGGTGAGTCCGGCCTTTCGGTGGCAACGACCGGCGGGCGGCGCTTCATGCCGTTCGTCGTCTACAACCCGTGCGCGTTCGAGCGGACCGAGTTTGTGAAGGTGTCGCTGTACGACGTGGAGGTCGACCCCCGTTGGGTGGTGGCCCGCGACGAGAACGGCGTGCAGACGCCCACCATCTACCTCGGCCACCAGGAGGCCTGGGGCCACGAGAAGTACGACTTCATGTTCCCGGTGACGGCGGTCCCCGCGCTTGGGTACAAGACCGTCCTGCTCTGCGAGGGCGTGGCGGATGCCAAGCTTCCGGGGGCGCGGGCGTTGCCCGGCCAAGTGTTCGAGACCGACGGTCTGCGGCTCGCCGCCGACCGCTTCCACTCGGGCTTCGGCGCGTGGCAGGCCGGCGACCTCAGCGGCGACTTCCTGGGCGCCTGGCGGTACGTGCATGAGCGGCCGCAGGGGATGGCGGCCTGGATCGTGGGCAAGGAGATCCACGACGTGCCGCTGGAGACCGATTCCTACCGCGTGCTGGGCGGCACAGTGAACGAGGCGACGTCGTTGCCGATGGGCGGCGGCTCGGTCGGTTACGTCATCCGCCACGCGCTTCGCGTGCCGGGTACCGACAGCACGGTGAAGACCACCGCCCTGGTGCACGGTTTCGGCCACAGGGTGGACTTCCGGGCCGAGGTGGACTGGCGGGAGATCGGCGACGTCAAGCGGGGCATCCCCGGGTTGGCGCTCGACTTCGGCCCGTTCGCAGCCGAGGCCGTGGTATGCGAGACTCCGTTCGGCAGCGTCGAGCGCCGGCCGGAGGACTGCCCCGAGTTCCCGTCGCTGCGGTTCGTGCACCTGCGGGGCGCGAAGGGCGGGATGACCCTGCTGCAGGACTCCAAGTACGGCCACGCCTACGCGGACGACCGGCTGCGGCTGCGCGTGGTTCGTTCGAGCTTCGACCCGGACCACGCCCCCGAGGTCGCGAAGTCCGTGCTGCGCTACTCCGTCGTGTTCCACCAGGATCGGCCCAACCCGAGCGAACTGGCTCGGCTCGGCGCGGCGTGGAACAGCCCGCTGATCGCGTTCCCGGCGCGTCTGCAGTCCGGCTCGGCGCCGCTCAGCCGCTCGTTTGCACAGGAGGCCACGGCGAACGTGGTGCTCAGCAACCTCAAGCGCGCCGACGACGGCCAGGGCGTCGTGGTTCGGCTGGTCGAGATGGATGGGCGCGACACGACGGCAGCGGTCGAACTGGCCCCGGCGATCGTCGCCGGTTGCACGAAGGCGGAGGTTGTCGACCTGATGGAGCGGCCGACGGGAACGCCCGCCAAGCTGACGGGTGGACGGCTGGAAGCGCCGGTCAAGGCCAACAGCTTCGTCACCGTCAAGCTGAGCTAGGGAAAGCGGGTGGCGAGGTCGCGGTTTGCCCGCGGCCTCGCCGCCGTGCGTTTCAGAGCCGGGTCGGCAGGACCCGCACCCGCCGGTTCGGGTCCTGGCCGAAGCTCTCGCTCGCCAGGCGCCTCGACTCGACCAGTTGGTGCTGCATCTTGCGGATGCGCGCGTCTTGGGGTGCGAGCTCGACCGGGCGGTTGGTCTGCGTCACCGTGAGAACGGCGCTGTCCACCTCTTCGATGGCCGCCGATTCCGCGTCCCTGTCCATGCCGTTGCCGCGCAGCAGGTCGTCGAGGGCGCCGGCGATCTGCGTGAAGGTGTTCGACTTCACGACGACGGTGGCCACGTTTCGGCCCACGTCGCGAAGCTTGCCCGAGCGGTTCTGGTAGTTGGCGCGGATGGCGATCACCGCGTCGGCCTGGGCGACGTCGCCGGTGATGATCGCGGGCGCTTTCTTCTCGCGAATGGCGCGCTCCAGGCGGGTGCGGGCGATGCCGTAGGGGAAGATGCGCAGCAGGTGCTTGGGCCCGTACTCCCGCGAGCGCGGCCGGTCGGACTTGCCGGGATTGCCGTTCTCGCCCCCGTCCACCTCGGGTTTTCGGGCGAAGGTCGGGAACCGCTCGTTGAAGCCGGGCTCCTCCAGGTCGGGCGCCGACTCCTGTTGGACCACCTCGACCTTTCCGCCGGTGCGTACGCGGACTTCGGGGCGCGGCGGGACGCCGCGCAGGATCAGGTCCACCGTCTTCTGCACGTCGTGGTGCACCGCCAAGCGGTCGAAGTCGAGCAGCTCGATCACCACGTGGAAGGTGGGGGGGGCCTTGCGTTCGAGCACCGTCTTCTGGGTGCCGCGTCGGCGGGCCTCGTCGTCCGAGAGGGTGACGGCCTGGATGCCTCCGATAAGGTCGCAGAGCGAAGGGTTGAGCATCAGGTTTTCGAGGGTCTGGCCGTGCGCCGTGCCGATCAGCTGCACGCCCCTTTCGGCGATGGTGCGGGCGGCGTTGGCCTCCGCTTCGTTGCCGATCTCGTCGATGACCACCACCTCGGGCATGTGGTTCTCGACCGCCTCGATCATCACGGCGTGTTGCAGCGCGACGTTGCGCACCTGCATGCGCCGGGCCGAGCCGATGGCGGGATGCGGCACGTCGCCGTCGCCGCCGATCTCGTTGGAGGTGTCGACGATCACCACGCGCTTGCCGACCTCGTCGGCCATCACGCGGGCCACCTCGCGCAGCTTGGTGGTCTTGCCGATTCCGGGCTTGCCCATGATGAGGATGGACTTGCCGGAGCGCACGATGTCGTCGATGATGTCGATGGTCCCTTCGAGCGCGCGCCCCACGCGGCAGGTCAGGCCGATGATGCGGCCGTGACGGTTGCGGATGGCGCTGATGCGGTGAAGGGTGCGCTCGATGCCCGCCCGGTTGTCGTCGCCGAACTCCCCGATCGACTTGACCACGTAGTCGATGTCGTGTTCGGTGATCGCCAGGTCGGGCCAGCGTTGGACGCTTGCGGGGAAGCGGGCCTCGGCGGGGCGGCCGTAGTCCAGGACCACCTCGATCAGGTCGTGGATGTCGGGCGATTGTCGGAGCTTATCGCGAACCGCCGGCGGCAGGACGTCCAGGAGAAGAGACAGGCCGTTCGTCGATTTCGACATGTTTCCCTTCCTAGGATACATAGGCCAAGACGTTCTTCGGCAACGGTTTGGAGCGAATGCCGCAGGTGGCCTAGAACCTGAAGGGACGCCGGTCGCAGAAAAAAAGGGCCCTGCAGGCGACGCCATGCAGGGCCGGATACTCGCCGTGATTAGTCGCCTAGGTCGGCGACCGTTACCTGCTTCTCAAAGACCTTTCCGCGCGACCAGTAGCGCACGGCCACCTTGTCGCCCGGGCGCTTGTCGATCATCACCTTCTGCATTTCAACCGGGTCGGCCATCTTCTTGCCGTCCAGGCTGAGCAGCACGTCGAACTGGCGAAGCCCGATCTTTGCCGCCGGGCCGCCTGCGATCACCTGTTGAACGAGCAACCCTTCGCTCGGAGGGTCGGAAGGCGACTCGGTGATCTGCTTGAGCTCCTGGCGGGCGCGGACCACGCCGAGCAGACCGGCCCGCTCGTCGACGTTGAGCCCGAGCATGCCGTACCGCGCGCGCCCGTAGCGTAGGATCTCGTCCACCACGCGCTTGGCGCGCGCAACCGGGATGGCGAAGCCGATCCCTTCGGAGCCGCCTGTGCGGCTGGCGATGGCGGTGTTGATGCCGACGAGCTGCCCGGCGGCGTTGCACAGCGCGCCGCCGGAGTTGCCGGGGTTGATGGCCGCGTCGGTCTGAATGGCGTCGACGATCACCGAAGCCTGGGTCGGGAGCGTGCGTCCGACGCTGCTCACCACGCCCACGCTCACGGTGTTGGAGAACCCGAGCGGGTTGCCGACCGCGATCACCCACTGGCCCGGCTCCAGTTCGTCGCTGCGGCCGAACTCGATCGGCTTGAGGCCGTTGGCCTTGACTTTGAGCACGGCCAGGTCGGAGCGCGGGTCGGTGCCGACCACCTTGGCGTCCAACGTGCGGCCGCCCACGAAGCTGACGCGTACCGCGGAGGCGCTCGCCACGACGTGGTTGTTGGTTAGCACGTAACCATCGTCGCTGATGACGACCCCCGAACCGGAGCCGGCGGGGGCGATGTACCGGTCGCCGAAGAAGTTCTCTCGTTGGGCCAGCGTGTCGATGCTCACCACGCTCGGGGTGATGCGCGTGACGGCTGCGCGGAAGTCGATAGGCGCGGTGGACGGGTCGAACGCCGCCTCCTTCATCAACGAGCTGGACATCGAGTTCAGCTTGAGGTCCGGCAACTTCCGGTCGTTGAAGAAACGGTCGACCTGTAACGCGGCGAAAACGCCCCCCGCGACGACGGCGAAGGTCAGCAAAGCTGTCGCGATTGGTTTTCTTGTGCTCACGGTACTCAAGTTGAACGCGTGAGGACGGCGATCGGTTTCCAAGACCCGGCTTTTCACGGGGCTCTCCAAAGGGACACAATGGGACCTGTTATGTCTATTCCGTCGGTCCGCTTGGTTCTTGAAGCTTCCTGGTCGCGCGTGATGGTGGTGGCGCACCGAGGGGCGTCGTCCACCCACCCCGAGAACAGCCTTGCTGCGTTCGAGGAGGCCGTGCGATTGGGGGCCGACGCCGCCGAGTGCGACGTGCACATGAGCCGCGACGGCGTGCCGGTGGTGATCCACGACGGGATGCTGGACCGAACCACATCCCTCAAGGGGGCGGTGGCCGAACACGATGCGGCGGAGATGGCGCAGGCCGGCGTACCCAGCCTGGACGCCCTGACCGACCGGACGCGGGGACGCATCCCGCTGGTGATCGAACTCAAGGGCGGCGACGGGCTGGAGGAGGCCGTGACCTCGCTCCTGCGGCGCAAGGGGATGCAGGACCAGGTGGTGATCTTCGGCTTCGACCGAGAGCGGATCCGCCGGGCCAAGCGGCTCGATCCGAGCCTGTTCGCCGCGTGGCTGGTGGACGAGCGGATTCGGCCGGAGACGATCGAGTCGGTCTTCGAGAGGATGCGCGAGTGCAGCGCGGACGCGCTCTCGGTGTACCACGAGGACGTCTCGGCCGAACTCGCGGCGACCGCCCGGGAGCGGAACACGGCACTCTTCGGCTGGACCGCCGAGCCTGGCGCGGAGGCCGACCGACTGGCGGCGTTGAAGGTCAACTTCATCATCACGAACCACCCCGGCGAGGTCATGAGACAGGTCAGGGGAGCCTAAGGGCCCGCAGGTACACTTCAGCCTGTGGCCAGCCCCCTCGCGCCCCTGATCGGCCTGTCGACACCCGAGCTTCAAGCGCTGATGGTCGGGATGGGCGAGGGCGCATTTCGGGGCAAGCAGATCGCGCGGCGCATCTACGCGCGCGCGGAGCGCGACCTGAGCGCCATGAGCGACCTGCCGGCCGGGCTGCGCGAACGCCTTTCCCAGACGCACTGCGTCAACCCCTTGCAGGTGGCGGCCCACAAGCGCTCCGATGACGACGTGGACAAACTGCTCGTCCAAGCCGGCGACGGCCAGGCGTTCGAGTGCGTGTTGCTCCCCTACGAGGACCGGGTGAGCTGCTGCCTGTCGTCGCAGGCCGGCTGCGCGATGGGGTGCTCGTTCTGCGCCACGGGGCTCGGGGGCTTCTCCCGCGATCTGACGGCCGGCGAGATCGTGGGGCAGTACCTGTTGCTCCAGGGGATCTCCGAACGCCGCATCAGCCACGTGGTGTTCATGGGGATGGGTGAGCCGTTGCTGAACCTCCCCGCGCTGTTGAAGGCGATGCAGATCCTGAAGGAGGAGGTCGGGCTGAGCTACCGGCACATGACGGTCTCGACCGTGGGCGTGGTTCCCAAGATCCGCGAACTGGCGCAGGCTGGGCTGCCGATCCACCTGGCGCTGTCGCTGCATTCGGCGCTGGACGAGGTTCGCTCGCGCCTGATGCCGGCGAACCACAAGTGGCCGGTGGCCGAGGCGGTGGCGGCGATGCGCGACTACGGGAGGGCGACCGGGCGCAAGGTCACCTTTGAGGTGTTGCTGATCGACGGGGTGAACGACACACCCGAACAGGCGGCGGAACTCGCGCGTCTGACGGTTGGGTTCCCCTGCGTGGTCAACCTGATCCCGTTCAACCCAGTGGCGACCGAGCAGGGCTTCGGGCGTCCGTCGCGCGAGCGGGTGCGCGCCTTCCGGGGCGTACTCGAATCCCGCGGGGTGAACGTGACCGAGCGGATGGAACGCGGACAGAGCATCGAGGCGGCGTGCGGCCAACTGGCTGGACAGCACCGCCGGCGCGGCCGGAGGGGGGACGCATCAAGCTGCTGCGCGTGATCGGTTGGGTGGTGGGGGCCGGGGCCCTTACCGCGGTGATGGTGACCGTGGCGCGGTCCGGCTGCGGATCGGGCGCCCGGCGTTCGCCGTCGCTTTACCTGCCGAATGAGAACGAGGCCGAGGCCGTTCGCGTGGTGACCACCAAGGACGTGCTGAAGGCGACGATGCGGGATGAGAAGGGCAACCTGATTTGGACGGTCCGTTCGGTTGCGTCGACGCTACGGATCGACAAGACGGGCGCGGGGTCGGCCTGGATGGTGGGCGTGGGCGGCGACCTCTTCGAGGGCAACAAGGTTGCGAGTCGGTTTCGGTCGGAAGAGGGCAAGGCCGACCAGGATAGCAAGGTTTTGACGCTGGTCGGCGGGGTCAGCGTGACCGCAGAGAAGGAAGGACTGCAGTTGAAAGCGGACAAGATCACCTATAAGCAGGCGGCGGGGCACATCGAGGCCGAGGGCGCCGTCACGGTATCCTCCAGCGAATACGAGATCGGGCCGTTCGAGAAGCTATGGGCAACG
Source organism: uncultured Fimbriimonadaceae bacterium (assembly GCA_964539295.1). GTDB lineage: Bacteria > Armatimonadota > Fimbriimonadia > Fimbriimonadales > Fimbriimonadaceae > CAZIIS01. The sequence goes on along the minus strand of CAZIIS010000029.1, from coordinate 7,097 downwards.
CCGGATTTGACCAAGGTCGGAACGCCCGACGCGTTCCACAGGGGCGTGCGATGAAACGCATCCTCGCGATCGTTCTGCTGGCGTGCGCGGCGCTCCTGGGCGCCGAGCAGAGCCGCTTCTACCACCTGCGGGACAAGAAGGGCGACCTGGCCATCGAGCAGATGACCAGTTACGTCAGCGAGTTCTCCCCAGGGGGGGACGTCAGCTTCCGGGGTTCCGGCAAGCCGGTTACCGGCTTGAGCCGCAAGCAGGGCGTGGGCTTCAAGGCGCTCAGCGTCGCCGGCTTGGCGCGAAAGGACGCGAAGGGCGGGCTGTTCTTGCAGCAGGCCACGCTGGAGGGCTCGGTCGAGCTGTCGGTGTCGCGCAACGTGACCGTCGACGGCAAGGCCGAAGGCGAGGTCGTCACCACCCTTTCCTCCGCCAAGGTGGCGTTCGATGAGGGAACGGCCGAGGCGGTCGTGCAGGTCCCCGGCTCCTTCACCATGCGCGATGAGGAGAACCGAGCCACCGGACGGGAAAGGCGGTTGGCCACGATGGCCGGGGCGAGCGCGACCCTCAAGTTCGTGCCTTTGAACCAACGCACGGACCGCCCGCTGCGAAGCGTCGTCGTGCAGGGCCCGGTTCGGTTCCACTACGAGTTGGAGCGAGACGAGCGGCGGACCGTGGACGGTCAGCCGAAGACCGTGCGCGGCGTGACCAAGCTGAACGTGCGGGGCGCCCGCCTGACCTTCGACGCGGCGTCGCGCAAGCTGACTCTGACCGGCAACGTCGCCTACGACGTGGATTCGAGCACCGGTTACGAAGGCGAAGGGGTCGGCGACAGCGTGGTGATCACCTTCAACGAGAAGAACCAGGTGTCCAACGTTCGGGTCGAGGGTTCGCCCGGCACGTCGACGGTCAAGGAAGGTTCATCGGCTCGATGAAGATAGAGGCCCACGACCTCGTCAAGCAGTATCGCGCCCGCCGCGTGGTGGACGGGGTTTCGCTGGAGATCGACCAGGGCGAGATCGTGGGGCTCTTGGGTCCCAACGGCGCCGGCAAGACCACGACGTTCTACATGGTGACCGGGCTCGTCAAGCCCAACGACGGCCGGGTGCTCTTCGACAAGAAGGACGTGACGGCCTGGCCGATGTTCCAACGCGCTCGGGCGGGGGTCGGGTACCTGGCACAGGAGAGCAGCGTGTTCCGGCGGCTCTCCGTGGAGGACAACATCCGGCTGGTGCTGGAGCAGGCCGGCATGAACCGCCGGCGGATGCGCGATCGCGTGCACGAATTGGCCGAGGAGTTGCACATTTCCAGGCTCCTTAAGCAACAAGGCGGCGTGCTTTCGGGAGGAGAACGGCGACGCGTGGAGATCGCGCGCGCTTTGGCCACGCGCCCGAAGTTCATCCTGCTGGACGAGCCGTTCACGGGCATCGACCCGGTGACGATCGAGGAGTTGCAGGGGATCATCCACCGGCTGAAGGAACGCGACATCGGCGTGCTGATCACCGACCATAACGTGAGCGCCACGCTCAGCATCACGGACCGCAACTACATCCTGATCGACGGCAAGATCATCGCAGAGGGCGACGCCGCCTCGATCACCGGCAACCCATTGGTTCGCAAGCACTACCTCGGGCATCAATTTGCAGAGGAGTACACCGTTTGAAGAAGCTGGACCGACTGGTGATCGGCGAGATGCTCGGGCCATGGTGCTTCGGCGTCGGCATCTTCACGGTGTTGATCATGGCGGGGTCGATGCTGTTCGAGCTGACCCGCTACCTTTCGGAGGGCGTAAGCCCCGCGACCATGGCCGAGTTGACGGTGCTGATGCTGCCGGGCGTGATGGTCAAGACCTTCCCGATGGCCGTGCTGCTTTCCGCGCTGCTTTCGTTTGGCCGGTTGAGCGGGGATAGCGAGATCGTGGCGCTGAAGGCGGGCGGCGTGAGCGTCGGACGCATCATGGCGCCGGTGGCGGGGTTCGGCTTCGCGGTGTTCGTCTTGACCTTTTTGTTCGACGAAACGCTTGTCCCGGGCGCCGCGCTAAGGGCCACGCAACTGAAGGTCGACATCAACACGATGCTCGAGGGGAAGTCGGACCACCCAACCTTCTATCCGATCTACGAGCAGGGACGCCTAACGTCGTTGGTCACGGCTGCCGACTTTAACATGGCCAAGCAAACGTTGACCAATGCGTACGTGGTCACGTTGGACAAGGACAAGCGGCCGTTGTTCATCTTGTGGGCGTCGGAAATGCGATACACGGACGAAGAGGATTGGCGCATCAAGGGCGGAGGCCAGTTGCTTTCGTTCAGCAACGGCGTGACGGTCGAGTGGAAGGGCGACCTCTTCCCGCCGCAAGTGCCGAGCCCCAAGATGACGCCGGAGAACCTGATCGCAAAGGCGCTGCGGGACCTCGACGCGCTCAGCATGAACCAGATGGCGGAGCAGATCCGGCAGGCGAAGAGGATGCCCAAACCGGACAAGAGCCAGATCGCCAACCTGGAGTTCGGATATTGGAATAAGCTGGCCGTGCCCTTGGCGGCGTTGGTGTTTGGTTTGGTGGGCGCGCCGCTAGGAATCCGCAACCACCGCGCGGGAACCGGAACGGGGTTCTGGCTGTCTGTGGTGGTGATCTTCGCGTACATGCTGCTGGCCAACATGATGAGCATCTACGCGCAAGGCGGCCTGATACCGGCTTATGTGGCGAGCTTCGCGCCGATCGCCGTCGGCGTGGTCGTCGGTGGAATACTGATACATCGTCGGAACAAGTAAGTGGATATCGTTAGCCTGGGTTTCGTCCTACTCCTGATCCTCCTCAGCGGCGGCATCGCCTATGGGGCGGACTGGTTGGGCCGGAAGCTGGGCAAAAAGCGCCTGACGATGGCGGGCATGAGGCCGAGGCACACCGCGGCGGTTCTGACGGTGGCCTCCGGCATGGGGATCACGATCCTGACGATCGGCATCCTGGTGGCCACGAGCGAGCCGGTGCGCGTTTGGCTGGTTCAGGGGCGACTGGTTCAGCAGAAGCTGCAGGACGCGGAGGCCCAACTGGGCGAGGCGCGAACGCAACTGGGCCTCGCCTCGCGTGAGCGCGCGCGGATTCGCGCGAAGCTCGAGGCCGAAGGGAAGAAGCTGCAGGTCGAACAGATGCGCGTGGCCGACGCCACTCGGCAGGCCAAGGCCCTCCGAGAGCAGGCGGGCCGCCTGCGGCTGCAGGTCGCGGGCTTCAAGGCGCGCCTTCAGGCGGAGGGCGTCAAGCTACGGGCGCTGCAGACCCAGTACGCGGCGCTCTTCGCACAGCGCAAGTCGCTGGAGACGAACATCGCGACCTTCACGGTCCGGCTTAAGGAGCTTTCCGAACAGAACCTTCAACTGGACGGCGAGTTGAGGAGGAACGAAGCGCAGCTGAAGGAGTCGGAGGCGCAGATCAAGCTCAAGTCCGCGGAGATCGACAGCCTGAAGGCCGACAAGGAGCAGTTGCTGGCTTCGACGGAGGCGCAGATCGCGGCGATCGGCGCCGAGAAGGTGAAGGCGCAGTCGGAACTGCTTGAAGCGCAAACGAAGGTGAGCGAGGCGGAGGCCCAGGTGGGCGTGCTCCGGCAGATGAGCCTCAACCTGAACGAACGGCTCTACCGCTCGCGGTACTCGCGGCTGATCGTGGACGCGGGCGACGAGTTGGGGCGTGTGGCGGTGAAGTCCGGCTCCACGCAGGCCGAGGTCCGCGCCTACGCGCTGGCGCTGCTGGGGGCGGCCTCATCTCGCGCGCAGATTCGGGGGGCGACGGCCGAGCCGGGCACGACCGAGGCGGCCAAACTCGCCGCGCTGATCGCCCGGGACGGAACCACGCTGAGCGCCGAAGCGCAGATCGACGCCCTGGTTCGGGCGGTGGCCAACCGGCGCGAAGAGCAGGTTCTGCTGGCACGCGCGGCGGTGAACGTTTTCCAGGGGGAGTTCGTCCCGTTGGGCATCCAGGCGCGCGCGAACCCGATGGTGTACCGCCCGGGCGAGCTGATCGCGGAGACCAAGGTGGACGGGAGGTTGGACGAGAAGGGGATCGCGGCGCAGATCGTCGCGTTCGTGCAGAGCGACCTGAGCCGGAAGGCGGTGCGGGATGGCATGATTCCGGCCTATGGGCAGGAGAGCCCGCTCGGCGAGATCCCGTCGGACCAGTTGTTGGCCATCGTTCGGGCTATCCGCGACTACGGCAAGGAGATCCGCCTTCAGTTCCTGGCCTCGTTCGCCACGCGGGCCGCAGACAACATCAAGATGGAGCTTCGGCTGCGATGAGCGAGCTCGGGGCGCGTACGGTGCTCGCCATCGACCCGGGCAGCGCCAAATGCGGCATGGCCCTGGTCAAGCGGGACGACGAGGGGCACATCGTGTTGCTCTGGCGGCGCGTCTGCCCCACGGGCGAGGTTCTCGACGCGGTCGCGCAGGCTCGGCTGGTGGAGGAGTTCGCCATGCTGGTCGTCGGTTCGGGCACCACGTCGCGCACGCTGATCGCGACGCTGCGGGACGCTCTGCCGGGAGCGGCGATCCTGGTGGTGGACGAGAAGGACACCACGCTGCACGCGCGAGAGCGCTACTGGGTGCACCACCCGCGCCGAGGTTGGAGGCGGCTGCTCCCGGCGACGATGCAGACGCCGCCGGAGCCGGTGGACGACTTCGTGGCGCTCATCCTGGCCGAGCGCGTGCTCAGCGACTGACCGGCAGGCCGCTGCAGATCCCTTCGACGAGCGCCATCGGTTGTTTGGAGTCGAAGCCGTACCACGCCCGCGAGGTCTTGCCGTCGGCGCCGAACAGCACCAGGTACGGGGCGCCGGGCACGCCGAACTCGCGCTCGATGACGCGGTCCGGGTCGACGAACAGCATCCTCTTGGGATCGCGGTGGCCCGTCTTGGCTTTCTTGGCGCCGAGCACAACCTCGACCACCTGGCCGTTCTGCTCCTCCAGCCTTTGCCGAAGCGCACGGAACGCCTTCTCGGCGGCTCGGCTGAGCGCGCAGCCCTCCTGGGTGAAGAGCACGACGAGCGGGCGGCCCTTGGCCAAGGCTGCCACGTCCACCTTCTTGCCCGAGGAGCTTGTCCATCGGCCCAGCGGGAGCGCCTGACCGAGGTCCGGCATCAGCGGCTGCGGTTTGAGCTTGAGCGGCACGTAGCCCCAGGGCAGCTTCGGCGCGAAATCGGCGGGCCCGGGGGCGGTTGTCTTGTAGTCCGAGAACTCCAGCGTGACGTTGACCGCGCCCTGCGGGGAGTCGGCGGCGAAGCTGAACCGCAGCAACCGGCCGGCCGAGTCGATCGCCGCGCTGTAGTCCATCTTGGCCATCAACTGGGAGAACGAAGCCGACACCACGTCCGCCTGGACGCTGCCGATGGTGGTCGTCCCGGCGGGTTTGAACGTCTGGTTGGCGGGCAAAAGCGGCCTTAGGTCGCCCGAAAGCAACACGTAGGGATAGCCGTAACGAACCACGTAGGATGGAACGCCCGGCGGCGGCGTCATCACCCGAGTCGGGTCGTAGTCCTGGTAGTACCGCCGCTCGTGCAGGTAGGCGACCATGCCGTTCGGGTTCTGCCGGAACTCGAACCGTTCTGGGCCCCATTTCATCTCGAACCGTTGCGAGACGGGGCGGCGCCACTCAAGCGTCCCCTCCCCGACCTCCGTGGTGCCGTTGGTGGTTGCTCGGACCTTCACGGTCAGCGCGTCGGCCCTCTTCATGTACGCGGCGAACCGTTCGACGGCGGTCGGCGCCTGGGATGAGGCCAAGGCAGCAAGAACGATGACGTGGATCAGCATTGGGTAACCCTTGAGGCAGTCTGCGAGCATTATGCATCCGTTTGCGGGCGCGGCTTCCCGGAAATGTACCGGTGGGGGCGGGCGACGGACATGGCATCCCCTGCATGTGCGGCATTGGCCGTGCAAGTGGGTACCAGGCGATGGCGGATAACAAGTACATCATCTTCAAGTTGGCCGACGAGTCGTACGGCGTCCCGATCGGGGCCGTCGAGCGGATCCTTCCCGAGCAGCAGGTCACGCGCTTGCCTCGAACTCCCAAGCTCTTCCTGGGCGTTTTCGACCTGCGCGGCGAGACCGTGCCGACCATCGACCTCCGGATCCGGTTTGACTTCACCGAGACCACGCAGACGTGCAACTTCATCGTCGTTCTCACCCAGACGGGCCGCTGCGCCCTGAAGGTCGACGAGGTGGATGGGATCGTCAACATCGACGAGGCGGAGATCGAAGAGAGCCCGGAGATCATGCGCCGCAAGGAGGACGCGTTCATCGCGGGCGTGGGCAAGAGCGAGGGCAAGCTGGTGGTGCTGCTCGATGTGGACCACCTCGTGCCCGAGGCCGTGGCAAAGCAGGCCGCGAAGCTCGCAGTCGCCGCCTAGCGCGGCGGGAGCCGTCGGGAGACGGCGTCCCAACAGGACGCCACCACCTGCTCGACCGGGCGGGAGGCGTCGATGACGACCCAACGGACTGGGTCGAGCTGCGCTTCGGCAAGGAAGCCCTCGCGGACGCGACGGTGGAACGAGATCGGTTCGGAATCGAGCCGGTCTCGTTTGCTTTGCCGGGCCAGGCCCTGTTCGGCCTCCAGGTCCAGGAGCAGGGTGAGGTCGGGGACGAGGTCCGCCGTCGCCCGCCGGTTCAGTTCGCGCAGCATCGCCAGGTCCATCCCCCGCGCATGGCCCTGATAGACGACCGTGGAGTCGGCAAACCGGTCGCAGAGCACGACGCGTCCGGCCTGGAGCGCGGGGGCGACGAGGGCCGCGCAGTGCTGCGCGCGGTCCGCAAGGAACAGGAACAGCTCCGCCATCGGGTTGAGTTGCTCGCCGTGGAGCAGCAGGTCGCGCACAGCCTCGCCAAACTCGCCCGCGCCCGGCTCGCGCGTCACCACGACCTCGCGGCCCGTTTCCCTGACCAAACGGGCGACCTCGGCGATGACGGTGGACTTGCCCGCGCCCTCCGGCCCCTCGAACGTTACGAACACGCCGGTTAGGTTACTCCGCGCCCCGAAGCGCGCGTGCACTGCCGCCGGGCCGAGTGGATAGAATGAGCCCATGTGCGAGGAGCGCGAACTGGCCGCCGGGCTCTCGAAGATCGTGCCCGACCCG
>CAZIIS010000028.1:0-29191 GCA_964539295.1 uncultured Fimbriimonadaceae bacterium | reverse complement strand
CCTCGGCGATGCCGACGTCGAAGAAGCGGGTCGGAAACTCCTCGGCAAACGGCGCCAGGCCCGTGCCGTCGGCCATCGCAGCGGTGATGGCGACCACCCGGCTATCCGAGCGCGCGGCCTCGCAGAGCGCGTTGCCGAAGGCCCGGGTGTAGGTGATCGGACCTTGGCGCTGGGGAAGCTCTCCGGCGTCCAGGTCGAACGGCGCCACGCCGTGCCACTTCCGCGCGTCGTTCTCGGCGACCTCGTAGCCCTTGCCCTTGGTGGTGATGGCATGCACCAGCAACGGCCCGCGAAGCTCGCGCAGGTTGCGGAAGATCTCGAGGAGCTGCGGGATGTTGTGTCCGTCGACGGGGCCGATGTACTCGAAGCCAAACCCCTCGAACACCGTGCCGGTCTCATCCGGGGCGAAGTAGTGGGTGATGCTGTGACGCAGGCCGGCGGCCACGCGGCTTGCCGGGCCGGGGATGCGGTTCAGGACCTCCTTTGCGCGCGAGGCGAGGTCTTGAACTTGCGGGCGCGATCGGAGTCGCGCGCAGTGCATGGCCAGAGCGCCCACGTTGCGTCCGATCGACATGCGGTTGTCGTTCAGGACGACGGCGATGTCGGCGCCCGCTCCTCCGGCGTGGTTGAGTGCCTCCCAGCACATGCCGTTGCTGATGGCGGCGTCGCCGGTGATGGCCACGATGCGCTCGTTGCCGCCGAGCCGGTCGCGGGCCGCGGCAAAGCCGAGTGCGGCGGAGATGGCGGTGCCGGCGTGTCCCGCGCCGAAGAAGTCGAGTTCGCTCTCCTTACGGTTCAGGAAGCCGCTCAGCCCGCCGTGCTGGCGAAGGGTCTCAAATCGGTCGAGTCGGCCCGTAAGCAGCTTGTGGGAATAGGCTTGGTGGCCGGTGTCCCAGATCACCTTGTCGGGAGGGATCTCATAGGCTGCGTACAGGGCCACGGTAAGGTCGACCACGCCCAGGTTGGAGCTAACGTGGCCGCCGGTCTTGCTTACATGGTCGAGGATAGCCTGGCGCAGTTCGTCGGCGACCTGCTGCAACTCCTTGATGGAGAGCTTGCGAAGGTCCTTGGGCTCGACGATCCGGCTGAGGAGCGCGTAAGGGCTGCTCAAGAGCGTTCCTCCCGAAGACTCTCGACAAGATAAACGTTGGCGCCGAGCATCGCGTTCACGGGTTCCCCCACCGCTTGGCGAGTTCCGCGGCCACCTCGCCGAGGAAGACGCGGTCCTCTTCGGAAAAGGCGCCCAGTCGGTGGCTGTCGACGTCGATCTGGCCGAGGATGGCCTCCCCGGAGCGGATGAGTACCACGATCTCAGAGCGCGTTTTCAGGCTGCAGGAAAGGTAGTTGGCTCGTTGCGTCACGTCTTCTACAACCTGGTCCCGGTTCTCGGCGACGGCCGTGCCGCATACGCCCTGGCCGACCGGGATGCGGGAATGGTCGGTCGGCTCGCCCGCGTAAGCGTCGAGGACCAACTCGTCGCCCTCAAGGCGGTACACGCCCGACCAGCTATAGCCCTCGAGACGCGAAAGCCGTTGCATCGCCCGCTCACGCAGTGCGCGTCCCGTCAGCTTGGCCTGCCGCAACTCCTGGAGAACCTGTGCGCGCTGCTCGTGCATCAGTGCCGGTAGGTGTACCACAGGAATTGCTTGAACGAATGGGAACCGAGCATTTGCGATCGGGCCGCGCGTTCGACTACAATCTGGGCATCACGAGTGGACGCGCGCGGAGCGTGCCTCAAAAAGAGGGGATGCGCGGCCGCGCGAAGGCTGGGATAGTGGGGAACATGGCAGGACGCACCGTATTGCTTGTTGAGGATAACCCGGACGACGAACGGCTCGCGGTATTGGCGCTGCAGGACGTTCTACCGATGGACCGTCTGGTGGTCGTCCGAGATGGGGACGAGGCGTTGGATTTCCTCCGGGGTAAGGGGCGGTACGCTACCCGGAGCGAGGGGGCGACGCCGAGCGTCGTCTTGCTGGACATCCGGATGCCCAAGAGGGATGGCTACAGCGTGCTGCAGGAGATCCGCGCGGACAAGGCCACGAGCCACTTGCCGGTCGTCATGTTCAGCTCGGTTGAGGAACCCGGCGCGGTCGACAAGTGCTACCAGTTGGGAGCGAACAGCTACATCCAGAAGCCGGTCGACGCGACCCAGTACCAGGACATCATCCGGCAGGTCGGTACCTACTGGTTGGCGATCAACGGCCCTTCTGGCCCGTCGGGTCGCTCGACCAAGCCCGGACGGCCTCGTTAACGTCCGTACCCTTCTCGGCGATCAGCTCCAGGCACGGGACGCCCTCCCAGATGGCACGGTCCAGCCCGCCCGTGGCGACGCGCAGCGGGGCCGAGGGGTTGCCCACCAGTTCGCCCACCTCGGGGCCGTTCACCAGGAGCGTGGTCTGGCATATCCCGAGTAGGAGCCGCTCGGCCATGGCCACGCATTCCGGCTCAACGCCGTAGATCTCGAACTCGGGTAGGGCGAGCTTGCGCATCCCCACGGTGTAGAGGTGGCGTCGGCCGTCCACCAGGCGTTCGCCCAGCGAAACCAGGTCCGGCGCCCAAACGGGCGCGCCCTGCGGGCGCTTCGTCTCCATCTCCTCCGGCGCCCGGTAGCGCTGCGCCATCGGGTCTGCCACGACTCCGTCGGTGAGTTCGGCCATGCGGCGGGCAACGGCGGCGATGAAGTCGAGCGAGGGGAAGACGCTGGGGTCGTGCGCTTCAAAGGCGAGTTGCACGATCGTCCAGGTGGCGCGGATCCGCTTGGCCATCTCGGGCTTCAGCCGAGAGCCGGCCTCGCTCTTGAGAAACGTCTCGGGGTTGAACCCGGCCTCGTCGCGGGGGACGACGAGCACGCGCAGCACCGACTTGCGGTCGAGCGAGGCGATCCCGTAGCCGCCGCGCGCCATTGGCCGCGTCAGGTCCTCCTTCCCGGCGCCGGCGCCGAGCGGAACGCCGTAGCCCTTCAGCGCCCCGCCCTCCCCAGATGGCGAGACGACCTGCGCGAGCGAGGGCAACTGCGCCGTCGCGGCCAAAACCGACAGGTAGAAGTCGCGGCTGATGCCGAAGCCCGGCGTTTTGGGCTTACGCGCGAAGAGGATGTCTTTCAGTCGAACACGCGGCGTCCGCACGGCTCACGATACCTCGCACGATAGGTTCAGCGAACGTTTGCGTCGGGTCGCCGCTCCATGCGGTCCGCCTCGGTGATTGGGCGGAGTACGCGGCACGGCACGCCCACGGCGATCACGCCGGCCGGGATGTCGCGGGTGACGACGCTGCCGGAGCCGATCACGCTCCCCCGACCGATGGTGACGCCGCCGTTGACGGTCACGTTGCCGGCCAGCCACACGTCGTCTTCGAGCACGATCGGCTTGCAGTACTCGAGGTCGTAGATGCGACCGTCCGGCGCCCTGCGCGGGATCCGTTCGTCCGCGACGAGCGGGTGGACCGGGGTGAGGAACGAGCCGTTCGGACCGACGAAGACGTTGTTGCCAAACCGTACCTCCGCGCAATCCAGGATGGTGAGGTTGAAGTTGAACCCGCAGCAGTCGCCGATGGTGGTGTTGCAGCCGTAGTCGAAGCGGATGTCGGGGTTGATCTCGACGTTCTCGCCCAGATGGCCGAGGAGGCGCCTCAGGATCGCCATGCGTTCGGCCTGTTGGTCCTCGTCGGTGAGGTTGAAGCGCGCGGCGAGCTTGCGGGCAAGCACCCTCTGGGCGACGAGTTCGGCGTCGGTCGGGTCGTAGAGCATCCCGGCCAGCATCTTCTCCTTTTCGGTCATGCCTCCATCTTAGCGCCAGTCGCCCGGGAGGTTGGGCGGCCGGAATTGCTGGGATGTTGATGGGCCCCGTCCGGGCGGCTAGGCAGAGGGTTTGACGGGCCCGATGGCGCGGGGAGGTAACCTTGGCTGTCAGGTTCGGGGGTCCATGGAAGGCTCGGCTCCTTACATCGTTTTTGACCAGGTAGAGGTCCGCTATAGCGAACTGGTTTACGGGCTCAGAGGCGTGTCGCTCAACGTGCAACGGGGCGAGTTCGTATTCCTCTGCGGCCCGACCGGTTCTGGCAAAAGCACCCTCCTCAAAACCCTGACGCGGGAGGTCGCCCATACCGGCGGGCGCGTGGTGCTCGACGGGCGCGACCTGGGCCGAGTGAAGCCGAAGGACATCCCGGGATTGCGCCACCAGATGGGGATCGTGCCGCAGGACTTCGGCCTGCTGCCGAACAAGCGCGTCTGGGAGAACGTTGCCTACGCGATGCGCGCCGTCGGCCGGACGCGGCGCGAAGTGCGCGCGCGGGTGCCCGAGATCCTGGACCGCGTCAGCATCATGCACCGGGCGGACGCTTTTCCTCACGAATTGAGCGGAGGGGAGCAGCAGCGCGTGGCGATCGGCCGGGCGCTCATCAACAACCCGCCGCTGCTGCTGGCGGACGAGCCGACCGGCAACCTCGACCCCGAACACAGCATCGAGATCATGGAGTTGCTCGGGCTGCTCAACCTTCGAGGGACGACGGTGATCGTCGCCAGCCACGACATGCCGGTCGTCGAACGGATGGACAAGCGGATCGTCCGGCTGGAGTGCGGCCAGGTGGATACCGACGGCGGCGAAGAGGTCCATCCCGTCGAAGAGGAGCCCGAAGCGCCGGCCGAAGCCGATGTAGCGCCCGAACCCTTGGTTCAGGTTGACCCCGTAGTCGAAGCGGCGCCCGAGTCGGAGGAGACGGCCGATGCTTGACCGCATCGAGTTCTTCCTGGGCGAGGCGCTGATCTCGCTGCGCCGAAACACGTGGATGACCTTTGCCGCCATCACAACCGCCGCCATGGCGCTCGTGCTGCTCGGGGGTTTGGGCTACGCCTATACGGAGGTGAATCGGTTTGCCAAGGAGCTGACCGGCCGCTTCGAGATGTGCGTCTTCCTGAAGGACTCCCTGAAGGGCGAGCAGATCATCGCGGTCGGCAAGCAAATCCAGGCCGTACCCGGCGTGCGCGCCGTGCGTTACGTGCCGAAGGAGGATGGCCGCAAGCGGTTCGAAGCGCGGAACCCGAAGATATCGATCGACGCGCTCGGGGTTGAGAACCCGTTCCCGAACGCCTATGACGTGACGCTGAAGGACGTGAGGACGGCCAACGCGGTGGCGAAGGCGATCGCAGCCTTCCCGGAGGTCGAGCAAGACGGCGTCAACTACCTGTCGGACGTGCAGGCGTTCCTGAGCCGCACCCTGAAGATGGTGCCCTGGGTGGGGTTGGTGCTCGGTGGCCTGATGCTGTTGACCAGCGGGGTGCTCATCTACAACGCCATTCGGCTGACGATCATGGCCCGGCGCAATGAACTGCGCATCATGCTTTTGGTCGGGGCGACGCGCATGGCGGTTGCCACGCCGTTGCTGATCGAGGGCCTGATCCAGGGCGCGTTGGGCGGGGCGTTGGCGGGGCTGATGCTCTGGCCGGCGCATGCGGCCCTGCAGCGGGTCTTGGAGAACATGCGGTGTTTCGGCATGGCGGGGTCTTTCCCCGTCGTGCAAGCGATGTGGTTGTTGGCCTTGGCTGGGGCGGCTTACGGTCTCGTCTGCTCGGCCATCGCGGTACGAGAGGCGAGGACGTTGGCATGACGTTGGTTCGCCGGACCCTGGCCGTCGTCTCCCTTTTGGCCTTCGTGGCGACGGGCGGCATGGGCGAGAACGGGTCCCGACACAAGGCGCACGCCGGCCTGGAGAAACGGCTCACAAGCGTTCAGCAGCAGAAGCACCACATCCGCTCGCAGATCAAGCAGGTCAAGAAGCAGGTGCACGTGGTCCGGGCGGACCTCCAGGAGGTCGACGGGCGCATGAACGATCTCCACGCGCGGATCGACCGCACCTCCAGCCAACTGGATGCCAGCCGTGCGGAGCAGCGCAACCTGCACCAACAACTCAAGGAGATCTCGGGGCAGTTGGTGGAGCGGCAGAAGCGGGCCAAGCGCCGCCTGCGCGCGATGTACATGCAGGGCGACGGGTCGGCCGTGTCGCTCCTGATCGGGTCGGGTTCGGTGGCGGAGTTCGCCTCGCGCAAGGCGCTCCTGCAACGCATCGCCAAGGCCGACCGCGAGCTCTTCGAGGGGCTTCGCGACCTGCACGCCGAGGTGCGCGTGAAGACCGCGCGCAAGGACCGTCTGGTGGTGGAGATCGCCGGGCTCAAGGAGCAGCAACGGGGCCAGCAGGCGCAGCTTGCCGTGGTGCGGGGCGAGAAACAGGCGGTGCTATCGAGTTTGCAGCGTCAGCAGGCGGCGCTCCGGCACGAACTGGACGAACTGGACGCGCAGAGCCGGGCGATCGAGGCGCAGATCCGCGCCTATCAGGCCGCCAACCGCGGCGACGTGTCGCCGTTCCGTGGGCGGTACGGCTGGCCGGTGCGCGGTCGCGTCACGAGCGGTTTCGGATCGCGCTACCACCCGATCCTGCACGAGAGACGGATGCACACAGGCATCGACATCTCCGCGTCGTCGGGTACGCCCATATCCGCCGCTGCGCCGGGACGCGTGATGACGTCTGGGTACCAGCGCGGTTACGGGAACACGGTGACCATCGACCATGGCGGCGGCGTGTCCACGCTCTATGGGCATTGCTCACGGATCTACGTGAGGGCCGGTCAGCGCGTGGAGCGCGGCACGCGCATCGCGGCGGTCGGGTCGACCGGCATGGCGACCGGGCCCCACCTTCACTTCGAGGTGCGCCAGAACGGCCATCCGGTGAACCCAAGCTCACGGCTGTGAATCCTTTAGGGTCGCTGCGGGCTCTTTGGGATTAGGAGGAGCAATGGCGACCTACGTATACGAGTGCCGGGAATGCGGCTACACCTTCGAGGTCCAGCAGCGGATGTCCGAGGACCCGCTGACCGTCTGCCCCGAGTGCAGCGGCCCCATCCACAGGGTCGTACAGGCGCCGACGGTGATGCGGGGAGGGTCCACGCCGGACCGCCAGGAGTCGTCGGGTTTCAGCTGAGCGGGCCCGTGCGAGCGCTAGTCTAGCGCTCCGTCGAATCCGGTTCCTGCGGCGTTTCGACCTTGCCGCCAAGCGCTTCGATGGCGGACTCGAGGTCGGTGGCCGCGACGTCCACGAGGTCGGCGGCCTTCTCGTAGGCGGGCTTTAGCTTGGCCGGCGCCGCATCGGCCAGGGCGTTCATCAGGTCCAGCGCCTGCAGGATGTCCGTCAGGCAGTCGTTGGCCGTTTCGATGGACTTCAGGCGCTTATCGTCGTACTCGGCGAACTTCGCCTTGACCTCGGCAAGCGCCGGGGGCTCCTCGGCGATCTCGGCCACGCCGGAGCCTGCGCTGTCCAGGTAGTCGGCCGCCTCGCCGAGCGCATCCTTGACGTCGCCGCTGGTGCTCTTCTGCAGGTTCTTGGCGGTCTCCAGCGCCTCTTGGATCGATTCCAGCGCCGAGGAGAGCTGCACCGAGCCGGCGCGAAGCTGGTCGTGCAGCGCGGCGTCCGGGTCCTTCGCGGCCATCGCCGCGGCCTCCCCGGCCGCCGAGTCGGACGCCTTGGGCCCTCCGGCGCTGCAACCCGTGAGGGCCAACGCCACCAACAGAATCGCCGGGAGCCTGCTCACGCCGCGAGCGTACCATGAGCTTGACGCGGCGCCGCGCGCTGGACGACAATGGGCTCATGTTCGCCACCGCGCTGTTCGCGCTGAGCTTGACGCAGGCCGACCCGTACGCCATGTCGATCGGAACGCCGGGGAAGGCGTCGATTTCGTGCGGCTATACCGACCTGCGGACCGGGAGGGCCGTGACCGCGCAGCAGGTGGCGGCCATGGCCGACGGCGTGCGGTTCGTGTTCGTGGGCGAATCGCACGATGTTGCGGCGCATCACCGGGCCCAGGCGGAGCTGATCGACGCGTTGGTCGCGCGCGGCCGGCGCGTGACGGTCGGCTTCGAGATGTTCAGCTTCGACAACCAGTCGAACCTGAACCCCTGGACGCTGGGCTGGTGGAGCGAGGCCGAGTTCGTCGACCGCGTCGGCTGGAAGAGGCTGTGGGGTTTCGACTACGCCCTCTACCGACCGGTTTTCGAATCGGTCCGGCGTAACCGCCTGCCGATGGCGGCGCTGAACGTGCCGCGCGACTGGGCGCGGACCGTGGCCAGGAACGGTTGGGAGGGTCTCAAGCCGGAGCAGCAAGCGCTCGTGCCGGGTGGGCTTGACCTGAGCAACGCGCAGCACCGTGCCCTCTTCGGCGCGCTGCTGGGCGGGCACCCGCCGACGGGCGGTCCGGGCGAGCGGATGTACGCGGCGCAGGTGCTATGGGACTCGGCCATGGCCGCCAACGCCCGCAAGGCGATGGAACCTCGGCTTGGCAACCCCAAGGCGGTGATGGTGGTTCTGGCGGGTATTGGCCACACCCTGTACGGCCTTGGGATCAACGGCCGGCTTCGGGAGCCTTCGTTGAACGTGGCCTGCCTGGAGTCCGATGCCCCGCGCACGGTGAGCCGGGGGCTGGCGGACGTGGCGTTCCTCTCGGAACCCGAGCGTCGCAAATCCGAACGGTAAGCGCATAATGGGCGCAGGGTGGCGTCCACGACATGATCACGTTTTTGCTGTTAGGTGCGCTGGCGGGGGGTACGGCGGCGGAGGTGTTCGTCGCGCCGGGCGGGTCGGACGCGAACCCCGGGACGCGCGCGAAGCCGTTGGCGACCCTGCAGGCGGCCGTCGACCGAGCCAAAGGCGGGACGGTGCGGGTCCGGGGCGGCCGTTACCGGCTTGAATCGTCCGTTCGCATCGGACCTGCTGCGTCGGGCACGACCATCGCCGCCTACGGCTCCGAGCGGCCGGTGTTCAGCGGGGCGTTGCTCGTACCCTCGAAGGCGTTCGTGCCGGTCCGCGACTCGGCGGTGCTGGAGCGGGTGGTCGACCCCGCCGCGCGGGGCAGGTTGAGGGTCGCCGACCTTCGGGCGCTCGGCGTGAGCCGGTTCGACCCAATCCAGGGGCGGGGCTTCCCCCAACCGGTGCGGCCCGCGCCGATCGAGCTGTTCGCGGACGGCAAGCCGCAGACCTTGGCGCGGTGGCCGAATGAGGGCTTCGCGACCACGGGCAAGGTGCTGCGCCCCGGCCGCGAAAAGGAGGGCGGGAGCCTGGTGGACGCCGAGGGCAGGCCGCTCCAGCCGTCCTTCGTCTTCCCGGGCGACCGGCTAAAGCGGTGGACGAAGGCGCGCGACGCCTGGCTCTACGGTTACTGGCAATTCGACTGGGCGGACGAGAGCATCGCCGTGTCGACGATCGATCCCGCCGAGGGGACGGTCACGCTGGCGGGGCCACACTGCTACCCGGTTGCCGAGGGCAGGCCGTTCACCGCCGAAAACCTGCTGGAGGAGATCGACCGGCCCGGCGAGTACTACCTGGACCGTTTGGCGGGCAAGCTCTACCTGCTGCCGCCGGCCGGGTTCGAGAAGGCGAGGGTGGAGGTTTCGCTTCTGGCCGAGCCGCTGGTCGAGGTGCGCGACGCGAAGGGGGTGACGATGCGCGGCCTGCGGCTGGAGACGAGCCGGGGCGACGGCGTGTCGATCCACGGCGGGGAGCGGGTGCGCGTCGAGGGGTGCGTGCTGGCCAACCTGGGCGGGCGCGGCGTGACGGTCGAGGGCGGTACCGGGCACGGCGTGCTGAGTTGCGACATCTGGGGCACGGGCGAGGGCGGCGTTCTGCTCAGCGGGGGCGACCGGGCGACGCTTACGCCGTCGGGCCAGTTCGTTGAGAACTGCGACATCCGCGACTTCAGCCGGCGGAGCCAGACCTACCGCCCCGCGGTGTTGATCGCCGGGTGCGGGGCGCGCGTCAGCCACTGCCGCCTGCACGAGGCGCCCCACAGCGCGATCATCTTCAACGGCAACGACCACGTGATCGAGTTCAACGAGATGGACCACGTGGTTCGGCTGACGGGCGACGGCGGCGTGGTCTACACCGGGCGCGACTGGTCGGCGCGAGGCAACGTCGTTCGGTTCAACTACTTCCACGACAACGTTGGGCTGAAGAAGTGGGAGAACGACGTGTACATCGACGACCAGTCGGGCGGGATGACGATCTTTGGCAACGTGATCGTCGACAGCCACTGGGCGATGATGATCGGCGGCGGGCGCGACAACCGAATCGAGAACAACGTCATCGTCGGTTGCACAAGGGCGATGCACCTCGACGCGAGGGGCTTGGGCTGGGCGAAGGGGGCGTACGGACTGCTGAAGGAGCGGCTCGAGGCCATGCCCTACCAGCAGCCGCCCTGGTCGACGCGCTATCCGGAGTTGGTGGGCATGCTGGACCGCGAGCCGATGTCGCCAATGAACAACCGGGTGCGGAACAACGTGCTGGTGAGGTCGGGCACGGTGTTCGACGACATCGAGGCGCCGTTCCGCAAGACGGCTACCTTCCAGGCCAACCTGGAGACCGCGGAGGACCCTGGTTTCGTGAACATGGCCAAGCGCGACTTCGCCTTGCGCAAGGACTCGGTGGTGTGGAGAAGGGCGCCGGGTTTCAGGGCGATCCCGTTCCACGAGATCGGGTTGCGGGTGGACCGGTACCGCAAGGCGCTGCCGAAGCGCTAGCGGTTCGTGACGATCGCCTCGAATACGGGGCCGCGGCGGCCGGGCACGCAGTTGATGGCGCGGGACGCCGACACCTTCCGGATGCGGAAGCCCTCGTAAAGGCGGAGCACAGGCTGGGTGTACGAGTTCGACAGGATGAAGCCGCCGCCCCGCGCATCGATCTCCCGCGTGCACGCGGCCAACTGCTCCTGCGCGGCGGGCCCAAAGCCGCCGGGACGGTAACCGGTGAAGTTGGCGGTCGAGGTCAGCGGAACGTAGGGCGGGTCCAGGTAGCAGAACGTTTGCCGCGTCGTCTCGGCAAGGCTGCTCTCGAACGACTGCGCCTTCAACTCGACCCCCTGAAGGGCCTTGGACGCCGCGCGGAGCACGGGTTCGGAAACCACGTTGGGGTTGTGATAACGCCCCATCGGTACGTTGAAGCCGCCGCGGCTGTTGACCCGGTACAGGCCGTTGAAGCCGGTCTTGTTGAGGTAGATGGTTCGGGCCGCGCCCCGCACGCCCGGTTCATAGGGCTGCGAACGTACCTCGTAGTAATGGGCGCGGCTGTGACGCTTGCCAAGGCCGACGAGGAGTTCGAGCAAGCCGTCCAGGGAGTCGCGCACCGCCCGGAAGGCGTTGATCAGCTCCTCATTGGAATCGGCGAGCAGCACGTCGTCGCAAAGGCGTCCCTGGCTGCGAAGGGCGAAGAAGACGGCGCCTCCCCCGACGAACGGCTCGATATACCGCTCCATCGTCGGCGGGAACATCGGGAGCAGGACGGGAAGCAGTTGTCCTTTGCCGCCCACCCACTTGAGGAATGGGGTGGCGCCCAACCGGCGGCGACACAGGCTCGGCGCGGATCTAGATGAGCTTGGGCATGCGTGTCCGTTCACGTCCCTATTCACCGCGCATCACTTCTCGCCGGATGTGGCTCTTGTCCAGATTTGGTGAGCCGGCTGGGACTCGAACCCAGGACCCACGCCTTAAAAGGGCGTTGCTCTACCGACTGAGCTACCGGCTCGGTGTAGCAGCAAGATACCCGTAACCGCACGGTGGTCGGTGGACGGTACTACCAAAGCGCCCGTTTGGTGGCCTCGAACGGAACCGGACGCGGGCCCGAAGCGATACGAAGAGGGAGGTAAAGTCACAACACCATGCCCGAGGAACCCCTTACGTACCGAGCGGCCGGAGTCGACATTGACGAAGCGCAACGGGCTTTGCGCGCCGTTACCCCCAAGATCCACGCGACGCACGGCGAGCGGGTGTTGGGCGGCATCGGCGGCTTCGGGTCGCTCTTCTCGGCCACCTTCACCGACATGGCGAATCCGGTGCTGGTGAGCAGCATCGACGGCGTGGGTACCAAGACCAAGGTCGCCGCCATGGCCGGCGATTACACGAACATCGGCCGGGACATCGTCAACCACTGCATCGACGACATCTTGTGCCAGGGCGCTCGGCCGCTGTTCTTCTTGGACTACTTCGGCTGCTCGCGTCTGAGCGGGCCGGTCTTCGAGCAGGTGGTCACGGGCGCGGCCGAGGCCTGCGCGGCGAACGGGTGCGCGCTCATCGGCGGCGAGACCGCGGAGATGCCGGGCGTATACCTCGAGGACGAGATCGACATCGTAGGCTCGATCGTGGGCGTGGTGGATTTTGACAAGCGTCTGCCGCGGCTGAAGCCGACCGAGGGGGATCAGCTCATCGGCTTGGCATCCAACGGGCTGCACACGAACGGCTTTTCGCTGGCTCGCCGCGCGCTGTTCGAGGTGGGCGGGCTTTCGGTTCGGGACCTGGTTCCGGGCACCGAGACGACCATCGGCGAGGCGTTGCTGGCGGCGCACAAGTGCTACTACCCTTCGGTCTACCCGCTGCTGGACGAGTTCCCGGGCATCCGCGGCCTTGCGCACATCACGGGCGGCGGCTTCGTGGACAACGTGCCGCGCGTGTTGCCGGCCGACGCCCAGGCGGTCATCGAACGCAGCGCCTGGGAGGTGCCACCGATCTTCCGGTTGATCCAGAACGTTGGCGGCGTGCCGGACTCGGAGATGCTCCGGTCGTTCAACATGGGCATCGGCATGGTGATCATCGTGGAGCGGGACGTCGCGCCGACGGTTCTGACGCGGCTGATCGAGGCCGGCGAGGCTGCGGCGGTGATCGGGTCCATCCGCTCGGGCTCCAACGACGTGCAGATCGTCTGAGCGCCCATCGGGGCGCCAAGAAGCGGGGTCGCGGCGTTGCCGCGGCCCCGCTTGGCGTTTGCCAAAGGCGCGCCCTCAGCCGACGTGGAAGACGAACCGGGCGTTGCCCAGCGCGATCTCGTCGCCGTCCTTGATCTCTGCGGACTCGATTCGCTCGAAGTCCTGGCGGAGGATGTAGGTGCCGTTGCTCGACCCGAGGTCGGTGAGCATGTACACGTCGTCCTCGAGGGTGATCTTGGCGTGCTTGCGCGAGACGTAGACGCCCTCGGGCAACGGTCCAAGGTCGATGTCGATCGGACCCTTTTCCGGATCGAAGCGCCCGATCACCGCCGGCGGGGCGAACGGGAACACCTCCACGGTCTCCACGCCCGCGCGCTTGACCACCAGGCGGGGGCCGGCGGGAGCCGCCTCCGGCGCGGGGGCCTCCTCCGCTGGCGCTTCGGCAGATTCGGGCTGCGGCTCGGCGAAGATATCGTTCGACGTGTCGAGGATGTCGGGCCGCGGGATATCGTCGTCAGTCGGCAAGTCGCTCATGGCCCGTTTTACCACCGAACAGCGCGCCGATGGCCACGATCAGCGCAGAGATCGCGAAGCCCGGGGCCAGGGTGCCGAGCCCGAACTGCTGTTCGCGCCCGCCCAGGTTCAAGGTGACCATCAGGTACTGGTTGCCGTGCGAGTAGCCGTAGGCCATCCACGCGACCGACGACGCGAACGCCACGAGCATGGAAAGGGCGATGACGGTGCGGGAGGTGCGAACCCGGCGAAGGAGCCCGTACGACATGCTCATCGGGACCAGCATCGCGCCAATCACCGCGCCCGACCAGGAGTACCAGAGCGCGACCACGCTCTGGATCTGGAGCGCCAGCACGATGGCCACCAGGCACGCCCCGGCGATTCCCCAGCGCGACCAAAGGGTCACTTGAGGCTCGGTGGCGTTCGGCCGCAGTCGCGCGACCACCTCGCGGCCGAGGGTGGCGCCGCTGACCAGGGAGTAGCCGACCATGGCGGTCAAGATGGTGCCGAGCATGCCGCAGAAGAAGAGCGCCTTGAGTCCGGGCGGCAGGATCTGCTCGCCGAAGAGCGGGAAGATGAGCAGCGGCTCTTGGGGCGGCGTCGGCATGAGCGCGATGGCGTACATGCCGGTAGAGATGGTGAGCAGGTCGAAGAACATCCAGAACAGGATGCTGACCAGGATGCCCCTGCGGCCGACCTCGCGATCGGCGGCGCTGGCCACGCGTTGGTGGAACCCGGGGTCGATGAGGGTCCACGCGCCCAGGATGAAGAAGCTGACGACGGTGAGCGCGCCCTGGTTGCCGTCCCACTTGAACAGGTCGCGGTTCGGGATGCTCGCCCAGGTCTGGGCCAGCGGGTGGGTTGCCAGGCAGTAGCCGACGATCACGATGAACCCGACGTACATCATCACGAACGCCAGCAACGAGACGCGCGCGTCGGCCATCAGGCCTCCGCGGTAGAGGAAGAGCGTGCCCACGAGCGTGCCCACGACGACGCACAGGGCGAGCGGCCAGCCGGTGACCGCCTGGGCGAGCACGCCCAGCATCAGCACGTGCGCGGCCGGCACGCCCAACAGGAAGATGAGCCCCGCGCCGATGAGCGCGACCTTCCGGCCGAAGCGGTGCTCCAGGCGTTCCGGGATGCTGATCTGGTCCGCGTCGCGCACCCGGCGCGCGTAGACCAGCGCGTAGACGAGGGCGAAGACGTAATAGGGGAGCCCGAGCATCACCCAGGTCCCCAGCCCGTAGCTCTGGACCGACTCGCCCATGCCGAGGATGCCCCCGTACCAGGTGCTGACCAGGGTGGCAACGAACACCGGCAGGGTGAGGGAGCGGCCCGCGGCGATGAACTGCAGGGCGGTGTTCTCGCGCAACCGGGCGGAGAAGCCGAGCGCCAGGATGGCGCCAAAGAAGAGGGCGACCACAGCCCAGTCGAGCGGGGCGAGCGTTACCACCGCGGCATCTCCGCGTCCGGGTATTCGACGAAGAGCAACGCCCCGCCGCTGCCGAGCGAAGCCCGCACCTCCGAGGAGGTGGCGGCGTTGGAGATGCTCAGCGGCCCGTCCAGGGCCAGGGAGGCCTCCCGTAGGGGCCAGGCCACGCCCTGGATGCAGGCGCCCTCGCAGGGCGTGAGCGGGATGAGCGAGACGCGGCGCCCGGGTTGCGTGCCGGCGCACACCTCGTCGCCTGGGCGAACCAGCCAACCGATGCCTCGGCGAAAGGCGAAGCGGATCGCCAGAGGGCTTCGCAGGGCGCTGGCGAAGGAGGAGAGCATGTGGTCGATCAGGTCGCCCTCCAGGCAGGCTAACGTGATCGACGCGTGGCCGTCCGAAGCGACGACGCGCAGCATCTTGTCGCAGTCGGTGGTCTCCTGCTCGGCGATGTGCACGACGCGGAGCCGGTTCATCGCCTGGCGAGTGCGGAAGGAGTCCAGGTCGCCCACGAGCACCGGCTCAAACCCGAGGCCAAGCAGGCGGTCGGCGCCGGAGTCGGCGGCGTAGAGCGCGTCGGCCGAAAGCGCCCACCTTTCCAGCAGCGAATCGGGCATATCCTGCCCGCCGAGAACCCCGAGCACGCGCTCTGCCACAAGGCGAGTGTAACCGAAGGATGCAAGTCCTCAGCCCAAAGAACCCGGGACCGGATTTGCCTGAATAAGCTTTCGTATTGCGCTCAAAAGCGAAAGAACGTTCTTCGGCGACGTAGAATCCAGGTTTGGAGTTCTGGGGAGTGCGGTATGGCCGGCAATGCACCCGGTGAATGAGCGGGCAAGGCCGGCGGGGCCGTGTGTATAATGCCTTCACCTTTCAGCTCACGAATTGTAATGGGCAGTAATTTGGACCAGTATTCATTGGACGATAGTGAGGCTGTGATCGAGCTCCGAGAGGCGTGGCGGCATGCGTTGACCAGGATGGCCGGCCATGTGCCCGAGAGCACGATACGGCGCTTTATCCAGCCGCTCACCCCGGTGTCATGGGAGGACGACGTGGTCGTGTTCCGCGCTCCTGGCCAGTTCGTGCAGGAGTGGGTGAAGGAACGGCTCCTGAAGCAGCTCGAGCAGTACCTCGGGGACGAGCTCGGCATGGACGTGCGCATGGTGTTGGACGCCGAGGCTCGAGAGAAGCCGACGGCCTTCGCCGCAACGGCCGCGACGGCCACGGTTGCGGCGATCCCCGCCCCTCCGGCGGCGGTCGAGCGCGGGCGGTTCGTGCCGCGCCAGCAGTTCCGGTTTGACACGTTCGTGGTGGGGCAGAGCAACCGGCTCGCGGTTGCCGGAGCGAAAGCGGTAGCCGCCTCGCCGGGCAACAAGTACAACCCGCTTTTCATCTACGGCTCGTCGGGTCTGGGGAAAACCCACCTGTTGCACTCGATCGCCAACGAGATCCTCGGGCGCGACCGCAACTTCCCGCTGGCTTACGTGCCGGCGCAGCAGTTCGCCGAGGAGTTCGTGCATGCGCTGCAGACGAACCGAATCGACCAATTCCGCCGTTCGCAACGCGACGTCAACGTGTGGTTGGTGGACGACATCCAGTTCATCGCCGGAAAGGACAAGACGCAGGAGGAGATCTTCCACACGTTCAACTACCTGCAGACCTCGGGCAAGCAGATCGTGCTCTGCTCGGACCGCCCGCCGCGCGACCTGCTGTTGATGGACGAGCGGCTGCGGTCGCGTTTCGAGGCCGGGCTGGTGGCCGACGTCCAGATGCCGGACACCGAAACGCGCTGCGCGATCATCCAGAGCAAGGCGGAGCACGAGCGGGTTGCGCTCGACCATTCGGTGGCGATGTTCCTGGCCGAGTCGGTTCCGGGCAACGTGCGAATCCTGGAGGGGGCGCTGACCAAGCTGGCCGCGCAAGCCAGCCTGGAGGGGCAGCAGATCAGCCTGGAGTTGGCGCAGCGCATGGTCGAGCGGTACTACCGCTCGGTGGGCGCCGCAAAGCCGGGCTTCGAGCAGATCCTGGAGGCGGTTTCCAAGCACTACAGCATCCCGGTGGACCAGATCCAGGGCATATCGCGCAAGGCGCCGATCGCCCACGCTCGCCACGTGGCGGTGTACGTGACGCGGGAGATCACCGGGGACTCGTGGAAGCACATCGGAGCGTTGTTCGGCAACCGCGACCACACGTCGATGATGCACGCCTACACGAAGATCCGCACGATGCTCAACCGCGACAAGGACCTGAACGCGGCGGTCAAGACGCTCATTCGCGACCTTTATCCGGAGGTCTAGGCTGGCGCCGCGCGGGCCCGCGCTAAACTCGCGGGTATGAAGCTGGCGACTCTGACCTGGAAGGAAGCGGCGGCGCTGGAGCGCGACGTGGTCGTGCTGATCCCGACGGGATCGTTGGAGCAGCACGGCCCCGGGCTACCGCTCTTCACCGATTCGCTCATCGTGACCGCGATCGCCGAGGCGGTCGAGTCGCGGCTTCCCGACCAGGTTCTGCTATGCCCCACGCTGTGGCTGGGCTGCTCCGGTCACCATCTGGCGTTCGCGGGGACGCTCAGCGCGTCGTTCGAGGCGTACGAGGGCGCCGTGCGGAGCGTCGTGGCCTCGTTGCTGCCGCACGGCTTCCACCGGTTCTTCGCGCTGAACGGACACGGCGGCAACTCGGATTCGCTGGGCGTTGCGTTTCGGTCGCTGAAGGCCGAGCATCCGAACGCCACCTTTGGCCACGCGGGCTACTTCTCGTACATTCCCGACACGCTGCTGCGGCAGGTACTCGAGGGGCCGCTCAAGCAGATCCGCCACGCCTGCGAGGCCGAGGTGAGTCTGGTGATGCACGTGGCGCCGGGTCTGGTGCGGGCGAAACTCGTCCGGGACGACGGGCTCGAGTGCGACCCATCGATCCGGGGGCTGATCCACCACTTCGATGAGGCGACGGAGGAGGGGCCGATGGGTTACGGTACGTACGCCACGGCGGAGAAGGGGCGCGCGCTGTTCGACGCCGCAGTGGAGGCCATTGCGGGCGAGATGGAGTCGTTGTCCCGGGGATACGTGCTGAAGCCGGCTCCGTAGGGACTTCGGTCACCCCAAGGATCGACCTTGGGATGACCGAGCGTCGGCTTACTCGAAGTTGAGGATGACCTTGCCGGCCCTGCCGGCGCGCATCTCTTCCATCGCCTTCACCACGTCGGTGTAGGGCATTTCATGGGTGATCACCGGGCTCACGTCAAGGCCCTTCTCGGTGAGGAGCCATCCCATCTGGTCCCAGGTCGCCCAGCGGCGCCGGCCGGTGATGCCGTGGAGTTCGAGCCCCTTGAAGACCACCTGGTCCATGTCCACGCCGTTCAGCTTGTCGGGGTAGATGCCCAACATGCTGATGCGCCCGCCCGGGCGCGTGTGGCGGACCGCCAGTCCGAAGGAGGAGGGGTGGCCGGACATCTCAAGGGTGGCGTCGAAGCCGAGCGGCTCGAGTTCCGTGAGCCGCGCGTCCACGTCGTCCTTGATCGGGTTGAGCACGATGTCGACGCCGACCTGTTTGGCCAGGTTCATGCGGTACTCGCTCACCTCGGTCGCGACGATGCGCTTGGCGTCCATCGCCTTGCAGGTGGCCGCGGCGAAAAGACCGATCGGGCCCATGCCGGTGATCAGGATCGTGCGGTCCGGCACGGGGCCGTCGAGGGCGGTGTATACGCCGTTTCCGAGGGCGTCCTGCATGCTGGCGACGTTGCGGGGTACGGCGTCGGGGGTGTGGCGCGCGTTCTCCTCGGGGATCACCGCGTACTCGGCAAAGCCGCCGTCCACGTCGACGCCGAGGATGACGGTGTTGATGCAGACGTGGCCTTGGTCGTGAAGGCATTGCACGCACTCGCCACAGGTGATGTGGCTTTCGCTGGCCACAAAGTCGCCCACAGCGACGTTCTTGACGCCTTCACCGATTTCGACGACGGTTCCGCAAAACTCGTGGCCGATGATGCGCGGCGGCTTGATGCGGGCTTGCGACCAGGGGTCCCAGGTGTAGATGTGCAGGTCCGTCCCACAGACGGAACCTCTTTCGACACGGAGTTTGACATGACCCGGCTTAATCTGGGGTTCGGGAACGTCGAGGATCTCGACGCCAGGCCCAGCGTGGGTCTTGACAATGGCCTTCACGTGCCCTATCGTACCCGTGGGTAATGCGCGAACCGGCTCAACGTCATAGGCACACGCAAGCGCACGTCCCGGGTGTGCCGACGTACCGACAAACCGGGACGAAGGCCATGCTAAACTGAGGAACGACTTGGCGTGGCAATGTTCCACGCCGTCGGAGGATTTGAACTTGGGCAGCGCTTATACACCCGGTCTTACCGTTAGCGGCGACACGGTCGTCCATAGGGTCCGAAGGCTTCCGATCAAGGGCGACGTGCTCGTCAAGGTGGGCGACGAGGTCGGACCGGACGATGTGGTGGCGCGCGCGATGTTGCCGGGTTTGCTGCAAACGATCCGCCTTGCCGAACGACTCGGCGTGGAATCGCACGAAGTGTCGAACTTCTTCCGCCTGAAGGTGGGCGATCCGATCGAGAAGGAGCAGGTGATCGCGGAGACGAAGGGCTTCTTCGGCCTTTTCAAGTCGAGCGTAACCTCGGATTACGCGGGCGTCGTCGATTCGATCTCTGAGGTCACCGGCCACGTCTTGGTCCGCGAACCGTCGCTTCCGGTGGACATGTCCGCCTACGTCCGGGGGCACATCATCGAGGTGATCGCCGGCGAGGGCGCCGTCGTGGAGACGCGCGGCGCCATGGTGCAGGGCATCTTCGGCGTCGGCGGCGAGCGCAACGGCGTCATCCGGGTGGCCGTGGCCGACCCGGCGGAGGAGATCGACGCCGACGCCATCAAGGACGACGACGCGGGCAAGATCCTGGTCGGCGGTTCGGGCGTGACCTATGAGGCGCTGGAGCGCGCGTCGGAGGTTGGCGTGGTCGGCCTGGTGGTCGGCGCGGTTCGCGACGTGGACCTGGTCAAGTTCCTTGGGTACGACATCGGCGTGGCGATCACGGGGCACGAAGCGATCAACGTGACGCTGGTGTGCACGGAGGGCTTCGGACGCCTTCGAATGGCCGATCGCACCTACAAACTGTTGCAGACGCTGGAGGGAAGGAGCGGCAGCATCAACGGCGCCACTCAGATCCGCGCCGGCGTCATCCGCCCCGAGTTGATCGTCCCGAGCGACGTCGTCAAGGGCGTCGGAACGCCTCCCTCTGAGGAGTCGGTGTTGGAGATCGGCACGCCGATCCGCGTCATCCGCGAGCCGTACTTCGGCCAGTTGGGCGCCGTGACGGGCCTCCCGCCGCAGCTCGAACGAGTCGAGTCCGGCGCCGAAGTCCGCGTGTTGGCGGCGAAGCTCGAGGATGGTCAGGACGTGGTGGTGCCCCGCGCCAACGTCGAGATCATCGCGAGCAGATGAAGCTACTCGTCGTAGACGACGAAACATCGATCCTCGAAACGGTCGAGCGGAAGCTCCAGAAGGAGGGCTTCACGGTTTTCACCGCGACGACCGCGGAGGACGCCATGCGCATCAACAAGCAGGTCAGACCCGACCTGCTTGTTTTGGATGTGATGCTCCCCAAACGGTCCGGTTTCGACCTTTGCGCCGCCATTCGGAGGGAGAGCAACGTCCCGATCATCTTCCTCACGGCGCGCGTATCGGAGCAGGACCGCGTGGCGGGCCTGGAGCTTGGCGCGGACGATTACATCGTCAAACCGTTTTCGCTGGCGGAGTTGGCCGCGCGCGTGAAGTCGGTGCTCCGGCGGGCTGCGCCCCACGCCCCGTTGGACGTGGTGGAGCTGGGCGGCCTGAGGGTGGACCCGCGCACCCATGTGGCTGAGCTCGGCGGAGCGGTCCTGGACCTTTCCCCGAAGGAGTTCGCCTTGCTGTACTTCCTGGCCAAGCACCCCGGCCAGGTGTTCTCGCGCGAGACGCTGCTGGACCGGGTTTGGGGTGAAGACGCCTACGTCTCCCCCCGGACGGTCGACGTGCACGTGCGGTGGCTGCGGGAGAAGATCGAAACGAACTCCTCGTCGCCCGAACGCCTCGTCACGGTACGGGGCGTAGGCTACAAGTTCATAGCTTGATCTGTTTCTGGGTACCGGGAGCGCCACACCGGTAAACTGCCAGGCGGCAAGCCATGAGGAAACTGCTTCTTCGCTGGGTGATCTTGGCGGTGTCGTTGGTCATATCGGCCCACGTTACAAGTCTTCTACTGCCCGGTTTCCAGTTGCTGGTCGGCAGCTTCGGGGGAGTGCTGAAGCTGTTCGTCGGCGTGGCCCTGCTGACGCTTCTGAACGCCACGCTTGGACGGGTGATCAAGCTCTTCACCCTGCCCCTCAACTGCATGACCCTGGGGTTGGTGTCCCTTGTGGTGAACGCGGCGATGTTGGAGTTGGCGGGGGCGTTTGAGTTTGGCTTCAAGGTAGAAAACTTCGGCGCCGCGTTCGTCGGCAGCCTGTTGCTGTCGGCGATCAACGGGTTGCTCGGCGCGTTCGTTCGTGACGATGAAGAGTAGGTTTGGGCGTTACCGGTTCGGGCGAACTTTCGCCACAACGGCGGTGCTGTATTGGTACGGCGCCATCGCCCTGTTGGGTCTGGCCCTCTTCTTCATCGGGTTCCTGATCAGCTTCCAGATCGTGCTGAAGCCGCTGGCCCGGGGCGTGGTGTTGGCCTGGGGCGGCCTCTTGTCGCGCCTCGTGCCGCCGGAGTCGATCGACCGCGCGAACCACTGGCTTGGGGGCGTGTTCCTGCTGATCGGCGTCTACCTGGTCTTCGCCGGGCTCAAGCGCTTCTTCCGGCACATCGCCGAGACGCTCAACCCCAAGGTGAAGACGGGCGGCGTGGTGGACACCTACGTTCGGCGGCAACAGCTTGCCCAGGGGCCGCGGATCGTGGCGCTGGGCGGCGGCACCGGCCTCAGCACGTTGCTGCGCGGCCTCAAGCTGCACTCCAGCAACATCACCGCCATCGTCACCGTGACCGACGACGGCGGCAGCAGCGGCCGGCTCGTGCAGGAGATGGGCATCATCCCGCCGGGCGACATGCGCAACTGCCTTGTGGCGCTGGCCGACGCCGAAAAGCACATGACCGACCTGTTCCAGCACCGCTTCAAGAACGCGAGCGGTTCGCTGAGCGGGCACTCGATCGGCAACCTGCTGATCGCCGGCCTGGTGGAGCAGTGCGACGGCGACTTCGACCGCGCGCTTCAGGTCGCCTCCGAGGTCTTGGCCATACGCGGCCGGGTGATCCCCTCGACGATGGAGCGGGTGCGGCTGAAGGCGGTGATGGAGAACGACGACATCGTCACCGGCGAGACGGCGATCGTCGATTCGGCGCTGCGCATCCGGCGCGTCTTCCTGGACCCGGCGAACCCGGCCCCCCACCCGGAGGCGATCGAGGCGATCCGCTCGGCGGAACTGATCTGCGTCGGACCGGGCAGCGTCTACACAAGCGTCATCCCGAACCTGTTGGTGCCCGGCATTGCGGACGAGATCAACGCGGCGCAGTGCCCCAAGGTGTACATCTGCAACGTGATGACCCAGCGCGGCGAGAGCGACGCCTTCACCGCCGCCGAGCACGTGGTGGCGCTCCAGGCCAACGTGGACAAGAAGGTGTTCGACTACGTGATGGTGAACACCGCCATGCCGAGCGAAGTCGCCATCGGCAAGTACCGCGAACTCAGCCAGGCCTTCGTCGACCCCGACGTGGACCGGATACGCCAGATGGGGCTGCGGGTGATCACCGGCAACTTCATGAGTGAAATGGATTACGTTCGGCACGACCCGATGCAGGTGGCCGAGCGCTTGATGGACCTGCTGTACCGATGAAGGGAACACTGCTCATACTAAGCGGGCCGAGCGGAGTCGGCAAGGACACGGTGATCGACGCCTGGCAGGCGGTCAACCCCCGCGTGGAGCGGGTGGTGGCCTACACCACCAAGCGGCCGCGGCCGAGCGACCTGGACGGTCGGGACTATCACTTCGTGGACGACGAGACGTTCGCCAAGATGGCCCGCGAGGGCGCCTTCCTGGAACACAAGACGGTGCATGGCAAGAGCTACGGCACGCCCGCAGCCGAAGTGGAGGCGATCCTGGCCCGCGGCAACATCGCCATCCTCAAGATCGACGTGCAGGGGGCCAGAGCGGTGATGGCGCTGCGCCCCGACGCGCGCTCGGCCTTCATCCTTCCGCCCAGCAACGAGGAGCTGGAGAAGCGGATTCGGGGGCGGAACGAGGACAGCGAGGAGCAGATCCTGAGCCGACTGGAGACGGCGAAGCGGGAGATCGAGAGGTCCGTCCACTACGAGCACGTCTGGGTCAACGACGAGGTGGGCGAGGTCGTAAGGAAGCTCGAAGCCGAGTTTGGAGGGTAAGGAGTAACCATGCCGAACGTGATACTGGGTGTGACGGGGAGCATCGCGGCGTACCGCGCCTGCGACCTGGCTCGGGAGTTGATGCGGCAGGGATGCACCGTGCGCACGTGCATCACGGTTAACGGTCTGAAGTTCGTGACCGCTTCGCTGTTCGAGGGGCTCACCGGCCAGCCGTGCCTGGTGGATTCGTTCGAGGAGCCGCTGCGGGGCAAGATGGCGCATATCGACTGGGCGCGCGAGGCCGATGTGATGCTGGTGGCTCCGGCGACGGCCAACATCCTGAACAAATTGGCGCACGGGGTGGCGGACGACATGCTCACGACGCTCGCGCTGGCGTTCACCGGCCCGATCGTAGTGGCGCCGGCGATGAACCCCTCGATGTACGCCTCCGACGCCACGCGCGAGTCGATCGCGACCCTTGCGGGCCGAGCGGTGGAGATCGTGGAACCGACGGGCGGGGTAGTGGCCTGCGGCGAAAGCGGCCAGGGCAAGCTGGCGTCGATCGAGGAGATCGTGGCGCGGGTGATGGCGGTGGCCAACCGGTCGAAGGTGCTGGCGGGCAAGAAGGTGCTCGTCACCAGCGGACCGACGCAGGAGCCGCTTGACGGGGCGCGCTTCCTGAGCAACCGGTCCAGCGGCAAGATGGGGGCCGCCCTGGCGCGCGCGGCGCTGCTGATGGGCGCCGAGGTGAGCGTGGTGAGCGGGCCCGCTCCCGCGCCGATGCCGGTGATGGCGAACGTGGTGCGCGTGCGCACGGCGCTCGAGATGCTGGCGGCGGCCGAACCCCTGGCGCGCGAAGCGGACCTCGTGTTGGGCGCGGCGGCGGTGGCCGACTACCGGCCGGCCGAGGTGGTCAAGGGCAAGATCCGCCGGTCCGACAAGCCCGCCGAGCTCAAGCTAGTCCCGAACCCGGACGTGATCGCCGAACTGGCGAAGGCGGCCAAGCCGGGCGCGAGGGTGGTCGCCTTCGCCGCCGAACCCGATGAGGGGCTGGACGAGGCGCGCGCCAAGATGGCGCGGAAGGGCGTGAGCGCCATCGCCGTGAACGACGTTGGGCGCAGTGACGTCGGGTTTGAGACCGACGAGAACGAACTGACGCTGGTGACGGCGGACGGCCGACAGGCAAGCTCCGGCAAGCAGAGCAAGCTGGCCTGCGCGCTTTGGCTGCTGGATCAGCTCTTCGGTTCGACGGACTGAAGCTTGACGGTCGCCTTGGCCGCGGCCTCGCCCAGGTAGTTGGTCACGTCGCACTCCAGCTTGGTGGGTATGCCGGTGGCGATTCGGATCCACCAGACCCCGGTCGCGGTTTGGCGCACGACGCCGGAGGTCTCTTCGAACCGGAAGCTGACCTTCGCGTCCGGCCCTTCGAGGGATTCGAACCGGTAGGCGATGGCGACCGCGGGCACGCCCTTCGGGCGACCGGCTTTTCGTTCGTGCCGCCAGGTGTCGCCGGGTTTGACTGGGGCCGGGGGCGAGACGAACCGGGTGAGGAACGCCTGGCGGTACGAGGCCGCATCCTTCAGGCCGCTCTCGATGGCCAGCAGCACGCCGTCGGGCGCGTAACGCGAGATCCGTTCGTTAGCGCGGTCGTCGCTGAACTCCCCCTGCGCGGTCTTCACGAAGCCGCCCTTCGAGCGCGACCGGACCAGGTACTCGCCGTTGGGCTGCACCTTGGAGACCCGCTGTTCCAGGAGCGCCTCGACGGCGCTCTTCTCCCCCTTCGCCTCCAGGGACAGGCTGAACTGCTGCGTGACGACGTCGCCGACCTTGGGAGTCGGGCGAAGGGTCGCCGCATCCTGCGACGAGAGCGCCGTCGCGGCCAACAACGCCATCGCGGCCAGTACGCTGTTCATCACCTCATAGACGAACCACAACCGCGCGCTGCGTCGGCAAAGGCGCGGCGCGGGGCATGCGGCGCGCGACTAGGTATCGTTCTAGTAACGTACCGAGCGCGCCTTGTGGCATCGAACGCCATGCCGTCGTTCGAGCGTCCGGGCAATGAGGGTGAACCGAGATGAAAAGGATGTTCGGGTTGGTCGGGTTGTTGGCGCTGTTCGCGGGGGTACACGCCCAGGAGGAGGACACGACGGTGGCCACGCTCGTCACGCCCAAGGAGGCGGTGTTCGCGACGTCCCCGGAGCTGGCGGTCGCGCCATACGTCGAACGGTTTGCCTGGTCGCCCGACGGCCGATACCTGTTGGCTGTGCGTCGCGACGCGATGAACCTGGACCTGAAGGCGATCACCGAGGGACGGGCGTCCGACCCGGCCGATGACCCCGCTGCCACGCTGGTCCTGTACGACGTGGTTCGGCACGAATCCACCACGCTGATGAGCTTCCCGAGCAACGGCAAGTCCGGGTTCTCCTTGGGCTTCACCAAAACGCCGGGCGTGGCCTACGTGTTGGCGACCCGGTCGCCGAGCGGCGCGGCGGATGGGCGGGAGTTGGTTCAGCGGCTGCGGTACCTGCTCGTGCGGGTGTCGGCGGCGGATCAGAAGGCGACGATGGTGGCGGATCTGCGGGTTCAGGACCTGGGCGTGTCGCCCGAGCTTCTTGTGGCGCCCGTGTCGCGCTTCGCGGTCGTGCACGGAAGGCCGTTCACCCCGTCGGAGCAGGGCGAGCCACTCATCGCGTTCGATTCCGCCGGCAAGCGAGTCGGCTCGCGCCTGGGAGGGGCGCCCATGGTGACGCTCTGGCAGTTCACGTGGAGCGCAGATGGCGCCCGGCTCTACGCGAACTCGGCCTCGGTGAAGCCGCACTCGGTGAAGGAGTTGGTCGCGTTCGCCTTACCGGGGCTTGAGGAGAGCAAGATGGCTGGACGGCCGGCGGTCTACAAGAAGGCGGCCCTTCCCGACCTGGTTCTGCAGACGGCGGTGCTGCCGGTCGCCCTGGCTCGCGCCAAGAGGGAGAGGTGGTCCCTCTGGCTCTGCTCCAAGGAGCCGACGGCCGAACCCAGCGCGCTGATCGCGACCTCGTGCAGCGAGGGTGAACTGGCCCCCGACGGCGGCGCGGTGGCCTTTCTGGCGCAGGGGGCGCTCTTCGTTCGCCCGCTCCGGCGAATGGATATGGCAACCTATTTGGCGGCTCAGGAGGCGGCCAAGATCACCGAGGCCCTCAGCGTCGTGAAGCAGGCGGCGCTCGCGGCCCTCATGTTCAGCGCGGACCACGACGACCAGTTTCCCGACGAGGGCTCATGGCGCGCTGGGCTGACCACGTACATGGTCGACTCCTCGATCTTGGAGCAGTTCCACTACACCTACAAGGGGCCCAAACGGTACATGGAGATCGAGCACCCGACGGAGACCGAGTTGGGTTACGTCGACTGTCCGGGCGGGCGGGCCGTCGTCTACGCCGACGGGCACGCCAGGTACGTTCCGAACCCGTAGCCGTCGTGGCTCGGACGGCTTTCGATTGCTATATTCACTGAACTATACTATCAGGAAGGTTGGCAAGAGATGAGAAGGCTTCTTGGCTTGGTCGGTCTGCTGGTGCTTGTGGCGGGGGCATGGGGTCAGGCGGAGGACACCATGTTGGCCACCCTCTTCACGCCGAAGGAGGCGGTGTTCGTGCTGCTCCCCGAGCTGGCGGTCGCGCCGCACGTAGACCAGTACGTTTGGTCGCCGGACGGCCGCTACCTGCTCGCAATACGCGTGGACGCGCCGCGCATCGACCTGAGGGCGATCGCTGCGGGCCAACCTGGGCTGCCGGTGGACTCGCCGCCCGCGTCGTTGGTGCTGTACGACCTTTCGCGGCACGAATCGGCGACGCTGATGAACTTCCCCAACGACGGTAGGTCGCTGTACCAGATGGGCTTCACGAAAACGCCAGGCGTGGCCTACGTGTTGGCGACCCGGACGCCGACCCGAGCGGCAGACGGCCAGGAGCTGGCGGCGCGGCTGAGGCACATATTGGTGCGGGTTTCGGGCGCAGACCGAAAGGCGACGGCGGTGGCGGAACTGCGGCTTCAGGACGTGGGGATGTCGCCCCAGCTTTTGGTGGCGCCCGTATCGACCGTCGCCGTCGTGCACGGCACGCCCGTCGAGCCTTCGGAGCAGGGAGAGCCGTTGATCGCCTACGACTCTTCGGGCAACCGGGTGGCATCGCACATGGGCGGGGCCGGCAAGGCCGGCTTGGGCCCGTTCGTGTGGAGCGCGGACGGCGCCCGGCTCTACGCCCGGACGCAGCCCTACGGGCCAAATTCGGCGAAGGAGCTGATTGCGTTCACGGCGCCGAGGTTGGAGGAGAGCAAGATCACCGGGCAGCCCGCCCTTTACAAGGAGGCGGAGTCGCCCGACCTGGCGCTCAGGACGGCCGCGCAGCGGATGACGCTGGACGGCGTGACCAAGGAGACCTCGTCGCTGTGGCTCTGCTCCAAGGAGCCGTCGGAACTGTCCCGCGCGCTGATCGGCTCCTCCTGTTGGTCGGGGCGGTTGGCGCCCAATGGCGGGGCGGTGGCCTTCGTCGCGCAGGGCGCGGTGTACGTGCGGCCGATTGTGCGCGCAGACAAAGCGGCGGTGCTGAAGGCCAAGGAGGCCGCCGAGAGGGCCATGGCGCTGAGCGACGCCAAACAGATCGGGCTGGGCCTGCTTATGTATGCCGCCGATAGCGACCAGTTGCTGCCCGATCCCGCCTCCTTCGCCGAATCCGTGCAACCTTACCTAAAGAACGGCTCGATGCTGGATCGCTTCCACTACACCTACCAGGGGGACCGGGACATCAACAAGATCGGGAATCCGGCGACGACCGAGCTGGGGTACATGGATGGACCCGGAGGACGGGCCGTCTTGTATGCCGACGGCCACGTCATATGGGTTCCGAACCCCTAGCCGTTGCGGCCCTGGTTCAGATTGGTGCCGATCACCGTCTCGGCGGTGTTGATGAAGGTGTCCTTGTCGGTCATCACCGCCTGGGGTGGAAGGTTCTCGGATAGGGTCCCCGCGCCCTCCATCTTCTTGACGGCGGTTCCGATCGCCATGAACTCGATGATGCCGCTGCCCAGCGAGTAGACGTACACCTTGATGCCGACCACGTCGTCCGCGCCGACCTCGGTGGCGTCGCGAGTAAGGTGGTGGATCGCGTTCTCGCGCGCCTCATAGATGAGCGAGGTGAGTTCGTTGATCTCGCCGCGCGCGAGCGCCTTGAATGCCGCCGAGATGCCGCCGACGAAGCCGACGGAGTAGACCGAGACGCCAAGCACGAGCTGCAACGGCATGTAGCCCATCGCGGCGAGGTTCCACATCTCTTCGTTTGTGAGGTCGCTGGTGATGGGGTCCTCGTCGTACATCGGCGGTAAGGCCTGGTGCCGCGAGGCGGTGCCGATCATCACCATCTCCTGCATCCCTTGGTACTTGATGATGGAGGTGCGGATTCCCACGACGGAGTTGGCGCCGACGGCGCGGGCCTCCTTCACGATGCGCTGCAGCGCCAGGTGGCGGGTCTTGTTGAAGATCTCGGAGAACTGCGGGATCTCGCCGCGCGACAGGCTCTTGAACATGCCGCCGATGCCGCCGCCGATGCCCACGGAGTAGGCGACGTTGCCGAAGACGAAGCTGACCGGGTGGAAGCCGCAGTCGAGTTGGCAGTAGAGCTCCTGGCCGTCGGCGGAGGTGGAGAACTCGATGTGCGGGGCGTTCTCTCCCTCGCGGTGGATGCACGAGCCGACGCTCAGGAACTCCACGTTGCCGGAATGTTGGACCAGCTCGCTGCTGACGCCGGTGATTCCGACCGCGCCGCGCAGGTCGGTCCAGGCGACCATGCGCTCGAACGAGGCCTTGCGGCCGTCGTGGATGACGCTGGTGACCTGCTCGACCTCGCCCCCGGCGAGCGTCTTGAGGCTGGAGCCGACGCTGCCGACCAAGCCCAGGGAGTAGACGCTGTTGCCGATCACCAACTCGCCGGCGGTGAACCCCTTCTTGTTCAGGCAAAACATCTCGTTGCCTGAAAGTCCGGTCATGACTGCCATAGTCCCAAGATAGTAACCCATGGGACGGGGCTAGGCGCGCGGGTAGGGGTGTAAAATGACGGCTACCTTGGGGGCATAGCTCAGTTGGGAGAGCACCTGCTTTGCAAGCAGGGGGTCGTCGGTTCGAGTCCGTCTGCCTCCACCAGGTTTT
>CAZIIS010000027.1:0-29873 GCA_964539295.1 uncultured Fimbriimonadaceae bacterium | reverse complement strand
GGGCATGGGCGGCGGCACCGGCACCGGCGCGGCGCCGGTGATCGCGGACCTCTCGCGCGAGATCGGGGCGCTCACGGTGGCGATCGTCACCAAACCGTTCGTGTTCGAGGGCCCCAGGCGCTCGAAGCTGGCGGTGAACGGCGTGACGTCGCTCATTGGCCGCGTGGACACGCTCATCACCATCCCGAACGACCGGCTGCTGGACGTGGTGGAGCGCCGCACGACGCTGCTCGACGCGTTCCGCGTGGCGGACGACGTGTTGCGGCAGGGCGTGCAGGGCATCAGCGACATCATCACGGTTCCCGGCCAGATCAACGTCGACTTCGCCGACGTCAAGGCGGTCATGTCGAACGCCGGACCCGCCCTGATGGGTATCGGCTACGGCATCGGCGACCAGCGCGCACTGCAGGCCGCGCAGTCCGCGACCGCCAGCCCACTGCTGGAGCAGACGATCCACGGCGCCAAGGGCCTTCTGGTCAACCTCACCAGCGGCGAGGACCTGACGCTCAGCGAGGTGAACGAGGCGATGTCCTACATTCACGCCCTGTGCGACGCCGAGGAGGCCAACATCTACTTCGGCTCGGTGGTGGACGGCGACCTCGAGGGCGCGGTCCGCATCACGGTGCTGGCGACCGGCTTCGAACCGGACGCCTGCGAGCAGCTTCCCATGGCGAAGGAGAGGGCCGCGGCGCCCATCGCTCCGCAGCCGACGGTCCACACCACCGTCCACCCGACGGTCACGGCGACCGCCCCAGCGACGGCCCCGGACAAGGCGCCCAAGGCCGAGCAGGCCCGGCCGGCCGCCGACTCCGCTCCCGACCGCAGGCCGGGCGCCTTCCGCATCTCGCCCAAGGACATCTGGGATCGAGCCAGCGCCGCCACGCGCGAGGCTGCCGAGTCGCCGGACGGCGTGTTCGACGAGAGCGAGATCGACATCCCCGCGTTCCTGCGCGAGCATCGGAAGCAGAAGTAGACACACCCGCTTGTCACGGCGCAAAGGCCGAGTCCGGTTTGCGGACTCGGCCTTCTCCATCGTCAACGGGCGTTCCGCCGTTCGTATCTTGCGTTAGGAGCGGACACATGCCACGAATCGTCCATTTCGACGTGCCTGCCGACGACCCGGCACGGGCGCGCGGTTTCTACGAGAAGGCGTTCGGGTGGAAGTTCACCCGGTGGGAGGGGCCGATGGAGTATTGGCTGGCGCAGACGGGCCCAGACGACGAGCCGGGGATCAACGGGGGCCTTTCGTTGCGAACGCGCACGAACCCGAACGTGGTGAACACCATCTCCGTCGACTCGATCGACGAGTACCTGGACAAAGTGAAAGAGGCGGGCGGCGTGCCCGTGCTCTCGAAGACCGCGTTGCCAGGGGTCGGTTGGCTCGCCTACTTCCAGGACACGGAACACAACGTGTTCGGCTTGATGCAGGAGGACCCGAATGCGAGGTAACCATCTGGCCTGAGCCCTTCCCGGCGCCGGACCTTCGCCCAAGTACACTCGGGAGGTGCTCCTTTCCGTAACGAACGTCTGCAAGTCGTTCGGCATCGACCCGATCCTCACCGACGTCTCCTTTCGGCTTGACGCGCGGGAGAAGGTCGCGTTGGTCGGGCGGAACGGCACCGGCAAGACCACGCTGCTTCGGATCCTGACCGGGCAGATGGAGCGCGACGGCGGCTCCGTGCAGTTGGCCCGGGGCGCGAAGGTCGGTTACCTGCGGCAGGAGGAGCGCGTGGACCCCGACGCGACGGTGCTCGAGGAGGCGCAGCGAGCGCTCGAAGGGCAGCTCGCGATGCGCGCTCGGCTCGACGAGCTCGAAGCCAAGATGGAGCAAGGGCCGAGCGACGAGGACCTCGAGGAGTTCGCCCTATTGCACGAGCGGTTCGTAGAACAGGGCGGTTACTCGGCGGAGCGCGACATCCGAGTGGTGTTGCAGCGCATGGGGTTTGCCGAGGAGGATTTTGAGAGACCGGCCGCCAAGCTGAGCGGCGGCGAGAAGACGCGGCTGGCCCTGGCGCGGCTCTTGCTCGAAGAGCCGGACCTGCTTATCCTGGACGAGCCGACGAACCACCTTGACCTGCAGGCCACCGAGTGGCTCGAAGGGTGGGTGCGCGCCTACCACGGTGCGGTGCTCCTCGTCAGCCACGACCGCACGTTCTTGCAGAACGCCTGTCAGCGGGTGCTGGAGCTGCGCGGCACGCAGATCCAGTCGTTCCCGGGCGACTTCGCGCAGTACCTTCGGCTCCGCGCCGAAGAGGACGCTCGTCTGGCCGAGCAGGCCGCCAAGCAGGAGCAGGAGATCGCCAAGCTTGACGAGTACGTTCGGCGGTTCATGAACTCGCAGCGCACCGCGCAGGCGCGTGGGCGGTTGAAGCTCATGAACAAGCTGATCGAGGAGAAGGTCGACGCCCCGCACGAGCAAAAAGGGATGCGCGCCGGGTTCGGCAAGGCGAGCCGCTCGGGCGCGGACGTCGTGGTGTGCGAGGGGTTGAAGGTCGGCTTCCCCGGCGCCACGCTCATCGAGAGCCTGGACTGGACGGTCCGGTGGGGCGAACGCTGGGGCGTGATCGGCGACAACGGGGCCGGAAAATCCACCCTGATCAAGGTGTTGTTGGGCAAGTTGCAGCCGCTGGCCGGCCGCGGCAAGCTGGGCTCACGGATCCATCTGGGCTACTTCGCGCAGGACGTGGCGGGGCTCGACCTCGACATGTCTCCGCTGGACTACATGGTCTGGGAGGCCAGGATGGACGCCGGGCCCGCTCGCGACCTGCTCGGC
Source organism: uncultured Fimbriimonadaceae bacterium (assembly GCA_964539295.1). Lineage (GTDB taxonomy): Bacteria > Armatimonadota > Fimbriimonadia > Fimbriimonadales > Fimbriimonadaceae > CAZIIS01. Next base: position 27,100 of record CAZIIS010000027.1, on the reverse strand, counting down.
CGGTTCCTCTTCACGGGGGACGACGTGTTCCGCCCGATCCGCAGCCTGAGCGGCGGCGAGAAGAACAAGCTGTCGCTGGCCTACCTAACCCAACAGAACCCGAACCTGCTGGTGCTGGACGAGCCGACCAACCACCTGGACATCGACTCGCGCGAGGCGCTGGCCGAGGTGCTGAAGGAGTACCGCGGCACGCTCATCCTGATCTCCCACGACCGCTGGCTGCTTTCGCAGGTGACCGAGCGCACGCTCGACATCCGTCGCACCGGGCCGGTCATCTACCCGGGCTCGTACCCCGAGTACCGCGCCTGGCTTGCGGCGCCGGGCAAGACCGCGGACAAAGCCAGGAAGGGCCGAGCCACAGCGACGAACTCAGAGGGCGAGGAGCAGAGGCTTTCGCCCCGCGAGATCAGCAAGGAGATCGTTCGGGTGCAGAAGCTGGTCGACGAGCTGGAGGAGTTGGTGGCGCAGGACGAGTTCGCGCTCAAACGGTGCGAGGAGACCCTGGCGCATCTGCCCACGGACGCCGACGTTCTGGCCCTGACGATGGAGCACTCGCAGCTTGGCGAGACGCTGGCAGGCAGGCTGGCGGCGTGGGAGGAGCAGAGCCTGAAGCTGGAGTCGCTCCGCGCGATGCAGGGCTAAGGAGAGCCGTTCAGGCCTCGATATCCAAGCCGTGCGTTCGGCCCAAGAGCCGCCAAAGCCACCGTACGAGGCGCGATCGCTTGGGCGGTTCGCGCACCAACAGGTCGCCCAGGGACGGGCAGCTATCCACGAGGTCGTAGAGCGCCAGCTCCACATGCGCCTCGTTCGTCTCGAACTCGCCATGCCAGCGGCAGACGAAGCACTCCTCCACTTGGCGGGGGTTCAGCGCGTCGCAAACCGGACAGACCTTGAAGTGCTCGGTGGCGAGGTGCTTCGGAAGGCGTTCGGGGGCGAGGCGGGTGGAGTGCGCGTTCTGCATGCTGACTCTAGAAGCATCGGTTGAGAAGGCGGTTTTCTGAACGGCCACCCGGCGTCGATAGATGACGCAGATGTGGAATAGGGAATGTGGAGGCCGTGTGATCGCGATCCTTGGGTATGTGATAGCGTGTGTGGTGGGCGCCTGTTTCTTGACGCTCGTGGTCACGCTGTTCCGCTCGGTCAGGACCTCCACCGACAGCGGCTCTTGGGGCATGATCGTCCGCTTCTTCCTGGTCCTGGCCCTTGGTCCCTATCTCTACGCGGAGGTGATGACCCGTTTTGTGGCGAAGAACCTATCCGAGCCGATCAGCCAGGCCCTGGACGACATCGAGTTGAACGGGAAGCTCGAGTACTACCGCGTGCTCAGCTACAACCAGGAGGGCGCCCACGTGACGGTGGTGGCCGATGAGCAGGCCGTCTGGGACAAGGCTTCCGAGCGCCCCGTCATCGATATGAGGTTGGAGCGGCGGGACGACGGCTGGAAGGTGACCGCCTACAGGTTTCTCTTCTCGCCGTCGCGGGACAAGAACGGGCTGAGTGTGCCGCCCTACTGGTAGGCCCGACGCCAGTAAACTGGCAGGCATGATCCTTCGCGAGGTCCTGCACGCCCACATCCCGACCCTGACGACGAAGAGCACGGTGCGGGATGCGGTGGACAAGATGGCCATCTACCAGTTCCCGGCCCTGGTCGTGGTGGACGGGGACATGCGCCCGGTGGGCGTGTTGACCGAGGGCGACCTGGCCCGCGCGGCGGAACTGCGCGGGGGCCTGCGTTCGATGAAGGACGAGCCCGCCTGCGCCTACGGGACCGACGAACTGCGCGTGGCGTCGCCCGACGCCGAGGTGGGCGCGGCGCTGAGCCGCATGCTGGCCGAGGATCTGCGGGTGCTGCCCGTCGTCGAGGACGAGCGGCTCTGCGGCGTCGTGCTGCGGGCGGACCTGATGCACGCGTTGCTGGCAAACGGTTAGCGGCCCTGCGCCGTAGGAAGCGCGGAGAGGAACGCCATGCATGCCGAAGGTACGCGGTTTCCGGATTTCGCGCTGAACGATCAACACGGCAAGCTCCACGCGCTGGCGGACCTGAAGGGTTCGCCAACCGTCGTTTACTTCTATCCCAAGGACGACACCAGCGGGTGCACCCAGGAGGCGTGCGGGTTCCGCGATGCCCTGCCGCGATTCGAGGGCGTGAAGGTGATCGGGGTTAGCCCGGACGATGCGGGCTCTCACAAGCGGTTCGCGGAGAAGCACGCTTTGACGTTCCCGCTGTTGGCCGACGTGGAGAAAACGCTGTGTCAGGCGGTCGGCGTCTGGGTGGAGAAGTCGATGTACGGTCGTCGGTACATGGGGGTCGAACGCACGACGTTTATGCTGGATGCGGAGGGCGTGGTGGTCAAGGTGTGGCGGAAGGTCAAACCCTCCGGGCACGCGGCCGAAGTCCTTGCCTCGTGCGCCCCGGGCCCAGGTTAAGTGCGCGGTACACTTCCCGGCCGATGGCGGACAAGATCACCGCTCCCGTTGTGCGAGCGATGAAGGGCAAGGGCCGGAAGATCGTCTGCGTCACGGCCTACGATTGCGTTTCATCCTCCATAGCCGACGCCGCGGGCGTCGACGTCGTTTTGGTCGGCGATTCGGTGGGCAACACGATGCTCGGCTATTCGTCGACGTTGCCGGTAACGCTTGACGACATGCTCCACCATACGCGCGCCGCGGCTCGTGGAATGCAGAACGGGTTGCTCGTGGGGGACATGCCGCTCGGCTCCTACCAATCTTCGGTTCAGACCTGCGTGGAATCCGCCTGTGCGCTTGTGAAGGCGGGCGCCGAGGCCGTTAAGCTGGAAGGCCCATATCTTGACGAGGTACGCGCGTTGGTCAAGGCCGGCATTCCGGTAATGGCGCACCTGGGAATGACCCCGCAATCCGTGAACGCCTTTGGCGGACACAGGGTGCAGGGCCGGGGGGAGGCCGGCGACAAGGTTCTGGCCGATGCGCTCGCGTTGCAGGAGGCGGGCGCCTTTTCGCTCGTTCTGGAACTGGTGCCTGCGGCGCTCGCGGAGCGGATCACCCGTGCTTTGGAGATCCCGACGATCGGCATCGGGGCCGGGCCGCATTGCGACGGACAGGTACAGGTTTTTCACGACGTGATGGGCCTTGGCCTCAAGGTCTTCAGGCACGCCAAGCGTTACGCCAACGGCCGCACAAGCTTCGTGCGAGGGCTTAAGCGATACGCCAAGGAAGTGCGCGAAGGCACGTTCCCCGACACCGACCACAGCTTTTGAGACTCATCCATACGATTCGCGAACTGCATGAGACGTTGCAGCCCGGCGTGCGGCGCGGGCTCGTGCCGACGATGGGCGCCTTGCACGAAGGGCACCTTGGGCTGATGCGCGAGGCGCGCAAGGAATGCGACGAGGTGGTGGCGTCGGTGTTCGTCAACCCGACGCAGTTCGGGCCGGGCGAAGACTTCGAGCGCTATCCGCGGCGCATGGAAGCCGATGGCGCGCTTGCCGCGTCGGTCGGCGTCGATCTGGTCTTCGCGCCCAGCGTCGAGGAGATGTACCCGTCCACTGGCACGGAAGTGCGAGTTTCGGGCGTTTCCGAACGGTGGGAGGGCGCCATTCGCCCAGGTCATTTTGCGGGTGCGGCCACGGTCGTGCTGAAGTTGTTCAACATCGTCCAGCCCACGTTGGCTTACTTCGGGCGCAAGGACCTTCAGCAATGCGCCGTGATCCAAAAGATGGTGCGCGACCTAAACGTTCCGGTGGAGTTGCGATTCGTCGAGACGGTCCGCGCCCCATCGGGATTGGCCCTTTCCAGCCGGCATGCGTACCTTTCACCCGAGGAAAAGGCGTTGGCGCCAACCATCAACCGCGCCGTCGAGAGGGCCGCTCAACGCATACGGGCGGAGAAAGATGGCCTTCCCGAAGCCATGAAGGCGATCCTGGACGAAGGGATTGCGCAATTGGAGTTGGCCGGCTTCTCCGTAGACTACTTCGTCTGCGTGGACCAAGACACCATGGAGCCGCTGTTGACCTTTAGCCCGCAAGGCCGGGTGATGGCGGCGGCGAAACTCGGTTCCGTCCGTCTGCTGGACAACATGCCATTGGTGTAGCGTTAACGCTCACAGGAACGAGCGCCGCATCGGTTGTCTCGTAAAAAAGTCGACGATGCGGCGCAAAGGCTTGCGCGTTCTTGGCGTTTGGTAATACACTTATTTGGCAAAGATCCTTTGCGCAACGGTAGCACCGTTTGCCTGGAGTAAGTTATGGCTAAATCACTTGACCAGATCAAGTCAGGGTTGAAGTTGAGAACCCAAGCGAAGGAGGGCGCCCTTACCCTCAGGCTTGGCGTCCGCAAGTACGTACTGCCGTTTGAAACCAGGTTGTTGGCCTCCGACGAGTACGTGTTTGTCCACATCCCGCCTAGCGCCGAGTTGATGGCGATCGAGGAGAAGGGGTTGGTCGTGGTCGAAGATGCCGCGGTGGCGGAGAAGGCTGTGGCTTCCTTCCGGCGCACGCGCAAACGCGGGGCGCAGAAGCAGGCGGGCGTTCCCGAGCTTCCCGCGGAGGTCGCCAACGCGCTGAGCCGCATCCCGGCCGGCTTCAAGATCGGTTACGACCCGGACGGCACGCCAAGGTTGATCCGGACCCGAAAGCGCGGGAAGAAAGGCGAGTAGTCGCCCAGAGGTTTTGTCCCCAATCTGAGCCCCGGGCGTTGTTGTCCGGGGCTCAGGTACATTTTGGGACGCGCAAGTTGGGCCGCCTTAGCTCAGTGGTAGAGCAACCGCCTTGTAAGCGGTAGGTCGGGAGTTCAAATCTGCCAGGCGGCTCCACAGCGTTCTGCCTGTCGCGCGGGGCGTGCAGCGACGGCATGGAGGCGTGGGGCGTGCGCTACCTGATCGTCATTCCCACGATACGCCAATCGGTCGCCGGTTTCGACCAGACGATGCAGGCGATTCGGGATAGCCTGACCCAACCGACCGACCTCCGAATCCTGGACGGCAGGGAGGGGAAGGCCCAAACGCTCAACGCGGCGTACCAAACGATATTGCGGGCCTCCGACTGCGACGTCTACGTCACGATGGACGACGATTACCTGCCGGAGAAGGGGTGGCAGGAGGCGCTCGACCAGGCGTTTGTCCGGCTCAAGGGTTACGGCGCGCTCGCGCCGTGGTTGGGCGAGGAGAACGCGCAGTACATGAACCTCCACTGGTGCGACCCGGAGACGCGGGTGCGCGGGGCGCCGATCCGGCGGGTGCGCCACAACATCGCCGGCTGCATGATCGCGTTCCGACGGCAGGCGGCAGTGGCCATAGGACCCATTCCGGACTCGCCCGAGAAGTACCAATACTGGGAGGACGGGTGGCGTTGCCGGCGACTGAAGGATCTGCGGTTGAAGATGGCGTACGTAATGAACGCCCGGGCAAACCTCTTCAGTTACCAGGACCCTGAGGGGTATCTGCGCAGCAAAAGCGCCGATATCGCCGCCGCAAAGCGGCGCGGTGGGGCGTTCGAGCACGTGCCGTCGGTGTGGGAACGCGGGCTGAACCGGCTGCGACACGACCTGGGGCGGCTCCGCAAAGGCAAGGGGAAGTGAATCCGGCGGTGGCCCGTCGCGGGTAGCGGTGAACCTACCGCGAACGGTCCGGGACCTTGACATCGGTCCCGCCCGCGTTACATACTTTCCCCTTGGCGCAACCAACGGACGCCGCACAGCGCAGGCTGTTATCGGCGATCCCCCGGTGATCGCTAAGGGACTATTCGCGGAAAGTTCAACCTGTCGACAATGGGCCCAGTTGCGAAGCGCGCGGGGTCCGTTCTCATATATGGGTCAGGTTGGGCCGAGCCAAACAGATCGAGGTTTGAATGCCGACGGTAAATCAGCTGGTACGTAAAGGGCGCACTCAGCCGCAGACGACATCCAAGTCGCCGGCGCTGAAGAAAAACCCGTTCAAGCGCGGTGTATGCACGGTCGTTAGGACCGTTACGCCAAAGAAGCCGAACTCGGCCCTTCGCAAGGTCGCCCGTGTTCGCCTGACGAACGGGATCGAGGTCACCGCATATATCCCCGGCGTGGGGCACAACCTGCAGGAGCACTCTGTTGTTCTCGTTCGCGGCGGCCGCGTGAAGGACCTTCCGGGCGTGCGCTATCACATCGTGCGCGGCACCCAGCAGACGGCCGGCGTCAGCAACCGACAGAAAAGCCGCAGCAAGTACGGCGCGAAACGCCCGAAGAAGGCAGCCAAGTAAAGGAGCCGATGAACCATGCCGCGTAAAGGACCCGTTCCACCTCGAGTTATCCTCCCCGATCCGGTTTACGGAAGTGAACTGGCTCAGAGCTTCATCAACCGCCTCATGATCGGCGGCAAGAAGGTAATCGCAGAGAGGATCTTCTACACCGCCATGCAGACGCTGGAAGAGAAGACCGGTCAGCCGGCGATCGAAGCGTTTGAGAAGGCGATCGCCAACGTCACGCCGCAGGTCGAAGTGCGACCGCGCCGCGTGGGTGGCCAGACCTACCAGGTGCCGATGGAGGTTCGCACGGCGCGCCGGCGCACGCTCGCACTGCGCTGGCTGGTCTCCAACACCCGCAAGCGCTCTGGCAAGTCGATGGTCGAGAAGCTCTCCAACGAATTGATCGACGCTTTCAACAACACGGGAAGCTCCGTGAAGAAGAAGGAAGACACACACCGCATGGCCGACGCCAACAAGGCGTTTAGCCACTATAGGTTCTAGTACACATATATGCCTCGAAGTCACTCAATCGACCTGGTCCGCAATATCGGCATCGCCGCCCATATCGACGCTGGGAAAACGACGACGACCGAACGGATTCTCTATTACACAGGGAAGACGCACAAGCTGGGCGAGGTCCACGAGGGAGCCGCTACCATGGACTGGATGGTCCAGGAGCAGGAGCGCGGGATCACCATCACCTCCGCGGCGACGTCGTGTTTCTGGAGCGGCTCGAAGGGCGACAAGCCTGAGCACAAGATCAACGTCATCGACACGCCCGGCCACGTCGACTTCACGGTCGAAGTGGAACGGTCGCTTCGCGTTTTGGACGGCGCGGTCGCCGTGTTCTGCGCGGTGGGTGGGGTCCAGCCCCAATCGGAGACGGTCTGGCGCCAAGCCAATCGCTACAACGTCCCGCGCGTCATCTACATCAACAAGATGGATCGCCTCGGCGCTGATTTCTTCAACGTCGTGGATCGCGTCCGCGACCGCCTGGGCGCCAACCCGGCGCCGATCGAGATTCCCATCGGAGCGGAATCCAGTTTCGCCGGGTACGTCGACCTCGTCGAGATGAAGGCGACTGTCTACACCTCGGACGACGGCAAGGAGTTCGAGGTCCGAGAGGTCCCGGCAGACTTGGTGGAGAAGGCCAAAGAGTACCGCGGCGTTCTTCTCGAGGCGATCTCCGATTTCGACGATTCGATCATGGAGCGCTATCTGGAGAACGAGCCGATCTCGGCGGACGAGATTCGGGCGGCCCTCCGGCGCGGGACGCTGGCGAACAAGGTGACGCCGGTGCTGTGCGGCAGTTCTTTCAAGAACAAGGGCGTGCAGGCGCTCTGCGACGCGATCGTGGATTACCTGCCGTCGCCGTTGGACATCGGCCCGGTCGATGGCCTGGAGTACCAGACCGAGACCGAGGCGGTGCGCGCCCCAAGCGACGACGCCTCGTTCTGCGCGCTCATCTTCAAGGTCATGTCCGACCCGCACGTCGGACGCCTGACGTATATGCGCGTCTACAGCGGAATGCTGAAGAAGGGCTCGCAGGTCTCCTTGGCTTACCGCGACCCGCAAACCAACGAACTCAAGACGCGCAACGCTCGCATCGGGCGCATCCTGGAGATGCACGCGAACAAGCGCCATGAGATCGACGATGTTTCGGCCGGCGAGATCGTCGGCGTGATCGGGCTTTCCGATGTTCGCACGGGCGTGACGCTTTGCGACCCCGAGGCGCCGATCATCCTCGAGAGCATCAAGTTCCCCGAGCCGGTGATCCAGATCGCCATTGAGCCGAAGAGCCGCGCGGACCAGGACAAGCTGGGCAACGCGCTGCAGCGGCTGGCGGAGGAAGACCCGACCTTCCGCGTTCAGACCGACGCGGAGAGCGGTCAGACGATCATCAGCGGAATGGGCGAACTGCACCTGGAGATCATCGTGGACCGCCTGAACCGGGAGTTCAACGTTCAGGCGAACCAGGGCAAACCTCAGGTTGCATATCGGGAGACGGCCACGGGCCGTGCGAAGGCGGAAGGACGCTTCATCCGGCAGACGGGCGGTTCCGGTCAGTACGGTCACTGCGTACTGGAGATCGAGCCGCTCGAGGCGGGAATGGGCTTCGTCTTCGAAGACAAAGTTGTCGGCGGCAGAGTGCCGAGGGAGTACATCCCCGCGGTCGAGAAAGGCGTCCGCGAAGCGATGCTCTCCGGGGTTCTGGCGGGCTACCCGGTGGTCGACGTCAAGGTCACCATTGTGGACGGCTCCTATCACGAAGTGGACTCGAACGAAAACGCGTTCAAACAGGCGGGTCTTCTCGGCTTCCGCGAAGTCATGAAGAAGGCAAAGCCCGTGCTGAAAGAGCCCATTATGCACGTCGAGGTCACGACGCCCGAGGCGAACGTGGGTGACGTGGTGGGCGACCTCAACAGCCGACGGGGTCGCATTGAGAAAATGGAACCAGGGCCCGGAGGGGTTACGATAGTCACGGGGAGCGTGCCGCTCTCCCAGATGTTCGGGTATGTTACGACCTTGCGGTCTCTTACTCAGGGCCGTGCAACGCCCAACGTTACCCCGTCGCACTACGAAGAGGTTCCCACCAATATCGCACTGGCAATCATTGAGAAGGCCCAAAGCGGCAGTTAGGCAGGAGTAGAAACGAGTCATGGCAAGACAGAAATTCGTAAGGACGAAGCCGCACGTAAACATCGGTACGATCGGCCACGTCGACCACGGAAAGACCACGCTCACCGCTGCGATCACCGGCATCCTTGCCGAGAAGATTCAAAGCACCACCAACAAAAAGGTGAGCTATGACGAGATCGACAGCGCACCGGAAGAGAAGGCGCGCGGCATCACGATCAACATCTCGCACCAGGAGTACGAGACCGAGACGCGGCACTATGCGCACGTCGACTGCCCGGGCCACGCCGACTTCATCAAGAACATGATCACCGGCGCCGCCCAGATGGACGGCGCGATCCTCGTCGTGGCCGGAACCGACGGCCCGATGCAGCAGACCCGCGAGCACATCCTCCTGGCCCGCCAGGTGGGCGTTCCGTACATCGTGGTGTTCATCAACAAGACCGACCAGGTCGACGACCCCGAGCTGCTCGAACTGGTCGAGATGGAGATCCGCGAGCTGCTGACGGGCTACGGCTTCCCCGGCGACGACACCCCGATCGTGAAGGGTTCGGCCCGCAAGGCGCTGGACCAGGTCGAGGCCGGTACGATCAACTTCGACGACCCGGACGTGAAGGCTGTGCTTTCGCTGATGGCCGAGGTCGACCGGTACATCCCGGCTCCCGAGCGCGACAAGGACAAGCCGTTCCTGTGCGCGGTCGAGGACGTGTTCACGATCACCGGTCGCGGCACCGTTGCGACGGGTCGTGTTGAGCGCGGCCAGCTGAAGGCGATGGAAGAGGTCGAGCTGATTGGCCTCCATGCGGAGTCCAAGAAGACGGTCGTCACCGCCATCGAGATGTTCCGCAAGACCCTCGACTACTGCGAGGCCGGCGACAACGTTGGTCTGCTGCTTCGAGGTATCGACCGCAAGCAGGTTGAGCGCGGCATGGTCGTTGCCAAGCCGGGTTCCATCAAGCCGCACACGAAGTTCGACGCCGAGGTCTACGTGCTGTCGAAGGAAGAGGGCGGACGCCACACCCCGTTCACCACGGGCTACCGGCCGCAGTTCTACTTCCGCACGACCGACGTTACCGGCACGCTGAACCTTCCGGAAGGCGTGGCGATGGTTATGCCCGGTGAGAACATCACCATGAACGTCGAGCTCATTATGCCGATCGCCATGGAGCAGGGCTCCAAGTTCGCGATTCGCGAAGGCGGCCGCACGGTCGGCGCCGGCACGATCAGCAAGGTCTACGAGTAAGAAAGGAATGAGCCCCCGCGGTCTCCCTCGGGGGCTCTAACCAAGTCAGGAAAACGCAAAGCATGGCAGAAACACCGACGGTACGGATACGGTTGCGCGCCTACGACCACCGCATTTTGGACAACTCGGCGGAGAAGATCGCCGACACGGCCAAGCGGACTGGCGCTAGGCTGGCGGGCCCGATCCCCTTGCCGACCAGGATCCGGAAGTTCTGCGTCATCCGAGGGCCCCATATCGACAAGGAGTCGATGGAGCACTTCGAGCTCAGGACGCACAACCGGCTGATCGACATCCACGAACCGACGAACAAGACGATCGACGCCCTGATGCGGCTCGACCTTCCCAGCGGCGTGGACATCGAGATCAAGACGGTCTGACAACTTTCCGGCGCCCGGCGTGTCGCCCAGGAGCGACGTCCGGGAGCCGCATGACCCGAACGCCTTGAAAGGCTTCGCAGAATCGGTGCGTTGCGACCCGAAATGACGGGCTACGCGCAAACACGACGCTCCGGTCCAGAGGAAGCCGGGAGAAGCAAAACAGTGTTACCAGGAATTCTAGGCACGAAAGTCGGCATGACTCACGTCTTCACGGACGATGGGCGCATGATCCCCGTTACCGTGATCGAAGCCGGCCCTGTGTACGTCACCCAGATCCGAACTGAGGAGAAGGATGGCTATACGGCGGTCCAGGTCGGTTACGGCGAGGTGAGCGACAAGCACCTCACATTCCCCAAATTCGGCCACCTGAAGAAGGCCGGCCTTGCCCGCAACCTTCGCTTCCTACGCGAGTTCCGCGTCGGCGAAGTGAACGAGTTCTCGTTGGGCCAGGAGATCAAAACGGACCTTTTCATCGAGGGCGAACCAGTGACCGTGACGGCCATCAGCAAGGGCCGCGGTTTCGCCGGCGGCGTCAAGCGCTACCACTTCAAGGGCCAGCACAAGACGCACGGTTACATGACCCACCGCCGGCCGCTCTCCAGCGGCGCTACGGGCCCGCAGCGCGTCTTCAAGGGCACGCGACGCCCGGGCCACATGGGCGCCGAGCAGGTGACCCAGAAGGGCGTGAAGGTCGTGAAGGTGGACGCCGAGCGCAACCTGATCCTGATCAGCGGTAGCGTTCCCGGTCCCAACGGCGGCCTCGTCACCATCAAGAAGGAGGGCAAGTAAGCCATGGCGGAACTTGAGATTCGCAACCAGGAAGGCAAGGTCGTAGGGAAGCACCAGCTGTCCCAGGGCCTTGACGCGGCCACGGCGTCGAAGGCTCTCGTCCACCGCGTGGTGGTCAGCGAGATGGCCAACGCCCGCCAGGGCACCCAGTCGGCCAAGACGCGCAGCGAAACGCGGGGCGGCGGCAAGAAGCCGTATCGCCAGAAGAAGACGGGCAACGCCCGCCAGGGAACCATCCGCGCTCCGCAGTACGCGCATGGCGGCATGGCACTCGCGGTCAAACCTCGCGACTACTCGAAGAAGGTCAACCGCAAAGAGCGGCGCGCGGCCATCATGGCCGCGATGGCAGCCAAGGTCGCCGCAGGCGACGTGATCGTGGTGGAGAAGATCGCCTTCGCCGAGCCGAAGACGAAGGTCGCCGCGGCGTTCCTGCAGGCGTTGGAGCTTTCCGAAACGAAGCGGCTGTTGGTGGTGCTCCCCGAGTACGACGAAGCCACCTACCGCAGCTTCCGCAACATCCCGAACGTGGTCGTGCGCACTGCGCCGGCGGCCGACGGAAAGACCGCGAGCTTCTCGACCCGCGACCTGCTCGTCGCGCACAAGCTCGTCGTCGTTCAGGAGGCCCTGAAGCGCGTTGAGGAGTTTTGGTCGAAATGAAGGACCCGCATACCATTATCGTGAAGCCGCACATCACGGAGAAGTCGGTCGCGCTCAGCTACGGCGACCCGACGGTCCGCGATGAGGCTCAACTGCAGCGCAAGTACACGTTCATCGTCGCCGACGGCGCGAACAAGATCGAGATCAAGGCCGCCATCGAGGCGATCTACAACGCGGGCAAGAAGGCCAAGGAAGAACGCATCGAGGTCGAATCGGTGCGCACCATGACCGTCCGCGGCAAGATGCGCCGGGTGGGTGCGAAGAGCCGGGGCAAGAGGCCGGACTTCAAGAAGGCCGTCGTTACCCTGAAGAAGGGCCAAGTTCTGGAGGATTACGGAGTCTAACATGCCGACGCGCAGGTACAAACCGACCTCGCCCGGTCGACGCCACATGATTGGCTCGACCTACGAGGAGGTCACGAAGAGCAAGCCCGAAAAGACGTTGGTGACGTCCAACGGCAAGTCGGGCGGTCGCAACGCGGTCGGTCGCGTCACCTCCGGTCATCGCGGCGGCGGCAACAAGCGGCAGTACCGCATCATCGACTTCAAGCGGGACAAAGTGGGCATGGACGGCAAGGTCGTCGCGATCGAGTACGACCCGAACCGCACCTGCCGCATCGCCCTGCTGCACTACACCGACGGCGAGAAACGCTACATCCTGGCCCCGAAGGGGGTCCGGGTCGGCAGCAAGGTTCGCAGCGGCGAGGGCGCGGACATCCTTCCGGGCCACACGCTTGCCCTGCGCAACATCCCGCTCGGCACGATGGTCCACAACATCGAACTGCAGGTCGGACGCGGCGGCCAGATGGTCCGCTCGGCCGGCGCCGCCGCCCAGGTCATTGCGAAGGAAGGCAACTACGCCACCCTCCGCATGCCCAGCGGCGAGATGCGCATGGTGAACATGGACTGCAAGGCCACCGTGGGCGAAGTCGGTAACGCCGAGCACGAGAACGAGCAGCTCGGCAAGGCCGGCAAGAAGCGGGGCCTGGGCAAGAAGCCTGAGGTGCGCGGCGTGGTCAAGAGCCCGCGCGACCACCCACACGGTGGTGGTGAAGCCAAGTCGCCGGTCGGGCGCAAGAAGGGCCCGGTCGACCGTTGGGGCAATAAGGCGCTCGGCGCCCGCACGCGCAAGAACAAGCGCACCGACCGCTTCATCGTCCGCCGCAGGAACGAGGGCAAGTAAACGAGGAAGATATGGCTCGAAGCCTGAAGAAAGGATATTTCATCGACGGCCACCTCGCCGAGAAGATCGAAGAGATGAACGCCAAGGGCGAAAAGCGGCTGATCAAGACGTGGTCGCGGCGCTCGACGGTTACCCCCGACATGCTGGGGCACACCATCGCCGTGCACGACGGTCGCAAGCACGTTCCGGTGTTCGTCACGGAGAACATGATTGGCCACAAGCTCGGGGAGTTCGCGCCAACGCGGACCTACCGGGGCCACGACGGATCGATTCCGGAGCGGGGGACAAAGATACGGTAGTTGGGAGGGTCCCCCGGAACCGGGGGACCCCCAAGGTACAATGAAAGGCCTTGCGCACCCTGGACGACGTGGTGCGTGGCGGGTCGACGAGTAGGACAGGAATGGAAGTTCGAGCGGTAGCGAAATACATAAGGGTACAGCCCCGAAAGGTGCGGCTGGTCGCCGCCGAGGTGTCCGGTAAGCCGGCACAGCGGATGGCGGACGTGCTGCGCTTCCACCCGAGCAAGGGCGCTTGCGTCCTGCGAAAGGTCATCCTCAGCGCGATTGCCAACGCCCAGGAAAACGAGGGGGCGGCTCCGGAAGCGCTGGTGATCAGCGAGATCCGGGTGGACGAAGGTCCGCGCATCAAGCGCATGCACGCTCGGGCTATGGGGCGGGGTAACCGCATCCTGAAGCGAACCAGCCACATCACCGTCGTGGTGGAGGACGTGGCGCCGACCGCTGCGGTGAAGCCGCACGGCACGAAGGCGAAGGCTCGGCCGAGCTTCGAGAAGCCAAAGGCGACGAAGAGCAAGGCCAAGGGCGAAACGAAGGTTTCCGAGAAGGACGAGACGCCGAAGGACGTGGTGGAAACCACGACGACCGCCCCCGAGCCCGAAACGGCTCAGGAAGGCGTGCAGCCTGAGGAATCGAAGGAATAACGCGCTAATCGGAGTTAGAAGACTTGGGTCAGAAGATTCATCCGGTAGGTTTTAGGCTTGGCGTAATCCGTGGACATGATAGCCACTGGATCTACCCCAAGAAGCAGTATCGAGAGGCGCTCGTCTCGGACCAGAAGATCCGCGAGTTTCTCCGCGAGAAGATTGGCAAGGGCTTGGTCTCCCGAGTGGAGGTCGAGCGTGCGGCCAACCGCATCAAGGTCACGATCTTTACGTCGCGACCGGGCGCGGTCATCGGGCGTGGCGGCAAGGGCATCGACGAGATCAGCTCGGAGATCAACCACCGCATCCGCCGGCAAGACCCGTCCGCTCAGGTGCAGGTGAACGTCGCCGAGGTTCGGCAGCCGGAGCTTGACGCTCAGCTGGTCGCCGAGAACATCGCCGTGCAGTTGGAGAAGCGTATCTCCCACCGCCGCGCGATGCGACAGGCGATGACCCGCTGCGTGCGCATGAACGGCCGAGGCATCAAGGTGATGGTCTCCGGACGCCTGAACGGCGCCGAGATCGCCCGAACGGAATGCGACAAGGTCGGTAAGGTGCCGCTTCACACGCTGCGCGCCGACATCGACTACGGTTTCGCCACGGCCTATACGATTTACGGCACGGTCGGCGTGAAGACCTGGATCTACAAGGGCGAGGTGCTGCCGGAGAAGCAGCGGATCGCTCTGAACGTTCCGGAACCGCCGCGTCGTCGGGAGCGCCGGGAGCGCGAGCCGCGAGGCCCGCGGCACACCGGTCCGCAGGGGGAGGTGACCAAGAATGTTGATGCCTAAGCGTACGAAGTACCGCAAGCAGTTCCGCGGCCGCATGCGCGGAAAGGCAATGCGCGGGAACACGGTCGCCTTCGGCGATTACGGTTTGATGTCGCTCGATCCGGGCTGGGTGACCAGCCGGCAGATCGAAGCCGCTCGTATAGCCATGACGCGCTATATCAAGCGCGGCGGCAAGGTGTGGATTCGCATCTTCCCGGACAAGCCGATCACCAAGAAGCCGCTTGAGCAGCGCATGGGCAAAGGTAAGGCCGGCGTCGAGGGGTGGGTCGTGGTGGTCAAGCCGGGCCGCGTCATGTTCGAGATGAACGGCGTAACCGAGGAGACCGCTCGCGAGGCCATGCGCCTGGCGCAGCACAAACTGCCGTTGCGGTGCCGCTTCGTGACGAAGGCGGAATACCAGGAAACCGCAGGTATCTAGCACCACGAGGTTTTGAGGAGAACAGTTCAATGAAAGGTCTTAAGTCGACGGAACTGCGGGATAAGTCCGTACCGGAACTGGAAGAGCTGATGCAGAAGGAGCGCGCTGCGCTCTACAAGGCTCGGCGGGATCTGGTCTTCCGGCAGCTCACCGATACGGCTAGTTTGAAAGTGCGACGGCACAACATCGCGCGGATCCTGACGGCCATCACGGAGAAGAAGCGCGGGGGTGACGCATGAGTGAAGCAAGTGTGACGCGCAACGCGCGAAAGGTTCGCCGCGGCCTGGTCGTGTCGAACAAGATGGAAAAGACAGTGGTGGTGCGGGCCGAGCGGCGCGTTCAGCACGGACTGTATGGCAAGACCGTGTTGAAGTCGAGCGCGGTCAAAGCTCACGACGAGATCGGCTGCGACATCGGCGACATCGTCGAGATTATGGAAACCAAGCCCCTCAGCAGGGACAAGCGCTGGAGGGTTACACGAATTATCGAGAAGGTGAAGTAGTCGCCTCTCGTTAGTCCGCAAGTGGAACGCGGACAACACAGACAAGGCGCGCCCCGCGCCGACCGTGAGGTCGAGGCGTTGCGCGCCCTCTGCCTGAAAAACGGAGTACGAGGATGATTCAACAGTTTTCGAGGCTTAAGGTCGCGGACAACTCCGGAGCACGCGAAGTTATGTGCATTCGCGTGCTGAAGGGCTCGCAACCCCGATACGGGGGCGTGGGCGACGTGATCGTGGCTTCTGTCAAAATAGCCACCCCAAACATGCCCATCAAGAAAGGCGACGTCATAAAGGCCGTCGTGGTCCGCACCAAGAAGGCGATCCGCCGCGCAGACGGTTCGACGCTGCGGTTCGATGACAACGCCTGCGTGGTCATCAACCCGGTAAACCAGGAGCCTCGCGGCACGCGCATTTTCGGACCGGTCGCCCGCGAACTTCGCGACCGGAACTTCATGAAGATCGTGTCGCTCGCACCGGAGGTCCTCTAAGCTATGCCAACGAAAGCTGAAATCAAGCAGCGCGCAGCCCAGATCAAGCTTAAGGTCCGCCAGGGCGATAAGGTCAAGATCATCGCCGGGAAGGACAAGGGCCAGATCGGCATCGTCGCGTTGGTGATCCCGAAGACGCAGCGCGCAGTCGTGTTCCAGGAGAACGCGGAGAACGCCGAACAACCGATTCCGCTCAACGCGGCGATCAAGCACCGCAAGGCGCGCTATCAGGGCGAAAAATCCGCTCGCGTGCGAATGCCGATGCCGATCCACATCAGCAACCTGATGGTGATCGACCCGGCCAACGACACGCCGACCCGCATCGGCCGCCGCAAAGAGGACGGCAAGATCGTGCGGTACGCCAAGCGGAGCGGTCAGACGATCGTCGACACGCCGAACATCGAGAAGAAGGACTAGCGAGCGATGGCGAAAGAGAAGGTTACGAAGAAAGGAAAAGAGGGCAAGGGCGCCGCGACCGCTATGCGCGACCTGTCCGTGAAGCTGCCAGCGCCTCGGCTCCGCCAGCGGTACAAGGAGAGCGTGGTCGCCAAGCTGATCGAGCAGTTTGGGTTTACGTCGCGGATGCAGGCTCCCCGGTTGGTCAAGGTTGTGGTCAACATGGGTTCGGGCATCGACGAGAAGGACCTCGAAGCCTGCCTGCGCGATATGACCACCATCACGGGCCAGAAGCCGGTGACGACCATCGCCCGCCAGAGCATTTCGAACTTCAAGATCCGCGAGGGCATGAAGATCGGTTGCATGGTGACGTTGCGCGGCGACATGGCTTATCACTTCCTTGACAAGCTCATCACGGTGGCGCTCCCGCGCATCCGCGACTTCCAGGGCCTGAACCCGAAGTCGTTCGACGGTCGCGGCAACTACTCGCTGGGCCTGAAGGAGCAGCTCGTATTCCCCGAGATCAGCTACGACTCGTTCGACAAGATCCGGGGCATGGACATCACCATCTGCACCACGGCGAAGAACGACGACGAAGGTCGCGCGTTCCTGAAGCTGATGGGGCTGCCGCTCCACGACTAGGCGAGTCTGCCTGCAAGAGTAACCGGCCCGCTCCCCCCAAATGGGAGCGGGCCGGTTTTGCGTTGGGGTAGAACAAGCCCGCCCAATGCTGGAACGAACCCTCCCCAGCGCCTTTCTCGACTCCGCGCGACGTTGCGTGCGGCAATGGTTGGCGCTGTTTGCCATCTACCTCGAGGAGGGCTTCGCGTACCGCGCGTCCGGCTTTATCTGGGTGCTCACGGATGCCGCCACCACGTTCGTGATGCCGTTGGTCTGGATCGCGGCGGGGAAGGGCGCGCCGATCAAAGGGTTCGGCCCGAACGACTTCGTGCTCTACTACCTTTGCATGCTCGTGGTCGGCTCGTTCGTGACCAGCCACTTCATGTGGGACATCTCGTGGGAGATCCGGGAGGGGATCTTCTCGACCCACATCATCCGGCCGATCAGCTACTTCCAGTTCATCCTGGCCAGGAACCTGGCTTGGCGGTCGATTCGCACGGTGATCTCGGCGCCGTGGTTCCTACTCTTCGTGGCGTTCTACGGCTCGCACATCACGGGCATCCACCTGCACATGGGTTGGGAGTTCTGGACGTCGCTCCTTCTGGGGCACATGGTGAGCGTGTGCTTCGTCCTGGCCATGGCGATGCTGGCGCTATTCACCCAGGAGGCGCAGTCCATCTTCGAGCTCTACTACATCCCGATGCTCTTTCTGAGCGGCCAGGTCTTCCCGATCGCCGTCTTCCCGGACTGGGTGCGGGGTATCGCCAAGGTGTTCCCGTTCTACTACACGACCGGCGCGCCGACCGAGATCCTGATTGGGCGGTTGACCGGCCCGGCTGCGGTAACCGCCATTGGCATGCAGGTGGGGTGGATTCTGGTCTCGGTTGTGGTCTACAAGGTGCTTTGGCGGCTTGGCATGAAGCACTACACCGGCATCGGGATGTGAGCCGGCCCTAGTAGTGCATCCGGTCGGCCTTCACCTTGCCGCGGAACAAGTAGTAGATGGCGCCCGTGTAGGCCAGCACCAACGGCATGCCGATCAGCGCGATCGTGAGCATCGTGGAGAGCGCGGCGGGCGAGGAGGAGGCGTTTGCGACGGACAGGCTGCGCTCGGGGTGCGGTGCGCTGCGAAGCAGGTCCGGGAACATCCCCAGGCCGAAGAGCGCCATCAGCCCGACGATGCACGCGCACGAGCCGAGGAACGCCAAACCGTACTGCCGGCGGAAGAAGGCGTGCGGCACGTAGGCGACCGCCAGCAGGGTGGCGACGGGCAACGCCCAGAGCGCGGGCGTCTCGCGCATCGGGCGCGTCATCTCGGGCGCCAAGATCCAGATGGCGACGGTGAGCAACGCCCAGGCAGCCACGAAGAACGCCAGGCAACGCCAGAACCAACGGGCGGCCTTCTGCTGCAACTCGCCCTCCGTCTTGACGGCCAGGAAGACCGAGCCGTGCATCATGAACAGCCCGAGGGTCGTCAACCCGGCCAGTAGCCCATGGGGTTGGAGGAGGTAGATGAAATCGGCGGCGCATTCCCGCTGCGCGTCCAGCGGCACGCCGAAAGCCACGTTGCCGATCGCCACGCCGCAAAGCAGGGCGATGAGGGCCGACGCTGCGGCGAACGCCGCGTCCCAACCGCGCCTCCAACGCACGGATTCGACGCGCCCCCGGAACTCGATCGCCACCGCGCGGACGATCAGCGCCAACAGAAGCAGCACCATGGCCAGGTAGAAGCCGGAGAAGACCGTCGCGTACACCTCGGGGAAGGCCGCAAACAGCGCCCCTCCGCCCACAATCAGCCACACCTCGTTGCCGTCCCACACGGGGCCGATGGCGTTCAGCATCGTCCTTCGGTCCGCGTCCGTCTTGGCGAACGGCAACAGCGCCCCGACCCCGAGGTCGAAGCCGTCGAGCACCGCGTAGCCGGTCAGCAGCACGCCGACGATCACGAACCAAGTCGTCGGAAGGTCGAGTGCGTAGGTCACGGTGTCACCTCGTCCGGACCCGCTTTGACGACCCGCACGAGCAGGTAGACGAACAGCGCGAGCAGCAGCGCGTACACCAACGTGAACAGCACCAGCGACGCCCACACATGGCCGACCGGCGTCACCCTCGACGCAGCGTCGACCGTGCGGAGCTTCTCGTAGACAACCCACGGCTGGCGTCCCAACTCGGCCGCCATCCACCCGCTCTCGTTGGCGAGGAACGGCATGCCGACCGCCACGACGAACACCCAGAGCAGAGGCCGGCAGCGGAAGAGCCTCCCGCCGCAGGTCATCAAAGCCCCGAGCAGGCTGAGTACGATCATCGCCCCGCCGAGGAGGATCATCAGGTGGTAGGTCTGGAACACCGCCTGAACCGGAGGGCGGTCCTGCGGCGGCCAGTTATCCAGGCCGAGAAGGGTTTGGCTCGCGTCCTGCGTCACCAGCCAGCTTGCCCCGCCCGGAATCGCCAGCGAGTGCGTCGTCTGCCGCCGTTCGTCCACCCACCCGAGCAGACTCAGGTCCATCGGTCGGTCGGAGCGCCAGTGGCCCTCCATCGCTGCGAGTTTGGCGGGCTGGTTCGTCGAGACGTTGCCGGCGCTCCCGTGGCCCGAGACCAGTTGCCCCAGGGAGACCGACACGGCCATCCAGAGCCCGATGCGCATCGTGGCCTTGGCGAACTCCAGGTTCCGTCGCTTCAGCGCGCAGTACGCCGCCACGCTCGTCAGCAAGAACGCCCCTGAGAGAAACGCGCCGAACAGCACGTGCACCAGCCGGTCCACCGAGGACGGGTTGAACACCATTTCCCAGAAGTTGGTGATCTGGGCCCGCTCGCCGAGCGCCGTCTGTACGATGGCGTAACCCGCCGGCGTCTGCTGCCAGGAGTTGGCCACCACGATCCACACGGCGCTCAGCATCGAACCGAGCGCCACCATGCAGGTGGAGAAGTAGTGCGCCCCCTTGCTGACGCGGTCCCAACCGAAAACGACCACGGCGAGGAAGCTCGATTCCAGGAAGAAGGCGAAGATCCCCTCGGCGGCAAGCGGGCTGCCGAAGACGTCGCCCACATAACGCGAGTAGGTGGACCAGTTCGTGCCGAACTGAAACTCCATCACGATGCCGGTCGCCACGCCTAGCGAGAACACGAGCGCAAAGACCTTCACCCAGAAGCGGGCCATCTCCCGGTACAGCGCCTGTCCGGTGCGCACGGAAAGCCCCTCGATGACCACCAGCGCCAGGCCCAAGCCGATGCTGATGGGCGGGAAGATGTAGTGGAAGCCCGCCGTCAGGCCGAACTGTATCCGCGACAGGGTTACGACGTCCATCGGCGTTTCCGTGGATCTCGCCCCTTATACCATAGCGGTGCGGCCCGTTCGCATTGGCGTCGTTGGGCGCAGCTCGTAGCGGCTTCCGTTGCGCTCCAATGCGGCCCTCGCCGGCGTCAAGGCCCATCGGTTGGTGCGTCGACCGTCGCGGGCCCAGTAGACTTCACCCGATGCTACCGCTGGTCATGGCGCTGCTTGCTGCGCAAGCGCCTGCCGTCAAGCTTGACTTCACATCGTTCCGTGGTCTGAGCGTGGAGGTCCAGGGCGTGCCCATCATCCAGGGCTCGTCCTTCCAGTATTTCGAGCAAGGTTCGAAGAAGGGAATCTACAGCTCGGTCTGGCGACCGCAGCGGGTGGAGCGCCTGCCGAATGGGGGGATTCGCGCCCGCTTCAACAGCGGCGACGGGCGCATCTTGGGCAACCAGTTGTTCCAGTACACGCCCAAGGGGGTCCGCGCGACCTATGAGTTCCGATGGCGCGGGACGAAGCCGGTGCTGGTCGAGAACTCCGCGGCGCTGCTTTGGGCGTCCGCCTTTCGCGACGGGCAGGTGAGCATCGACGGGGCGCCTGCGGTGCGCCTGGCGCAGAACGCGCGTCCCACGTGGGACGTGGCCGCCAGGAGCTTCGGCCTTCCAGGCAGCGGTTTTGAGTTTGACACGCCGATGGCGCGCGTGCGGGCGCGCGCCACGCCGGGGAACGCGGTGCTCTTCGACGCCCGGCAATTGCCGCGCGAGTGGGCGGAGGGCCGCGATCTGCTGTGGCTGGGCTACCGCGAGCAGCGGTTGGCGCCCGACCAAACGCTCTCGTACACCATCGAGTGGGAGTTCGAGCCGAAGCCGTCGGTGGCCCCGGTCCGCACCTCTGCCGAGCTGTCCGCTCGGGAGCAGTCGGTCATGCAAGCCGCCACGCGCGACTCGGAAGGGGTTCCGCTCCTGCCCAAACCCAAGTCCATGCGCAAGCAGGAGGGCTCGTTCCTCACTATCGGCCAGAAGTTCGACTACGCGCTGGACCCCAAGCACCGTCAGTTCGCCCGGGAGTTCGAGCGGACGCTGGGGAGGCTCTGGATCGCCCAACCGGAGAACCTGGCGGCGGGTGCAACCCACATCGAAGCGCGTGTGGGCGACGCCAAGCTGCCCAAGGAGGGCTATTCGCTGGTCGTGTCCCCGAAGGGCGTCGAACTGGTCGGCCAGGACGAGGGCGGTCTGAGAAACGGCTTCCGCACGCTCGCGCTGCTCGCGCGGCCTTCGGCGGGGATGCTTTCGTTCCCGATCTGCGAGATCAGGGACTGGCCCTCCGTGGGGTGGCGCGGGGTGCATCTGTTCGTCGGTCCCCGTGCGCTGGAGTTCCAGTCGCACCTCATGGACCGGGTGCTCGGGCCGCTCAAGCTGAACCGCGTGGTGCTCCAATGCGAGCGCACCGGATGGAATGCGACGCCCGGTATCGAGACGGCGATCACGATGCCGCGCGAGGACCTGGCGCTGCTTTTCGACCGCTACCGTTCCTGCGGCTTCGAGCCGATCCCGCTGATTCAGAGCTTCGGCCACATGGAGTGGCTGTTCGCCAACGGCAGCAACCTGAACCTGGCGCTCAACCAGAACGACCGGTACTCCGTCGACCCGCGCAAGGCGGCTACCCGGGACATGCTTTCGGCCATCTGGAGCGAGGCGATCGAGCTGCTCGAACCGAAGACGGTGCACTTCGGTTTGGACGAGTTCGACAAACGGGGGATGCCGGAGGACGCGAGCTACACCACGCGCCTGTGGGCGCGTCACGTGCCATGGCTTCTGAACCTGGCCCGGAACAAGAAGGTGAACCCGATGCTCTGGGGCGACATGATGCTCGCGCCAGGCGAGGCGAAGGACGCGACGCACGGCCACACGCGCACTCACGCCAAGCACCGTCGCGCCGTGCTCGGGCGCGGGGTGACCGTCGCCGACTGGCACTACGTGGACAACCCCGATTCGGGCGCGTTCCCCTCGCTGAACCTCTGGCTACAGTCGGGCGTGCGCCCGATCGCGGCCTACTGGTACCGAGCGGGCAATATTCGCGGGCAGTCTATCGCGGCGGCAAAGGCCGGCGCGGGCACGTTGCTGACGACGTGGGCGGGTTACGAGAGCAGCGAGGCGAACATGGTTCGTGAACTCAGGCAGTTCACCGCCATCGTCACCGCTGCGGACTACGCCTGGAGCGCCCGCACGGAGATGCCCAAGGGCCTTCCTTACGATGCCTCCGAGGTGTTCCGCAGGCTCTACTCGGACACACCGTCTCCGGTGGGCGCGGCGCCGGGCATCCAGATCGTGGTTGGCGCCCCGCTTCGCAAGGAGACCATCGGGCCCGTCGCGTTCTCGGTATTTGCCCCGGTCTGCCTTCGCACGCCACTCGCGCGCGACGCGGCCGGAGCGCCGAACGAGGTGGCGCTTCCGGTGAACCTGAAGGCGCGAGAGGTCGCGTTGGCCGTGGATTGCCGGGCGTGGGTGGACGATGCCGAGCCCGTGGCTGAGGTCGAGGTTGAGCTGGCCAGCGGGCGCAAGGTGACTGAGACGCTGCTCTACGGCGCGCACCTGCGCTCGTACGCGGACCTGCGGCCGACGGCGCTCACGCCAAGGAGCGGGGCGCTGAGCGCGGTTCGGGCTCGCCTGGGCGAGACTCCCGAACGGGTTGTGCGGGTCGCCGTGCGCAACCTGAACCCCAACGCGGGGCTCAGGCTGCACGGCATCACCGCGTTCTAGCGGCGCTCTTCGACGTCGTTCTCGGTCTCCCCGGCCGAGAGCGCGGCGTCCGTGTTGAACTTGACGCTCGGAGTCGGGATATGCGGCGTGAGCGGCGGCCGTGGTACCAGACCGCCCGTGCGAGCCTTCTCGCGCACCCGGAGCTGTTGCGCGCGCTCCTCGGCGCCGGGCGTGACCGGCCAGAGGGTGCGGTCGGCCCAGAAGCTGCGGAGGAACTCGCCCCAGACCCGGTCGTACACCTTGGCGGTCTGCTCGGCCAGGCATGGCCAGGCGAAGTCGGCGGAAAGGCGCTCGCGCGCGGCGTCCTTCAGTCGTTCGGCGCGCTCGGGGTCGCGCAGGGCGCGGAGCACGGCCCAGCCAAGGCTTTCGGGGTTGCCGGCGTAGGAGAGCGTGCCGGTCCGGTCGTGCTGGACAACCTCCTTCAGCCCGCCGGCGTCGCTGGATACGACCGCGGCCCCGGCCGCCATCCCTTCGAGCGCGACGATGCCGAACGGCTCGTAGAGCGAGGGGAAGACCGCGACGTCCGCCACGCGGTAAAGCTGGTGCAGCGAACGGTTGGCCATGAAGCCGGTGAAGATCACCTTGTCCTGGAGGCCGTACCAGCGGACAAAGCGCTCGAACTTCTCGCGGTTGCCGCCACCAACGATCAGGAACTTCGTCTTGGGCTCCTCGGCCAGGATGACGCTGGCGGCGTCGAGCAGCACCTGAATCCCCTTCTCGCGGACGAACCGGCCGACGTACATCACGATGTGCTCGTCCGGGGTGGCGAACTTGGAGCGGTGAGTCGAGCGCTCTTCGTCGCTCCATTCAAACTCGAACTTGGCCGGGTCGACTCCGTTGAAGACGACGTCCACCTTGTCGCCCGGGCAGTTGAAGATGCGGCCGACCTCGCCCTTCATGTACTCCGAGCAGACGATCACCCGCCAGGCCTCGTAGCTGAGCCAGTACTCCTGTTCGTGGATGTACTGGGACATGTCGTTGTGGATGCCGTTGTTGCGGCCGGCCTCGGTGGCGTGGATCGTGGCCACCATCGGAAGCTGGTACTCGTACTTCAACTCGCGCGCCGAGTCCAGCGACAGCCAGTCATGCGCGTGGAAGATGGTGGGGCGTCCCCCGGGGCGCCAGTCCTCCAGCAACTGCCTGCAGCGCAGGTCGGTGGCCTTGTTCAGCAACTGGATCTCGTGTACGAAGTTGTGGGGTTCGGCCTCCAGGTGCACGCGGTGCACCATCACGCCGCTGTCCTCGATCTCCTCGTCCGGGGCGAGCGGCGTGGCCTTGGTGACCACGTGGACCTCGATACCGAGCTTGACAAGCTGCCGAGACAGTTCATACACGTGGGGGCTGATGCCGCCGACGATCCTTGGTGGGTATTCCCACGAGAGCATCACAACGCGCATTGCCTCTAGTTTGGCCGAAGTTCAGCGGTGGCCGCAGGGTAGACGCCTCAAGAAGACCGCAAGGTTCCGCTACACGCCTGCTCGGCCAGGCGCAATGGGCACGGGTACCATGCGCCCATGTTATCGCGTTTCTTCACGGTTCTTGCGTGCCTTCTTGCCGTTGTCGCGTGGCCCACGGAACAAGACCGCGCCCAGATTCTGGATGGGGTGAAAGCGATCGCCGCCCCCGGCATCCCCGGCGCCGTCTCGGCGTTTGGTGAGAACGCGTTTCCGGTTGTCGTCGGTTCGGTGGGGAAGTCCGCGCAAGCGGCCGTCGCCGCCGCTTCGCGGATGGGGAGGGGTCGCGTGGTCGCGCTTGGCCACGACGGCTACTTCGGCTCCGAGGCCCTGTCCACAGCCGACACCGGCCGTTTCGTGCTCAACGCCATCAACTGGCTCGCCCGGGGCAAGGCGAAACCGACGGTCGGCGTGATGAACCAGCCGAACCTCCTCGCCTTCCTCAAACTGCATGACGTGAACGTCGTCGAGGTTCCGCTCGACGTGAAGCCCATCGGGCTCGACGTGCTCTGCCTGGTGCATGAGGACGCGATGCCGAAGGCCGCCGGCGAGCGGGTCAAGCAGTGGGTGGAGAAGGGCGGCGGCCTACTGGGCGCCAGCACCGGCTGGGGGTGGCACATGGTCACCTCGAAGCCGTTCCCCGAACACCCGATCAACCGGATCGTTGAGTCGTCGGGGCTGATCTGGACCGATGGCATGCTCGATCGGACGATCGAGGAGGGATTCGACGCCAAAGCGCCGGTTGCGGAGTACGTGCACGCGGGCAAGGCGCTCGAAGCGCTTGCCGGGCGAGTCGACGACCCGAAGGTCGCCGGGCAGTGCGTCTCCAGCGCGCTCATGGCGGGCCTCAGCCTTCCGACGAACGATCGGCTGTTCGTTCCCCGGCTTCGGGCCCTGCGCAAGCGCGCGGCGGCCGCCGAGCCCCCGAGCCACGACGACCCAGTTTCGCTCAAGGACCCGCTTCGCCGCGTGGCCGTCGCCCTCGATACCCGCGAGGCCTCCTCTGCCGCTCCGAACAAGGTGAAGGCCAGCCCCGCGCCGTTCCCGGGCCAGGTTCCTGCCTCCGCGCCGCGCGTGACCAAAACGCTCAAGATCGACACCCGCAAGGTCGGGTGGATCAGCACCGGGCTCTACGCCGCGCCGGGCGAACTCGTGACCGTAACCGTGCCGACCGAGTTGGCGAAGGCCAGCCTGGCCGTGCGCATCGGTTGTCACACCGACGAGCTATGGGGGAACGACCAGTGGTTCCGGGCGCCCGCCGTCACGCGCGAGTTCCCGGTCACCTCAGCGACCACGCAGGCGGCCAACGCATTCGGCGGCCTGGTGTACATCGTTGTGCCGGAATCGAAAACGCCCGCTCCGTTTGAGGCGACCATCGCCGGGGCGATCGAGGCGCCGTGCTTCGTGCTCGGCAAGACCACCGACCAGGAGTGGGTGGCCAAGCAGAGGAGCCTTGCCGGGCCCTGGGCGGAACTGGTGACCGAGAAGATCATCCTGACCGTGCCGTCCAAGGAGATCCGCGCTTTGACCGAGCCGACCGCGCTGATGCAGGTTTGGGACAAGGCGCTCGACGCCTGCGCGGACCTGGCCTGCTGGCCCCGCGAGCGGCGCAAGCCCGAGCGGATCGTGGCCGACGAGCAGATCTCGCTCGGGTACATGCACTCCGGCTATCCGATCATGACCTGGCTCGACGCGCCGGCCCTGGCGGTGGACCGCCAGAAGCTGCTCACCGAGGGTTCGTGGGGCCATTTCCACGAGTTGGGGCACAACCACCAGCACGAAGACTGGACCTTCGACGGTACCGTTGAGGTGACGGAGAACCTGTTCTCGATGTACGAGTACGCCACCGTCACGGGGCGGCCGTTCAACGAGGGCCATCCAGCCATCAAGAACCGCGACGAGTTCACCAAGCGGGCTCGCGAGCACATCGCCAAGGGCGCCCCTTACGCAAAGTGGCAGGACGACCCGTTCCTGGCGCTGACGATGTACATCCAACTGATCGACGGCTTCGGCTGGGACGCCTACAAGAAGGTGTTCGCGGAGTACCGCGTGCTTCCGGCCTCCGAGCGACCGAAGAACGACCAGGAGAAGCGCGATCAGTGGATGGTGCGCTTCTCGCGCGCGGTCGGACGGAACCTCGGCCCGTTCTTCGAGAAGTGGGGCGTGCCGACGACCCCGGCTGCGCGCCAGTCGATCGCCGGCCTCCCGGGTTGGATGCCCAAAGAGATCGCCGACCTGTAGGACGTATCAGATGAACGGGGGGCGCCGGGTTGCCTAAAAGCGGGCCGGCGCCCCCTTTTGTTGGTCCCCACTCCCAAACGCTTCACTTGCCAAAAATAGAAACGTATTAGCCTGCCGAAGCGTATAACTGGTAGGCAGCGTGC
>CAZIIS010000026.1:0-30140 GCA_964539295.1 uncultured Fimbriimonadaceae bacterium | reverse complement strand
TATCCAACGCCGCGCACGCCGCGGGCGTGCAGGCGATCGACTCGGTCTTCTCCGATGTCGACGACATGGACGCCCTGCGGGCGTCGGTGGCCGAGGCCAAGTCGCTCGGCTTCGAGGGCAAGGGCTGCATCCATCCCCGCCAGGTGCGCGTCGTCCACCAGGCGTTCGCCCCTGCCGCCAACGAATTGGAGCGCGCCCAGCGCATTGTGGCCGCCTACCAGGAGGCCGAGTCCAAGGGCCTGGGCGTCGTTTCGCTGGGAAGCAAGATGATCGACCCCCCGGTGGTGAAGCGCGCATTGCGTGTCGTGCGCCTTGCCGCCGCCCTTCGCGAACAGGAGTCGCCAAATGGTTGAAAACGCCGCCGGACGGCTCGTGCCGACCGAAGTCAACGGCCGGCCTCAGGTTCCCTTTGCCGGAGTCGGCGCCTACCGGCCTGCCGGCCACAAAGCCGCGCCGCCGATCCGTTCCTGCGCGGATTACCCGTTCGACGGCGACAAGCTGGTCGAAAGCCTGAGAACCGCCCTGCAGAAGGCCGGCCTGCGCGACGGCATGACCGTCAGCACCCACCACCACTTCCGCAACGGCGACATGGTGGCCGTGCCGCTTTTCCGGGCCGCGGCCGAACTCGGGCTTCGCGACCTTCGCTGGTTCCCCAGCGCCTGCTTCCCCTGCCACGCCCCGCTCATCGACCTGCTCGATTCGGGCGTGATCCACCATGTGGAGGGGAGCATGAACGGCCCGATCGGCGACTACTGCTCAAGCGGCAAGATGCGCGGCACGGCCGTGCTTCGCTCCCACGGCGGTCGGTACCAGGCTGTGCAGGACGGCGAAGTGCATATCGACCTCGCGGTGCTCGCCGCGCCCGCCGCCGACCCATTTGGCAACGCCAACGGCGTGCACGGCCCCTCCGCCTTCGGGGGGCTCGGCTTTGCGCTGGCCGACTCGCTCTACGCCGACCACGTTGTGGTGGTCACGGACAACCTCGTGCCGTTTCCCTGCCTGCCATGGCAGATCCAGGGCAACAACGTGGACCAGGTGGTCGTCATGGACCGCATCGGCGACCCGAGCAAGATCGTCTCGGGCACGACGGAGATCACGCGAAGCCCCGACCGCCTGCTCATCGCCGAGTACGTCGCGCGCTTCGTGCGTGATTCGGGCATCATGCGGGAGGGCTTCTCGTTCCAGGCCGGCTCCGGCGGAACCACCCTCGCCTTCGCCATCTTCCTGCGCGACATGATGAGGGAGGCCGGCGTGCGCGCCCGGTTCGTGCGCGGCGGCAGCACCCGTTACCTGGTGCAGATGCTCGAAGAGGGGCTTGCCGACTACATCCTCGACGGCCAAACCTTTGACCTGGACGGCGTGCGTTCGATGCGCGACAACCCGCGCCACGTGCACACCAGCCCGTTCACCAGCTACAACTACCACGGCAAGGGCAACTTCGCCTCGATGGTGGACGTCACCGTGCTCGGCGCGACCGAGGTCGACGTCGACTTCAACGCCAACGTCGTCACCCACTCCGACGGCCGCCTGTTGCACGGCATCGGCGGCTGGCAGAACTGCCTTTCCGCCAAATGCACCGTGCTCGCCGTGCCTTCGGTGCGCGACCGCATTCCGGTGATCGTGGATCGGGTCACCACGCTCTGCGGGCCGGGGGAGTTGATCGACGTGGTCGTCACCGAGCGCGGCATCGCCGTCAACCCCCGCCGGACCGACCTGCTCGCCGCGCTTTCCGGCTCGCATCTGCCCATCCGCCGGATCGAGGAGATCAAGGCGGAGGTCGATCGCCTGTGCGGCGGCGCTCCCGCCAAACCCAAGCTGGCCGAAGACGTGGTGGCCGTCATCAAATGGGTCGACGGCACGCTGATCGACAGCGTTCGGCGAATCGCAAGCTAAGCGCGAACCTCGGGTGGCATACTTACCGCTGCAAGGATAAACGCTATGATCAAGTGCATCAGCTACTGGTCGGTGCGTGACGGCCTCGACGGCACGCGTCCCATCGCCGAAGCGGCGGCGGACGCCAAGGCCGCGGGTTTCGAAGGCATCGAACTGTGCATTGGATTGGAAGGTCTACTCACCCCGGACACGGATAAGGCCACTTGCGAGAGCTATCGCAAGACCGTGGAAGACGCCGGGCTGAAGCTTGAAACGCTGGCGAGCGGCATGACCTGGGGGTCAAGCCCGACCGACCTCAACCCCGACGTGCGCGCCAAGGCGATCGAACAGCACCAGAAGGCGCTTCAGGTCGCCGCCTGGCTCGGCGCCAAGGCGTTCCTGATGGTGCCCGGCGCCGTCAAGATCGCCTGGGATCCCTCGTACGGCCCCGTGCCGTATGACAAGGCCGTCACCTGGGCCCGCGAAGCCGTGACCCAACTCGTGCCGACCGCCGAGAAGCTCGGCGTCGACCTCTGCCTGGAGAACGTCTGGAACGGACTCTTCTACTCCCCCCTCGAGTTTGCCGCCTTCATCGACGGGTTCAAGAGCCCGCGCGTGGGCATGTACTTCGACGTCGGGAACACGATCGGCATCCACCAGGCCCCGCATCACTGGATCGAGATCCTGGGCAAGCGGATCCGCCGCATCCACATCAAGGACTACGACTCCAACACCGGCGGCATGGCCGGCTTCTGCGACCTGCTGGTCGGCGACGTGCCGTGGGCCGAGACGATGGCCGCCCTGCGCAAGGTGGGCTACGATGCCACCATCGTCGCCGAGATGGTGCCGTACAACCCCGGCCTCCTCGAACGCACGAGCGAAGCCCTCGACAAGATCCTCGCGATGTAGGAAGTTAAGGAACCAAGAACAAAGATGATCAAAGTTGGTGTGATAGGGATCGGCTCGATGGGTACCACCCACCTGGACGCCTACTCCAAGTTGTCCGACGCCGAGGTGATCGCGGTCAGCGACCTGCTTCAGGAGCGCCGCGAGGGCAAGCAGAACGTCGGCGGCAACATCGAGGGCCAGGCCAAGGGCGGCTTTGACTTCGCCCCGCTCCGCAAGTACGACGAGGGCATGAAGCTGATCGCCGACCCGGATATCGACGTGGTCGACATCTGCATTTGGACTCACCTCCACGTGCAATACGCCATCGCCGCGCTTGAGGCCGGCAAGCACGTGCTGGTCGAGAAACCGCTCGGCCGCACCCATGCCGAGGCGATGAAGCTCGTCGAAGCCTCCAAGAAGGCGAAGGGGCTCACCATGTGCGCCCAGTGCATGCGCTTCTGGCCCGGCTGGACCTGGCTCAAGGAGACGATGGACTCCGGCAAGTACGGCAAGGTGCTCGGCGCGCAGTTCCGCCGGGTCGCCGGCCCGACCTATGGCGACTTCTACTCGAACGGCGAACTGTGCGGCGGCGCGATCCTGGACCTGCACATCCACGACACGGACTTCGTGCAGTGGCTCTTTGGCACGCCGAAGGCGGTCGCCACGCGCGGCTACGCCCGCCACACCGGCGCCCCCGACCACGTGCTCACCCAGTACGTCTTTGACGACGTGCCGCTGGTCGCCGCCGAAGGCGGATGGGCGATGTCCGAGGGCTTCGGCTTCTCGATGCAGTACAGCGTGAACTTCGAGGGCGCCACCGCCAGCTTCATGCGAAACGCGGATACGCCGATGGAGGTGGTCACCCCAAGCGGCAAGGTCGAGATCGACCTCAAGCCGGGCATGGGTTACCAGTACGAGATCGAGTACTTCATCGACTGCGTGAAGAACGGCCGCGCGCCGGAGACCGTCACCCTCGCCACGGCGGCCGAGTCCGTCCGCATCGTCGAGGCGGAGGTCGAGAGCCTGCGCACCGGCAAGACCGTCAGCCTGTAAACCCGAAGAACCGCTCCGCGTTTGCCGAAGTGAGCTCGGCGCACTCCCCCGGGGAGATGCCGAGCGACGTGGCCACCGCCACGTTCACCAAAGGCAGCCACGCGGGGCGGTTCGGCTTTCCCCGGTGCGGATGCGGCGGCAACCAGGGGCTGTCGCTCTCGAGCACCAGCCGATCGCGCGGCACGCTCGCCAGGAGCGCCCGCAGGTCCGCGTTCTTCTTGTAGGTCACGGGCCCATCCACCCCCAGCACCCCGCCGAGCGCCAAAGCGCGCGCCGCGTGGCGGGCGTCCCCGCTGAAGCAATGGAACAGCAGCGGCGGTTGCGGGCGCTCTTCCAGCAGGTCCAGGAGGGCGTCGTATGCCTCTCGACAATGTAGGATCACTGGCTTGCTGTGCTTGGTCGCCAACTCCAGTTGAGCCCGCAAGCAAGCCACCTGGTCCTCAAGCGGCGCATAGTCCCGGTAGGTGTCCAACCCGACCTCCCCGACCGCCACCACCTTCGGGTGGTCAAGAAAGGCGTCCAACCGTTCGAACTGCTCGGGGCCGCACGCGGTGGCGTAGTTCGGATGCCATCCCGCCGTGGCCCAGAGCCCGGAGTGAGTCTCGGCCAGTCGGATCGCCAGTTCGCTCGACTCCACGTCTGTGCCAACCACCAGTATCCGGTCCACTCCGGCGGCCGCCGCCTCGGCGATCGCCCGCTCTGGATGCGGGAACGCCTCGACGTCGTTCAGGTGGCAATGCGTGTCAACGAGCCTCATGGGATCTGTTTACCTCCCTAATTCGCGTATCCTAACAAGCGTCTCAGGCACGATGTCTTCTGGTTCCAAACGCTTCCCATACTTCGTCGGCTTCCTTGGCCACAGGGCCGAGCGCCCGCGGACGAAACGGCTCACCCAGGCGCTCGTGGTCGGCATCTTCTTCAAGGTGTCGGTCTCGGCTTGTGGCTTTGCCGTCGGCTTGCCGCTTTCCCGCGGGGCCTACCCCTTGGGCGGGTTGATCGGCCTGGCGATCGGTTACGTGGTCGGCTTCCTGATTTCCTGCCTGTTCAACGTCATGGCCAGGCGGCCAAGCCCCGATGAGGACCCCAAGCCCCTGCTGGCCTGGCAGGCAGCCAAGCAGTACCGGGCCCTCGACGCTCAGAACCGGCTGCACAAGTGGGTGGACCCGGCGGCCATCGAGTTGCTTGAGGCCGCGGCATACCACTGGACCCGCGTGGTCAGTGCGCTGGACAGCCCGTTCTGGACGTCA
The DNA here is from genome assembly GCA_964539295.1 of uncultured Fimbriimonadaceae bacterium. Classification (GTDB taxonomy): domain Bacteria; phylum Armatimonadota; class Fimbriimonadia; order Fimbriimonadales; family Fimbriimonadaceae; genus CAZIIS01. Next base: position 25,080 of record CAZIIS010000026.1, on the reverse strand, counting down.
AAAACCCTACCGACTCATTGGCAAGCGGTGCGAGACCACTCCCTCGCCGCCGCGGAGGCCGCGATGGACGACCTGCTGATCCTCGCGCAGGCCTGTATCGGCCAGCCCGCCAAGGACCGCAAATCGGAACTCAAGGGCGTCTTTGAAGGCCTTATCGACCTCGACATCGCCGACGCCCTCCAGGGCCTCAAGGCGATCGCCGGCTCCGACTGGCAGCGCTACGCCTTCCACAGCCCCAACAGCCGAGTCGTTTTCGAAGCGGGACGCCAGGTGGCCGAGCGCCTGAAGCTGCTGGGCGACGAGGTGGAGCGCATGGCGCAGCAGGCCGCGATCGAGACCACGGGCGCCCAGGTGGGCGCGCCGCAGTCGATCGACGTGGTGCTGACCGAGCTCAAGGCCGTGCAGCAGGCCGAAGACGAACTGCGGCAGCAGACGCAGGGCCAGGGCTAGCGCAGCAGGTCGCGCAGGTCGGCGCCGTGCGGTTGGCCGTTGGGCGCGACCTTCGTCACGCCGGTCAGCACCAGCCAGGCGTCGACGCCCGCTTGAAGCCCGCATTCCAGGTCGGTCTCGACCCGGTCGCCCACCATCACCGTCTCCGACTTGGGCACGCCCGTCTCGGCCAGCAGCTTCTCGACCATCAGCGGGTTCGGCTTGCCCAACACCTCGGGCTTGACGCCCGAGCAGGTCTCCAGCGCCGCAACGATCGCGCCGGCCCCGGGCTCCATCCGGTCGCCCTCCAGCGGGTAGGTGGCGTCGCGGTTGGTGGCGATGAACTTCGCACCCGCTCGAACGTGCCGCATCGCGGCCGCGAGCAGCGCATAACTCAGGCTGCGGCAGACGCCGGCGACCACTGCGTCGCACGGCCCCTCCTCGCCCGCCTCTTCAACCCCGGCGTCGCGCATCGCCTGGTGGAGCGACGACTCGCCCACCACGAAAACCCGTCCGTACCCCCGCTCCGCGCACACCTTGCCCGCCAACGCCGCCGTGCCGAAGACCCAACTCGGCTCGCAGGGCAGCCCCATTCGAACGAGCTTCTCATGCACGAACTCGGCCGTCGCGCCGGAGTTGTTTGTCAGATAGCGCACCATCGCGCCGCCGGCGACCAACGCGTGCACCGACTCGGCGGCGTGCTCGATCGCCTGGCCGCCCCGGTAGATGGTGCCGTCCAGGTCAAACAGGTACAGGGAGTATCTCTTCACGATTCGCGAGTGGTGGCCATCCGCGCCACCGAAACCAGAACGTCCCGCTCGGGGGTTGAGGGCAGCACGCTGAGCGCCTCCCGCGCCTCGTCGGCCAGCGTCTGAGCCCTCTGGATCGCCCCTTCGATGGCGCCGCGCTCGGTCATCCAGCTGCACAACATGTCCAGTTCGTCTTCGGTCACCCCGTTGCCCAACTTGTGGCGGACGAACGCCTCCTCCTCCTCGTTCAGCATGGGGCGCAACAGGATGAGCGGAAGGGTGGCGCAGCCCTCCCGGAAGTCGATGGCGCGCGGCTTGCCGGTTTTCGTGTGGTCGCCGCTCATATCGAGCACGTCGTCGGCGATCTGGAACGCAAGCCCCATCCGTCTTCCGTACAGCGAAAGCGCGTGCAGTTCGGTCGGCCCCGCGCCCGCCAAGATGCCGCCCACCGCGCAGCACGCCTCGGTGAACGCCGCCGTCTTCATCGACAAGATGCGAAGGTGCTCCTCCTCGGTCAGGTCGAACACGCGGCGCACCTCCAACTCGCGCATCTCGCCCTCGACCATCTCCAGCACGGCGCCGCTGGTGGAATGCAGGATCGTCCGATCGGCGTCGAGCGCCATGATCTGCATCGCCTTGGCCAGCAGCACGTCGCCCGAAAGGATCGCGGCCGTGTTGCCAAAGAGGAACGAAGCCGTGGGACAGCCGCGTCGAGTATCCGCCTCGTCAATCACGTCGTCGTGCATCAGCGTGGCCATGTGGACCATCTCGATCGCCGCCCCGATCTGCACGACGCGCTCGTAGGCGAACGGCCGGGCCACCGCCCGCGCCGAGAGGTAGGCCAGCATCGGACGCATCCGCTTGCCGCCGGCCCGAAGCATGCTCTGTCCCGCCTTCGCCGCGGTCGCCGACGACGAATGGGCGTGATGCGCGATCGCCTCCTCCACGTCGGCGACGTAGCGCTTCAGCGCATCCACCGCCTCTGGCGGCGTATGCGCGCCGAACGCCTCCTCGAGGGCTCTCACCGACATGCGGTTCCCCAATGCATGCAAACGTTTCCCACGTAAAAGTCCCGATGCTGTACGTCCGAAAAGCCGGCCCGCTCCATCGCCTCCTTCATCGCCTCGCGCGAAAGGAACCGCTCGGTGCTCTCCGGAAGGTACCGATAGGCCGTCGTCTTGCCAAACAGCCGCCCCAACAGCGGCGCCACCTGATGGTACACGACCGAGGAGAACCGGCCCAAGAAACGTCCCCGCGGACGGGCCATGTCGATTGTGACGAAACGCCCGCCCGGCTTAAGGACCCGCGCCGCCTCGCGCAGCGCCGCGTCCACGTCGGCCACGTTGCGCAGCCCCCAGCCGACGGTCACCGCGTCGAACGAACCGTCCGCCACCGGCAACGCGCAGGCGTCGCTGAGCGCCAGCATGCCGCCAGGCCCGAGCTTCTCCCGCGCTCGCGCCAGCATCGGCTCGCAGAAGTCCACCCCCAGCACCAGCCCCGTCTCGCCAACCGCCCTCCGGAGTGCAGACACGAAGTCCCCGGTCCCGCAGCAGACGTCCAGCGCCCGGTCGCCCGGACGAAGCGCCAACACCGAAACCGCCCTCTCGCGCCACCGGCGATGCATCCGGCAGCTCATCAGGCTGTTCAAAAGGTCATACGAAGGGGCGATGTCCGCGAACATTTGGCGAACGATTCCCCTCTTCTCATCGCCCTGGGCCAGCCACGGCGACCGCGCTTCCTGTGACGTCATCAACCAGTTTCTCTTCGTATACGTATAGCACAGGTAGCCTGAGACCGCCCAGCAAACGGCTGGACCGGTTGCGAGCCGTCCTCCGAACCAAAGTCGGAAGGACCAAGGTCTAGTAACGTAGAACGTGGAAGGTTGACGAACGAAACATCACAGATCAGCGCAGCGTCATATTGGGTGAGGACGGGCGTTTTCGTCCCCTTGATTTGCAGTGGCATGATTTTTGCCTCCGACCAGTTGTGGTGACCGCCGAACGGCCGCCCCGCCTTCTCTTGACGCAGAGAATCGACCGTCCGATGCGACGTGAAACGATGGACTACGAAGAGGCCATCCCGAGCTACCTAAACAGGCTGACTCAAACGCCGTTGCTCACTCCTGAAGAGGAGGTGGAACTGACGCATCAAGCTCAGAAGGGATGCCGCGAGGCCAGACAGCGTCTCGTGGAGTCCAACATGCGTCTGGTCATCAACATCGCGAAGTCGTATCGCAACAAGGCCATTCCGCTCGAGGACCTGATCCAGGAGGGCGCCATCGGCCTGATGCACGCCGTCGAGCGGTTCGACCCCGACAAGGGGTTCCGCTTCTCGACCTACGCCACCCATTGGATTCGTCAGTCGATCGGCCGCGCCATCGACAACAAAGCCAAGGCCATCCGCTTGCCCGCCCACATCTCGCAGACGCTTCGCAAGATCGAGCGCGCCCGCGCCAAGATCCTGCGCGAGCAGGGGACCGAGTGCACGCCCGAGCAGCTTTCGATGGAACTCGGCATCAGCCAGCGCCGACTCCAGACGCTGCTTCAGTCCTCCCAGGAACTGCTCAGCCTGGACATGAACGTCGGCGACAGCGACAACACCACGCTGGCCAACCTGCTTCGCGACGAGAACGTGAGCGACCCCGAGGCCGAGGTGTTGAACGCCGAACTGATCGACGAACTGCACGAGGTGATGATGGAGCTCTCCGAACGCGAACGCCGCGTCATGAGCTACCGCCTTCGCATCGAGGAGACCGAGCACGGCGCGTTCCGCGATCACCTCTCGCAGGAGTTGCAACTCAGCCGCGAACGCGTCCGCCAGATCGAGGTCCAGGCCATCAAAAAGCTGCGTCAGATCGCCCAGCGCCGCCGCCTGCGCGAACTGCTCAGCCCGTAATAGGGCCCAGGCAGTCGGCCCCCGCCCGTCGCCGCATATGGTTCAGCGAACCATAATGAGAACGGCGCAGGCGACATGGACAGGCTCTTCGACCTCCTTCTCCACTTCGACCAGCATCTGTCGGAGATCATCCGGGTGTACGGCCCCGGCACGTACGGAATCCTCTTCAGCATCATCTTCTGCGAGACGGGTTTGGTGGTCACGCCGTTCCTTCCGGGGGACTCGCTCATCTTCGCCGCCGGCATCTTCGCCCACCCCTCGCGCGAGGCGCTGAACCCCGTGGTTCTGTTCTTCCTCTTCATGGCCGGCGCCTTCGCGGGCGACAACCTCAACTACCAAATCGGCCGTCTGTTCGGGCGGAAGCTATTTCGCAACGAGAACAGCCGCATCTTCAAGAGGTCCTACCTGGACCGCACCCACACCTTCTACGAGCGTTACGGCTCCAAAACGGTGGTGATCGCCCGCTTCGTACCGATCGTGCGCACCTTCTCGCCCTTCGTCGCGGGCATGGGCAGCATGGCGTACCCCAAGTTCATCCTCTACAGCCTGCTCGGGGCGGCGCTCTGGGTTGGCATCTTCCTCGGCGCGGGCTACTGGCTGGGGCACCTCGTGCTCATTCAGCAGAACTTCCCGATGGTCGTGGCCTCCATCATCGCCATCTCCGTCGCTCCCATCTTCGTGGAGCTCATCCGAGCGAGGTTGAGCCGCTCCCAGGCCGGCGAGTAACCTGCGAGGTATACAGGTTCAGCAAATCATGGATCAACAGGCAAACATGCGCGGCATGGACATCTACGAGATCATGCAGGTGCTACCCCACCGGTACCCCATGCTTCTCGTGGACCGCATACTCGAGGTCGAGCCCGGTAAGCGAGTTCGCGGTCTGAAGAACGTCACCATGAACGAGCCGTTCTTTCAGGGCCACTACCCCGGTACGCCGATCATGCCCGGAGTGCTTATCCTCGAGGCCATGGCACAAACCGGAAGCGTCATACTGCTCTCTGCAGGCAGCGACCACGACAAGCTTCCACTGCTCGGTTCGATCGACTCGGTGAAGTTCCGCCGCCAGGTCGTGCCAGGCGACCAATTGATCAGCGAAGTGGAACTGCTCTGGTATCGCAACGACGTCGGACGCATCAAGGCCGTCGCGACGGTCGACGGCGAGGTCGCCGCCCAGATGGAAATGACCTTCATGCTGAAGACGCGAGAGTAGATTTTGGCCATCATCCACCCCACCGCAGTCGTCGATTCCAAGGCTGAGCTGGCCGAAGACGCAGAGGTCGGCCCCTTCTGCTATGTGCAGGCCGGCGCCGCCATCGGCCCCGGCACCAAGCTCGAATCCCACGTCACCATCAAGGGCAACACCACCCTGGGCGCCCGCAACGTCGTGGCCCAAGGCGCCATCCTCGGCGGCGACCCGCAAGACCGCAAGTACAAGGGCGAACCGACCTTTCTCGTGATCGGCGACGACAACGTCTTCCGCGAGTACGTCACCATCCACCGCGCCAGCGGCGAGGGCAAGACCACGCGCGTCGGCGACCGAAACTACCTGATGGCGGGGTGCCATCTGGGCCACAACGTCACCTTGATGAACGACATCACCATGGCCAACACGGTCGGGGTGTCGGGCCACGCCACCATCGAGGATTTCGCCAACATCGGCGGCATGGTCGGCGTGCACCAGTTCGTGCGCATCGGCAAGCTGGCGATGGTGGGCGGTATGAGCCGCATCGTCAAGGACGTGCCGCCGTTCATGCTCGTCGAAGGTCAGGAGCAGACCATCTTCGACATCAACGCCGTGGGCCTGCGCCGATTCGGCATCACCCAGGAATCGCGCATGGCGTTGCACAAGGCGTGCAAGCTGCTTTTCAAGTCCCAGCTCGGCCTGACCCACGCCATCGAGATCGTGCACCGCGAGGTCAAGATGACCCCCGAGGTGCAGGAGCTCCTGACGTTCCTCGAACGGCTTTTCCACGGCAAGTCGGGACGCGGCGACCAGAAGTAGCCGGCCCGCACCGCGAGCGAGTCAGACTTACGTGAGGATCTTCTTCTCAGCCGGTGAAGCATCGGGCGACGCCTACGCCGCCGAACTGGTGCGCGCCCTGCGCGGCGTCGCCCCCACCGGCTCGTCCCTCCGATTTGAGGGCGTGGGCGGACGCAAGCTCCAATCGTGCGGCGCCGACCTCGTGGCCGACTCCTCGCGCTGGGGCGCCATCGGCATCCTCCAGGCTTTCGTTGTCGGTCCGCGCGTCCTGCGCGGCTTCCTGGTCGCCAAGCAGGCGCTGGCCCAGGGCGACCCCGGCGTTTTCGTGCCGATCGACTTTGGCTTCATGAACGTGCGGCTGGCCGCCGCCGCCAAGGCCTGCGGCTGGAAGGTGCTCTACTTCATCCCGCCGGGAAGCTGGCGCAAGACCAAGCAGGGCGCCGACCTTCCCGCCGTGACCGACCTCATCGTGACGCCGTTCCCCTGGTCCGCCGAGATCCTGCGCGGCATGGGCGCCGACGCGCGCTGCTTTGGACACCCCCTCAAGGAGATGGTCGACCGCACCCCGGCGTCCACCGAACGCAAGGGGCTGGCCGTGCTGCCCGGCAGCCGCATCCATGAGGTGGTCAACAACCTGCCGGCCATCGCCCAGGCCGTCCGAGAACTGAACGTGCCGCTGGAGTTCGCCGTGGCCGGCAACCTGAACGCCGCCAAGCTGGAACGTGTCTGGCAACGGTGCTCCGACCTGCCCGCCTCCTTCACCGAAGGCGACGCCTACGGCGTGCTCAAGCGCGCGCGGGCCGCGGCGGTCTGCTCCGGCACCGCAACCCTCGAGGCCGCGCTGTGCAGCTGCCCCTGCGTGGTCGTCTACCGTGGCTCCCTGTCGATGCAAGTTGAGTACCGCATCCGCAAACCCAAGTTCGACTACATCAGCCTGCCCAACATCCTGCTCGACCGGCCCGCCGTGCCCGAGCTGATCGACGTGCAGGCCACGCCCCAAGCCATCCGGCGCCACTTGAGCGCCCTGCTCGCCGACGGCCCGGAACGCCAGGCCCAACTGGACGCCTTCGCCGAGCTCGACGCCATGCTCGGCGCGCCCAGTTGCCTCCCTCAGACCGCGCAACTTTTGCTGGAGTTGTCGCAGACGGTCCCACCCACCCCGGAACCGGGAACCGCCGGCCCCGGCTCGTAGTTGCACTGAGTGTCCTTCGTTCAAGGCGTCGGGAACAGCGCCGCGAAGTCAAGAGAGACCGAGAGACGGAGCAACCCACCTCTTGGCCGAAGGATGCGACAAACGAGAAGCCAAAGCATGCGCCGAACCGGTCTGTCCTCTCCTCCGGTTCGGCGATTTTCTGTATGAAGGAACCGGTCCAACCTACAGAAAACCCCGCAATGTGCCAAGTATCTTTCCTGACACGAGTAGCTCGATGAAGCGGCAAAGGCCCTCGGCCGGAAGCCGCAAAAAGGTGTAAAGCACCAACCAGAATAACCGGATCGGTTCTGTCCTCTCCTACCGACCCGGTTTCTTTTTGCCTGGCGACCCGGAATATACAAATAACACTTTTGTATATACAATTGCCGAGAAGCATAGGCTAACCCATCATCCGGCACGCTTCGGTTGCGGGCATTCTAACCGGCGAAAGCCGCCCGTTGCCCCCGCCCCTGGCGGCGCGGTATCATCCGGCATGTCTATACATACGCAGCCGCGGACGCGGTTGGGTTGGAGTTAGGACCCCGATGAAGGTAATGATGGAGGGGTTTGCGAAAAGCGCCAAGCTTGTGACCTTGGCATGTGTTGCGGCGGTTTTGGCTTCATGCGGGCCCGTGGCCAAACAGAAGAAGGGTCCCGTCGAGATCGTCTACTGGACCGGTTGGTCGGGCGACGAACAGAACATCCAGCAGGAGCTGGTCGATGAGTTCAACAAGACTCACCCCAACATCCGGGTACGGCTGCTGAGCCAGTTCAGCTTGCAGGGCTACCAGAAGGTGCGCATCGCCTTCGCGGGCGCCGCGACCCCCGAGTTGATGTCCACCGTCTGGGCGGAGGAGCTGCCCGCTTACGCGATGCGCGGCGTGATCGAGCCGCTGGAAGGCTACTTGAAGGCCTCCGGCCGCGACGTCAACAAGGAGTTCACCCCCGGCGTCGCCAAGATGCTCCAGATCAACGGCCACGTCTACGGCCTGGCCGTCACGACCAACGCCCACTTTCTCGCTTACAACCGCGCGCTCTACAAGGAGTGCGGCCTTGACCCCGACCGGCCGCCGCAAACCCCCGAGGAGCTCGACGCCGTCGCCAAGAAGACCACGCTCTACAAGAAGGACGGCACGCTCAAGTGCCTGGGCTACCGCGCCGCGGGCCTCATGGAGTACGCCTACGTGTACGGCGGCCAGTGGTACGACGACAAGACCAAGCGCATCACCGCCAACGACCCGCGCAACGTCGCGGCGCTCGAATGGCTGGCCTCCTATGGCAAGCAGTACGACCTGAAGCGGGTGGACGCCTTCCGAGCCGGGTTCGGCAACGACAACACCAACCAAGGCCCGTTCTACACCGGCCAGGCCGTCAACTGGTACACGGGCGAATGGATAGAGGCGTTCATCAAGCGCTACGCCCCGAAACTCGACTGGGGTTACTTCGCGCTCCCCGCGCCGAAGGGCGGGCGCCCCTACTGCACCGCCGCCGGAGGCAGCGTCTTCGTTATCCCCAAGGCGTGCAAGCACAAGAAGGAGACTTGGGAGTTCCTGAACTGGATCACCAGCCCCTACGCCGTCAAGAAGTTCTGCTTGGGTGTCGGAAACGTCCCGCCGCTTCGCGAGGTCGGCCTGGACCCCGAAGTGCAGGCGATTCCGTTGATGCGCTTCGCCTTCAAGATCGTGAACGGACCGAACGCGTTCGGCCCGCCACCCATACCGATTTGGGCCACCTACCAACGTGAGATCAACCGCGCCGAAGAGAAAGCTGTGCTGGGCGGCCAAAAACCGCAGGCTGTCCTCGACGACCTGCAGAAGCGCATGGACTCCTTCTACAGGCAAACCATGAAGGACTTGGGACAATGAAAACCGAGCTCGCCCCGATGACCGCGGCCTCCAAGCGGGCGACACGAACCGGCCTGCTCTTCGCCGCCCCCTGGCTGATCGGGTTGACCGTGTTCTGCGCCTACCCGATCCTCGCCTCGGCCTACTTCAGCTTCTGCTCCTACGACGCCATCCGGGCGCCCCATTGGGTGGGCCTGGCCAACTACAAGGAGCTGCTCTTCGGCGACGACCTCTTCTGGAAGTCCCTTTGGAACACCATGTACATGGTGGTCTTTGGCCTGCCGATCAGCCTCGTCGCCGCGCTCGGGGTCGCCCTGCTCCTGAACCAGAAGGTGAAGGGGATGTCGTTCTACCGGACCCTGTACTACCTCCCCTCCATCACCCCGGTCGTGGCCACCTCCATCCTCTGGATGTGGTTGCTCAACCCGGATATGGGGCTCGTGAACATCCTGCTCAAGGGGCTCGGGTTCGCGCATCCGCCCGCATGGCTCACCGACCCGTTCTGGTCCAAGCCGGCCCTCATTCTGATGGGGTTGTGGGGCGCCGGGGGCGGCATGGTCATCTACCTCGCCGCGTTGCAGGACGTTCCGGCCTCGCTCTACGAGGCCGCGTCGATCGACGGCGCGGGGCGGCTTGCCCAGTTCCGCAACGTGACCCTCCCGATGATCACGCCGGTCATCCTCTTCAACCTCATCATGGGGCTCATCGGCTCGTTCCAGTACTTCACACAGGCTTACGTCATGACCTCCGGCGGCCCGCAGGACTCGACCACCTTCTACGCGCTACACCTGTTCAACAGCGCGTTCTTCGACTTCCGTATGGGTTACGCCTCGGCCATGGCCTGGGTGTTGTTCCTCATCACGGTGGGCTGCACGCTGCTGGTCTTCAAGACCTCGCTCAAGTGGGTCTACTACGGAGGTGAATCGCATTGAGCGCCAAGCAACTCGGTAGTCAGAAGGCTCAGACCCGCCAGAACAAGACCGGCGTCCACCTGATGCTGCTGCTCTGCAGCATCGCCTTCGCGCTCCCGTTCTACTGGCTGGTCTCGACGGCCGTCAAGCCGGAGACGCAGATCTTCGCGATACCCCCGGAGTGGGTGCCGCACCCCGTCATCTGGGAGAACTTCCCGAAGGCGCTCACCTACATCCCCTACGGCCTTTACACCTGGAACACCCTCGTCATCTGCACGCTCAGCGTGATCGGGGTGGTGTTCGCCAGCTCGCTCGTGGCCTACAGCCTGGCCAAGGTGCCGTGGAAGGGCCGCAACTTCGTCTTCGCCACCCTCATCGTCACCATGGTGCTTCCGCCGCAGGTGACCATGATCCCGACGTTCGCCATTTTTCGCGCCCTCCACTGGATCGGCACCAACCTGCCGCTCTGGGTGCCCAGCTTCTTTGGCAGCGCCTTCAGCATCTTCCTGCTGCGGCAGTTCTTCATGACCCTGCCCAACGAGCTGTGCGACGCGGCGCGCCTGGACGGCTGCACCGACTGGGCCATCTACTGGCGCATGGTGCTTCCGCTCTCCAAGCCCGCCCTCGTCACCGTCGGCCTGTTCCAGTTCATCGGCGCGTGGAACGACTTCCTCGGACCACTGCTCTATCTGAACGATGAGCGCTCCTACACGCTCTCGATCGGCCTGCAGCGCTTCGTCAGCCAGCACGGCGCCGAATGGGGGATGCTGATGGCGGCCTCGGTCGTGATGACCCTGCCGATCATCCTTATCTTCTTCTTCGCGCAGCGCACCTTCATCGAGGGCGTGACGCTCACCGGCATCAAAGGTTAGGCGCCCCGCGGACCAACGGAAACGCCCGCGTCCAAGGGACGCGGGCGTTCTCTTTTCTGGCGTGAGCCGGTTGTTGGCGTGAGCCAGGGCCTAGACGTAGAGCCCCATGCGCTCTTTGACCAGGTGCACGGTGGCGTTGGCGGTCGGCTCGACGGCCTCCGCGCCGGCCTTCAGCACGCTGCGCACATGGGCGGGGTCCTTCTCGATCTCGGCGTATCGGGCCTGAATCGGCTCCAACTCCGCCACGACGACGTCGGCCACGGCCTTCTTCAGCGCGCCGTACTGCTTGCCTTCGAACTCGGCGCGCAACGCGTCGTTCGAGCAGTTCGTGACCCCCTGGTAGATCGCCAGCAGATTCTTCACCCCGTCGCCGAGGTCCGCGAAGTCCACCGCCGGCTTCGAGTCGGTGGTGCAGCGCATCACCTTCTTCTTGATCTTCGACGGAGGGTCGAGCAGCCACACCGCGTGGCCCTCCACCGGGTCCGACTTGCTCATCTTCCGGGTCGGGTCGTCCAGGCCCATGATGCGGGCCCCGACCGAAGGCATGTTCGTTTCCGGCATCACGAAGGTGTCGCCGTAGAGCACATTGAACCGCTGCGCGATGTCCCGGGCCAGCTCCACGTGCTGCTTCTGGTCCTCGCCGACCGGCACGATCGCGGCTTGGTAGAGCAGGATGTCCGCCGCCATCAGCACCGGGTACTGCAGAAGACCGCTCCCCACGACCTCCTGCTTCTCCGCCTTCGCCTTGTACTGCGTCATGCGGTGCAGCCACCCGAGCGGCGTCACGCAGGTCAGCATCCAGGAGAGTTCCGCATGGGCGGGCACCTGCGACTGAACCATGATGTGGCACTCCTTGGGGTCCAAACCGACGGCCATGTAGATCATCGCCAGCTCGGTCACCTTCTGGCGAAGCCGAGCGGGGTCCTGCTGGACCGTGATGGCGTGCATGTCCACGATGCCGAAGATGCACTCGTAGTCGTGTTGCACCTGCACCCAGTTCCGGAGCGCGCCCAAGTAGTTGCCGATGTTCAGATTGCCCGTCGGCTGGATCGCAGAAAAGACTCGTTTGCGCGCGGCGTGGTCCATGGTTGAGTTACATCAGTCTACTGCCTGTTACTGGGCGGGCAAGGGCAGTAAGGGCCCGGGGGGCCATGAGGAGATCACGTACGGCAAACAAAAACGGGTCCGGGCGGCCTAGTAGGCGAACGAGAAGCACCGACGCAGGCCGTCCCAGACCAGAAGACATCCCGACAGGATGTCGCGCCCGATCAGCATCTGGAAGCCCTGGGAGGAGAAGTCGCATCCGATGACCGGAAGCAACGGCCTGTGCAACGCGTCGGACGGCTCCTTGGTCACGATCTTCAGGCTTATGTCGAATTGGCTGGCCATGGCCGGGCCCGCGCCGGTCGATGGCGTATGTATCAGAGTCACCCCGGTCGGCACCAGATGCAACTGCCTAAGCACGCTGCGATCCACGCAACTGCAAGACGCACCGGTGTCCACAACCGCGTCCACCACAACGTCTTTGGGAACTTCAAGGTTCCGACCCACGAGCATGGTGGCGCGCGGACGGCTAACCCCCACGACCGCGCGCACCATCAGGGCGCCGTTGGTATCCACGTCTCGGGTGAGATAGGGCATGATACAAGCCGTGTTATCAGTTGCACCTGTTCTTCAGGCTCTATCTTCCGGACCAAGAACGGGTCCAACTGACACTGGGCGTAGCCCGCATTCACCGCATCCTCGTAGGCAACGAACACGCCAAGCACCTGGTCGCCACGGATCAACACGAACTGTCCCGCCCGATCCAGCAACTCGGAAAGGTGTTCGGCATATGTCCGCAACTCTTGTTCCAGTGGCATGGCGGCGCCCGCACTCATTCTACGCCTCGGCACGAACCGGCGGTGTCAGCAGTTTGCTTCGCCGACACCAGTATATCAAAGCATAACGGATAATGCAACGGCCAGATCGTTCGCCGGACGCCCAGACCGTCCCGGTCCCCCGCCCCGAAAAACGACGGGCCCGGGACGACACGCCTGTCGGAACCCGGGCCCGCGCGCTTTACTTCTCGGCCATCGCGGCCGCGAGCTTCGAGCAGTTGATCAGCATCCGCGAGAGGTGGAACGGCGCCTTCCAAAGGTTCCCCTTCAGGCGATGCGACACCGTGCCGTCGCGGTGCAGGTAGCCGTACCACTCGCCGAACTTCGGGTCGCCGAAGTGCTCGAAGGCGTACTTGTGGATCTTCTCGTACCACGCCCCCCACTTCTCGTCGCCGGTCAGGTCGAGCGCCATCAGCGTCGCATATAGCGCCTCGGTGTGCGGCCACCAGAGCTTCATGTCCCACTCGTACTGCACGCAAGGCGCCCCCTTGACGTCCGTGAAGTAGGTGATCCCGCCGAACTCCTTGTCCCAGCCGATCTCCAGCGACCAATCCAGGATCTGCAGGCCGCGCTCGATGAGCGCCTTGTCGCCCCGCGCCTTGCCCTCGGTCATGATGAACCACGAGGTCTCGATGGCGTGGCCCGGGTTCACGCACCGGCCCTCCGGCGTGTCGAGGAACTCCCCGTTGGGGCCCACGCACTCCAAAAGCGCCTTGAACTCCGGCTTCACGAAGTGGTTCAGAACCTGGTCCAGGCTGTCGTCGATCGTGGCCTTGTACACCGGCCGGTCGCACACCTGCTGAAGCATCTGCGTGGTCGAAAGAAGGATCATCGGCATCGCGTGGCCCTTCGACGGCCGCGTTTGCTGGTTCTCCTTCGGCTCGCACAGCCCCGGCGTCCGGTAGTACCGCAGCAACAGGTCGTACACCTCGTTCGCCCGGTCCACCGCCCACGACTCGCCCGTCGCCCGCGCGTACTCCGCCAGCGCGATCGTCGCGAAGGTCTCCGAGAACAGATAACGGCGCTTGCGCAGCGGCTGCCCGTCCTGCGTAACCACGAAGAACATGCGCCCATCCGCGTCGAAGCAGTGCTTCAGCACGAAGTCCAGCGCCAGCTTCGACAGTTCCAGCCATTCCGGCCGTTTCTCGACCTCGTTGTACAGCCGCGCGTAGACCCACGCGATGCGCCCCTGCAGCCAAACCGGTTTGTCTTTGCAGAAGAGCGAGCCGTCTCGGTCCAGAAACGTGAAGAAGCCGCCGTGCTCCCGGTCCGGACCGTACTTCGTCCAGAACGGGATGACGTCGTCAAGCAGCGTCGACCGATGGATCGCCGCCAGTTCCTTAAGCCTGCTCTTTTCCATGTTCCGTCTCTCAATCACCAAAGGGTCGCGGCGTGCAACCGCAGCCCGGCATAGCCGTTGGCCGCCCGCAACTGAAGCCGCTTGACCCGAACGTTCTGGCCCAATCGGACCCGGATCACCGTTAGCTTATCCGCCCGTTCGCCATCCAGCACCGTGCCGGCGTCGCAAGCCGCACGAACTTGATGGCCGTATAGTATCGGTTGCACCACGGTCTTCCCGTCGGCCAACTCCACCTCGACCTCGCCAACCTTCTCGCCGTCCGACATGCGCGCCACGCAGTCGATCGCCAGCGCCAGTGTGGAGCCTTTGGCGTCGCACGCGAACCGAAGCGTCTCCGGGGCCGTCTCCAGGCCGGGCTCGATCACCGAGCGCAGGGCCTGCGGCCCGAACGGCTTGAACCACACGGCGCCCCACTCGCGCTCGGTGGACGGGTCGCCGGTGGTCAGCATCGTGCCCGCGCGGGGCTTCACCTCGCTCGGCGGGTCGAGCACCAGCCGCCGCAACAGGGCGCCTGGGTCGTAACCGAGTTTGTCCGGCATCTCCTCGCGTCCACTCCAGGCGTATTCCGCCGAGAGCAGGTACGCCGAGTACTGCGCGTACGCGTCCATCATGCTCTTGACGGCGCCCTCGTAGCCCGCCCAGGTCGTCTGGAGCGTGCCCGCCCCCGCCTTCGACGCGGCCAGGTTGAAACCGCGGATGTTGGCCGGGCCGTACCAGGTGCTGGCGATCGGCCAATGCCCCGACTCCTTCCATATCTTCAGCGACGGCTCGTACTTGGTCGGGTCCGGGTTCCACGCATAGTGCCAGTCGGCAACCCAGGCGCCTTTGGGGATCGCGTCGCGTCGCCGTTTGGCGTGCTCCGGCGTGTGCCCCAGCGCCGCGTCGATCGCCTCGCCCGGCGCCAGCCCCTTGTCGCCCCAGAGCATCATCTGCACCTTGTGCCGCGTGGCGATCTCGCCCAAGAACGGCAACTGCTTCTCCCACAGCGTGGTGGTCAACTCCGCGTCGTCCGGGAAGCCCAGCATGTCCACTTCGTCCAGGCCGAAGTGGATCGTCTTTGGCTTCAGCACCCGGATCGCCTCATCCCAAAGCGCGTTCAACAACGTACGCGTGCCCGGGTTCCTCGGGTCCACCGCGTACGGCGTGTTCCGGTCCACGGCCAACTCCAGGTTCTTGTTGTTGGCAAAGACCCACTCCATGTGCCCGAAGCTCTGGATGAGCGGGATCGGCTCCACGCGCATCCCGCGGAGCATCTCGAACTCCTTCACCAACTCCTCGCGCGGCATCGTGATCTCGGTCTCGATGCCCGGAACCGAATCCCACTTCGTCCGCTCGCACTGCAACACGGCCTTGTTCAACCGCATCGGAAGAAGCGCCTTCTCGAACAGCTCCTTGTGGAACGCACGTCCCCTGGGCCCCACGAACATGTGCACGCCCCGCCAGGCGATCGTCGGCCAGTCCCGAACCGTCCCCTGCGGCACAACCAAGCGGCCCCCCAGGGGCCGGGCGAGCATCGCAAGCGCGTACAGCCCGTGTTGGAGGCCCTCGGCGTCCTGCCCGCTAACGGTCGCCCCCTTGGCGTCGACCTTCAGTTCGAACCCCTCGGCGGGCAGGCCCAGGTCGGCGACCCGGCCCTTCACCCGGCCGACTCCCTGCTCGGCGCCGCACCACAACCCCGAGAGGAAGCGCGTGAACCGCTCGCCATCGGCGGCGGAGCCCTTCGGAAGGTTCAGCTTGGGTTTGAGGCCAAGTTCATACCAACCGCTCCCGGGTTTGACCTCCTTCGGTTTGGGGGCCATCGGCATCGGCGAGCCCGGCAACGCGGCGTTCGGCGTACCGTACGAAAGCAGCTCCTGCGGAACTGCCTTCCCCGTCCCTGCCGGCCTAGGTTCGCAGCTCCACTCCAACTCGATGCGCGCCGGGGCGCCGCGCTTCACCTCGAGGGCGGTCACCCCCATCCAGAACAGGTCCGTCGTGGCGGCCCAGTCCTGGTCGTATCCGCGGGCGTCGAACATCACCCACGGCGCGCCCGTGCCGACGGCCCGCAGCTTCCCGATCGGGCCCTCGAAGGCATATTCCTTGCCGGTCCTGCCGTACAGTCGCTCGTCCCACCCCGGGCGGGATGGGTACTCCTGCGGCATCAGGCTGCGCTGAGGCTGCCCGTCCACCGTGAGCTTGGCCGCCTGGACCGCCGGCGCCCAGACCATGCTGCCGGCAACCTCGACCAGCACCGGAGTCTCCCCCTCCCAACAGAACTCGTAGCTCACCTTCACGCCCTTTTCAGTCCGATGGTAGAGTTGCGAGCCGTGCGCGCGCCCGTCGGGGCTCCGGAACGCGACGCTCACGTCGCCATCCGGCAGCCGTTTCACGTCCTGCGACTGGTAGAGCGACGTGTAGTAACCCTTCGTCCAGCCCGGCTCGTAGTACTGGAACCAGGAGCCGCGCACCACCGGCGTCCCGCCCACCTGCAACGACAGGCCGGACCCCGACTGGACGTCGAAGCCCACGCCTTGCCCGGCGGGAGCCGCCTGCCCCGCCGTCTGAGCGCCCAACGTCACGACAGCAACCGAAGCCAACAACAGCGACATCATCATTGCGTCACCCGCCGTACCGCCATTTGACCATACATAATGGCGCGACCGCACCCGCAACGCTCCGGAAAAGCTTTGCGTGCCGGCAATTATAGCCGGTTCGCATTCTCCCCACGGCGCTGATCCGCCGGCGCGAGATCATCGCAAAACCGAACTGCTAATGTGACCTAGACCACGCATAATGTGTATATGCATAGCATTGCGCCCAAGCGGCTGGCCGGGAACCTCGACCGATCCTCGATGCCCCTGTACCAGCAATTGAAGGCGCACCTGCTCGCCCAGATCCAGGGTGGGCAGTACCAACCTGGCGACCGCCTTCCGGCGGAGCCCCAGTTGGCCGAACGCTTCGGCGTCAGCCGGATGACCGCCAACAAGGCGATCCTCGAACTGGTCTCCGAGGGCGTGCTCTCAAGGCGCAAGCGGTACGGCACGTTCGTCGCCGACCCGCGCGCCGCCATCAACCGCGAGTTCCGCCCGGTCGTCGCCGTCGACGAGTCGATCATCGCCCTTGAGGACGAATACTTCCAGGGGCTCTTTTGGGCGTTGCACGACGAGCTTGCCGCGCACAACGTGGCGCTGCAGTCGGTAAGGGTCGGCGCCGTCGAGCGCGCCGAGCACTACGCCGGCCTCAACGCCAACCCGCTCATCACCGTCGGTCCCCCGAAGACGATGCTCAACGGCCTGCTGGAGCATGCCCGCACCGGCGCCCGCGTGCTGCTACTCGGCGCCGCGTGGCAGGGGTTTGGCATCGTCGCCATCGACAGCGACAACGTGTTGGGCTCGGCCATCGCCGTCCAGCACCTCGTCTCCCTCGGTCATCGGCGCATCGCCTTCGTGGGCGCCTACCCCGATGACTCCAACACCATCGACCGCGTTCGAGGTTTCAAGGGCGCCCTGGCGTCCCTGGGCTACCCCTACGACGAACGCCTGACCATCGTATCGCCGAAGTTGCTGGCCGACGACCCGACTGCAACGGCGGCGTTGGAAGGCCTCCTTGTCGGGCGCAACGCGTGCACCGGCGTCTTTGCCGCCGGTTCGCACATCGCCATGGAGGTCATCTCAATCTGTCGCAACTTGGGCCTGCGCGTGCCGGAGGACGTGTCCGTGATCGGATACGACGATCCTCCCTTCGCGCAGCGCTCGTTCCCAGCCCTTACAACGATCCGACAGCCCTTGGAGGCGATGGTCCGCGCCGCTGCCGACCTCGTCATGCAGCCGACCTGGACCGAACCCAGCAAGGGCCAGTACCTGGTTTTCGACCCGGTGCTGGTGGTGCGGGGCACCACGGCAAAACCCCTCCAGTGACTGCAGAGGTAACAACCATGAGATCACGATCGGGCTTCACGCTGATTGAGCTTCTCGTTGTCATCGCGATCATCGCCATCTTGGCGGCGATCCTTTTCCCTGTCTTCGCCCAGGCGAAGGAGGCTGCGAAGAAGACCTCCTGCCTTTCCAACACCAAGCAGCTCGGCATTGCCATGCAGATGTACCTGCAGGACTATGACGACACCTTCTTTGAGCAGTTCTGGCCGGGGGGATGCCCCAACATCGACCCGCCGTGCACCAACTGGATGGAGGGCGACCGGGTCTGCCAACCCAACCACTTCGCCTTCCTCATCTACCCCTACATCAAGAACCAGGACCTCTTCCACTGCCCCAGCTACACGGGGGAAACCTACACCGCCAACCTGAGGTTGTTCGACTGCAACGACCCGAATCAGAGGCCCGTCGTCAACTACGTCGAGTACGGCATCAACGAGGTGCTCTTTGAGACCACGAAGTCCGCGTCGAAGATCGAGAACGTCGCGTCGGTCGGCGTCTTCGTCGACAACAACTACGTGTTCTCTTGGCGCAACTGCCTCATCGGCCCCTACGACGGCGACTACCACTACTACTTCCCGTGGGGCATCAACGACTGGACCTTCTACCAGTACCCTCGCCACAGCGGCGGCGTGAACTTCGCCTTCGCCGACGGCCACTCCAAGTTCGCCAAGGGCCAACAGGCGCCGGGCGACAAGCCCGACTACGAATGGGGCTACTACCCGGTCCTCCAAAGCACCGACATCTGCGACCCGAACGGGGGCTAGAAGAGACCATGCGAACACGTTCCATCATCGCCATCGCCCTTGCGGCCCTCCTCGTTTCGCTCCTTGCGGGGTGCAGTACGGGCGACGTGAAGGGCCCGGGAAAGGAGGGCGACGTCAAGGCGTTCCCGCCCGCCCCCGCGGGCAAGACCCCCGGAGCCCCGCCCGTCTCCCTGAAGGGCAAGGTCGCGCCCAAAGGTGGCCAAGCGTCGACCGAATCCCTTATACCGCCCAGCCAACGTGGCGGTAATTGACGCCAGCCGCGCCCGGAATCCGTTGAAACGGGTTCCGGGCGCTACTTTGCCGGCCCTCGCCGCTGGTACGATTCCCCCGAAATCGACAGCCGAGTGATGCCATGAAAATCGCGTTCATCGATCACCACCTCAACAACTATCACGCGGACGTCTTCCTGGACCTCATGCGGAACAAGCACTCCGACAAGGGCGTGGAGGTCGTCGCGGCTTGGGAGTCCGACCCCACGGGCGACGATTGGTGCGCCAAGAACGGCGTCAAGCGCGCCGCTTCGATCGCCGAGGCGATGGAGGCCGCGGAGGGCGCCTACGTGCTGGCCCCGGACAACATCGAAGACCACCTGAAGCTGTGTGAGCAGGTGCTGCCGTTCGGCAAGCCGACCGCCGTCGACAAGTTCCTTGCGCCGACCGTCAAGGAGGCCGACGCCATCGTCGCGTTGGCCAAGAAGCACAACGCGCGGCTCCAGTCCGCCTCCGGCCTTCGCTATGCGATCGAACTAGAGGCGGCGCTGCCGACCATCGGCGGCCAGATCCAAGAGGCCTCCGTCCGCGGCTACGGCTTCTGGCCGATCTACGGCATCCACACCTTGGCCATGGCCACCCGACTCATGGGCCCGGGCCTGAAGCGGGTCATCGATACCGGCACGGCCGGCTCCCGCATCCTCACCATGGACTACGGCGACGGCCGCAAGATGCTGATCGAGACCCGCGACGGCGACAACTGCCACGAGGTGTTTTCTTGGCGGTTCGCCGCGCGCTCCGGCAAGAGCTACGTGTCGGCCGAGATCAAAGACTTCGCCGGGTTCTACGCCAACTTGATCGGCGCCTCGTGCGCCTTCTTCGCCAAGGGCATCTCCACCATGGGCCTCGACGAGGCCCGCGACCTTGTGGCCGCCCTGGAGGGCTCCACGGTCTCGCAGTCGCGGGGCGGCGCGTGGGTCGAGACCTCCGAACTCGCCTGACCCAAACGAAAAGCGGGGCGCCGGCACGCCGCCGACGCCCCGCCCAAACCGTCCGAAGCTACTCCTCGACGATCTCCCAGTCCATCAGCACCTCGGGCGCGGCCCGCAACGTGGCCACGACCGAGCAGTACTTCTGATCGCTGAGCTCCACCGCTCGCTCCACGGACGCCGCGTCCAGCGCCTCCCCCTCCAGGATGTGGTGGATCTTGATCGAGGTGATTGGGCGCGGGTACTCCCCCTCGGGCGTGGTGCGCAGGCCCTCCACCTCCACCCGGTACCCGGTCACCGTCTGGCGCTTCTTCCGCAGAATGGCGATGACGTCCATCGCCGAGCACGCCGCCACCGCCGAGAGCATCGTCTCCAAAGGGGTGGGTCCGTGGTGCTGCCCTCCCGAATCCGGGTAAGCGTCCATCGTGAAGATGTCCCCGCTCGGGGGAACCGCTTCGAACGTCATGTTGCCTTTCCAATGCACCGTTACGTTCATGCTGCTTCTCTCACTCCGATCGAGTCTTCGCATGCCCCCCAAGGGTTCAGCTTTGGGTACAACGCAATCCTACCGCGCGCGGGAGCGAATGGGTGCTGGTGTGCCTCCTGGTCTTCAAAACCAGTCGCGACGCGGCTAACGCGTTGGGTGGGTTCGATTCCTACACGCTCCCGCCACCCTCTGGAACCCTCGTTCCGCCACACGAGGTCTTTCTTTCTACGTCAGACCTGCGCCGGCGGTCTCCGTTCGAAATCGCGTCGCTACGCCAAAAGCACTCGATCTCTCCGCGCGTTTGCGCCCGATCGGGTGGACAATGCAGTTGGTCTCGACGAGCCAAGACATGGGATTGGGCCTTCCAAAAGCCCAACCACCGAGCCGTCGAGACCATCACTTTGTCTTCGCCGCGGGTTCGGCAACCGCCACGGCGTTTTCCATAGTAGACTCATGGTGGCTATGTGCCGAAAGAGATCGTGAGGCACGTGATGAAGGGCTCGAGTGACCCAAAGGGAAAAAACCAGAACAGGCTTCGCGAAGCGATCCTCTTTGTCGCATGCCTGAGCAGGGACGATCCCTACTTCGGTACCGACAAATTGGGCCAGGTGCTGTTCTTCGCCGACGCGCAGCACTACCTTCGCACCGGAAAGACGTCATCTGGCGCCACGTACTTCAAGGCCGCCGACGGGCCGGCTCTCGGTGGCCTCGAAAAGCTGCTAACGGAAATGGCCGACGGTGGGGACCTGGTGCTCAAAGGCGGCATCTCGCACGCCGAAACGGTGCGGGAATCGACCCTCGACTACTTTTTGTCCGACCAACCGGATGCAGGCCGATGGGCGGCTGTCCCGTATAGAGTCATCCCGCAACGTGAACCCGACATGTCCGCCTTCACCGGTGACGAAACCGCCGCGCTTTCGCTTGCGGTCGCACGTTGCGCGAAGATGACTGCCTCCATGATGTGCGAGGAGTCCCGGAAGCTGCAGGCGTGGAAACTGGCCAAGGGTGGGGCGCTCCTCAACCTGAACGCCTTGTATGTCGCTGACGAGCAGGGCGTCACCCCCGAGGACATCGCCTTCGCCAAGGGACTGGCCTCCTGACACGCATGCGGACGGTTGTCGAAGAGCCCCTTTTCGAAGATCAACTGGCTGCCGTTCTGCTCGACCCCGTATATGCCGACCGGATGCTAGATGGTGTTAAATACGCCCTCGCGGCGCATGCCGAGCGATTCCCGGAGGTGCAGGGGACGCCCTTCCGCGTCATCCATACGAGGCCCAGGCCATACGTTCCCGCGCTCGCCATCTACTTCCGCATCGAAAAGGAAACCGTCCACCTGATCGCCCTTCGCAAGGTCTGACCATCCCCGCAACATCGCCGGCCAGAACCGCTTCGCTTCGTGGAACAGGGTCCACTACGAGGGCTTGGCGGCCCTCGCTGGCGGAACCCTATGAAACGCTTCTCCCTGGCGTTAAGCCTTTGTCTCTTCGTGTCGCTCGCTCACGCGGGCATCTCCACCTCGCTCTCCATGCCCATCGCCGACGTGCTCAAGCACCGCGAAGCCCAGGTCATGTACACGGCATACGGCAACGAGCGCAACGTCGACAAGGGCTACGTGCACGAGTTCTCCTTCTGCGCCGGTCTCAGCGATCGGTTTGAACTCGCAGCCTCTTCCGACGGCCTCGGCAACGGCGTCTGGCATGCCAAGGCGCTGCTCTTTGAGACGAAGAACGCGGCTCTCAGCGCCGGGCTGCAGAACATCAACGGCGCCCAGAGCGACCCGTTCGTGGTGGCGCGCTACGACCTGCCTGGCCTTCGCCTGCATGGCGGTTGGACGCGCGACGACGCCAGCCGCGCCCTGCTCGGCGTGGACGTGCCCATCAACGACGTGTTCACAAGCGCCGTCGAGCACGCCACCGGCCCCAACGGCTACACGTGGGTCGGCGGCTTCATCGCCGTACCCAAGGTCCCCGGGGTGAGCCTTACCGTGGGCATCGGCCTTCCCAACACCAAGGCCGACGGCGTCCAGCACCAACTCGGCGTCACGTACACCGTGCGCTTCTGACCTCGGGCGTCCCGATCCGGTAACCTCTGGCCTCCGGTGGGAGCCCGGGCCGGACGAGGGCGCTGCAGATGTCATTCGCGAATCCACGCCCACGGGTAGCCATACTCGTGGGCTCCAAGGGACGGGGGAGCAACATGGCGTGTCTGATCGCCGGTTGCCAGTCGGGCGACGTTCCGGCCGAAGCGGCGCTGGTCGTCACGTCCAGGGCCGGCAACCCCGCCTCCCTTCGCGCCCAGGAGTGCGGCGTCCCGGTGCGCGAACTCCCCCCCAAGGGCGAAGCCTACGCCGACAGGCTGCTGGCGCTTCTTCGCGACGAGCGCATCGATATCGTGTGTCTGGCCGGCTTCATGAACCTGCTCCCGTCCGAAGTCGTGCGCGCCTACGAGGGCCGGATGCTCAACATCCACCCCGCGCTCCTACCCAAGTTTGGTGGCAAGGGGATGTACGGCCACCACGTGCACGAGGCCGTCATCGCCGCGGGCGAGACCGAGTCCGGCCCCACCGTGCACTTCGTCGCCGAGCGGTTCGACGAGGGCCCGATCCTTCTCCAACTCAAGTGCCCCGTCCTGCCCGACGACACGCCCGAATCGCTCGCCGAGCGGGTGCTGGAACTCGAGCACAAGGCCTACCCGGAGGCGCTCAAGCGCCTGATCGCCTCGCATGCCTGAAGCGTCCCTCCGACACCACCGCTCCTACCTGCTGCTGCTTCCGCCGTTGAAGCTGTTGCTCCGCGGGCTCATGCTGCTGCTCGGCCCCCTCCGCGTCCAGTACCCCGGCCGCGTCCCCAAGCGCGGCGGCGTGCTCGTCGTCGCCAACCACATCTCCGATCTCGACCCGGTCGCCGTCCAGCTCGCCTGCCGCCGCCCCATCCACTTCATGGCGATGAGCGAGCTGTTCGCCATGCCCCTCATCGGCCCGATCATCCGCTGGTGCGGCGCCTTCCCGGTCGAACGGCGCGCTGCGGACTCCAGCGCCATCAAACGCGCCGTGGCGCTCCTCCGCTCGGGCGAGGTGGTGTGCGTCTTCCCCGAAGGGGGGCTCAGTCCGAACGGCGACCTCCAACCGCTTCTGCCCGGCGCCGGGCTCGTGGCCCGCATGGCCAGCGCCCAGGTGATCGCCTGCCGGGTCGTCGGCTTCGACCGCGTCATCCCCTACAAGAAGCTCTGGCCCCGGCCCAGCTTCCACCGAACCGAGGTTCGCTGGGACGAACCCCGCCTTTTCTCGCGCAGCGATTCCCACCAATTGGTGATGGAGTGGGCCGCGAAACGACTCGCAAGCCTCGCCGACCCCTAGACCGACAACGCCATGCAAGCCGTGTACGACGTCCTTCGAACCACCAAGCCGATCGCCCTCACCGGCCGGCTCGACGACCCCGCCTGGCAGGCTGCGCCACGCTCGCCGCTCTTCGTGGACATGACCACCGCCAAGCCCGCCCTGCTCCAAACCCAGGCCGCTTCGCTCTGGGATGACCAGGCGCTCTACGTCGGCTTCTGGATCGAGGAGCCCTACCCTGAAGCCCACCTCACCGAGCGCGACTCGATCATCTTCAGCGAGAACGACGTCGAGGTGTTCGTCGATGGCGGCGACTGCTACTACGAACTCGAACTCAACGCTCGGGGCACGATCTACGAGGTGTTCTTCGTCTGGAAGGACGCGTTCGCCCGTGGCAGCCGCTTCGACACTCCGGAGTTCGACCCGCTTTCGCGCGACGCCCTCACCTTTGGCGGCGACTACGACCGCCGGGTCGAGAGCTTCTGGCGCGGCACCCACCCCCGCGGGTTGCGCTGGGCGTTCCTCGATTGGGACCTCCCCGGCCTGCAGGTGAAGACCCACATCGACGGCGCGCTCAACGACCGCTCCGTCCGAAGTCGGGGCTGGACCGCCGAGATCGCGCTCCCCTGGGCCGGCATGAAGCACCTCGCCGGCGACCGTTCGCTCCCGCCCAACCCGGGCGACGTCTGGCGGCTGTTCTTCGGCAGGTTCCAAAACCTGGAGGTGGGCGAACGCAAGGTCCAGGCCGCCTGGTGCTGGTCGCCCCACGGCGTCGCCGACACCCACATGCCGGAGCGCTTCACCCCGGTTCGGTTCAGCGACCGCACCGTCTAGCCCGCTTCCCGCGTATGGCCGTCGGGGAGCGGAAACCGCGGACGGGTGGCCGAGGTGATGTCTTTTTCACCCCGGTCCGAAGGACAAGGCGCAAACCGGGTAAGTGGGCGGCGACCGAGATCCCTCGCTACGCTCGGGATGACAACCGTCGGGACGCCGCGTCACCGAAACGCCTACAACGGCCATCCCACGGCCGGGTGGCCGGGGTGATGCCTTTTGCACCCCGGTCCGAAGGACAAAGCGCAAACCGGGTAGGTGGGCGGCGACCGAGATCCCTCGCTTCGCTCGGGATGACAACCGTCCGGACGCTGTGCAACCAAAACGCCCGCACCGGCGGCGTCCTTGCGGACCCAGGCGATGCTGCGCATCGCCCGGGCCACACGACCGTCCAACGGCCACGCCCGACCCGGGGGCTGGGTGGCGACCGTCGGTTGGG
>CAZIIS010000025.1:0-30410 GCA_964539295.1 uncultured Fimbriimonadaceae bacterium | reverse complement strand
CGATGGCAGCTAGAAGACGATTACACGATTCCTTGTGACCGTTTGGACGGCTCCGTCGCTTGGGTCCACACACCTGAGGAGTACATGCGTGAGTTGATCACGCGCAGAGCGTTTGAACGCTGAAGCAAGGAGATGCTATGAAAACACGAGCAAGCTTGCCAAACCAACGCATGGGCGTAACCCTCATCGAAGTAATGATTGTCTCGGCGATCGCAATCGTCCTTCTCGGCGTGCTCTGGCTGGCCGTAGGGCCGAGCGTCAAGCGCAAAGCCCTGGAGGCCAAGGTCACCTCCGACCTTCACCAGATCGCGCTTGCGTACAACATGTACGTCACCGAATGGGACGGCAAGTTTCCACGCGGAATGCACAGTCTGCCCAAGTCGTTGCCCCAAGGGCTTCCTGGCGATAGCGTGAATAGCCCGCTCGCTCCTCACTATATGGGACCGAACACCTACAACCTGTTTCACTCACAACTCGATGAGGATGACATGGACCGTTATGGCTCCATCCTCCGTTGGACACCCGAGGAGAACTGCGTTGTGGGCGCCCATTTCATCGAGAGGAACACGGGACGAAAGGTTTGGCGACGTTGTTACCGGTCTGACGGGGTCTTTTTCATGTACCCGTTCGACGACTTCACGATTCCTTGCGCGAAGATCGACGGCTCCGTATCATGGGTTCGCGTACCAGAGGATTACATGGATGAGCTGATGGTGCATAGAGCGTCCGGCCGATAGGGGTTAAGGTCAAAAAGATCAATGGCAGGATTCCGTGTGACCGTTTGGACGGCTCCGTCGCTTGGGTCCACCTGAGGAGTACATGCGTGAGTTGATCACCCGCAGAGCCTTTCAACGTTGACTTCCACGCCATGGCGCGAAACGTATGAGTTTTTCCCCCATCCGCTTGCGGAGGGGGTGTAGCGGGAGACCACAAGAAGAAACCCCCAATCATCCCGAACCTCCTCGGCAAGCTACGCCATAGGTTGCGACGCCCGAGATCCCTCGCTCCGCTCGGGATGACACCTGTTGGTTGGGATGCTCAAGCGCGAGCCATTAACTCACACCCGCTTTGGACTCGTCGTTCGGCGTCGGACGGCTATGGCTTTTCCCCCTCCGCTTGCAGAGGGCGTGTAGGGGGAGGACAAAAGAAGAAACCTCAGCCATCCCGAACCTCCTCGGCAAGCTACGCCATAACCCGTATGCCGCCGCTGCGCCCAACAAACCTAAGGCCGGTTGACCACGCCCATCATCACGATCAGCCCGTCGTGCTTGTCTTGCATCACGAAAGCGAACGGCCGGTCGGCCTTGAACCGGTTCCCTGCGGGCGCCGTCCCATCGGCCGGGGCCAATCGCCGGTGAAACATCCCTTGGCCCAACCCCGCCTGCACACGCTGGACGACCTGCCCAACGTACGATGGCTTCTCGTCGCCCACGATGCCACCCATGGCATACGATGGCTCGAAGACGCCCTTCACGCCCATGCGCTGCAAGGCCGGGACCAAATCGTTGGTCGCGTCGAGGGCAACCGTCGGCAAAGAGAGGTCGCAACGCCCCGGCGCCAACGCCTTCGTCAGGCCGTCGTACACCGCGGGCGTCAAAAGCGAGGACGGCGACGTGCCGGGTTTGGGAAGAAGCAGCGTCAGGTTCCATCGCCCGTGGGCCACATCCAACCTAACGCATTTGGCGCCGTCAACCTCGGCGTACGGAAGGGCGGCCAGCCGGAGCGACATCATATGGACCCTCTTTTTCCCGCCGGCGCCGCTGAACACCGCGGTGTGGGTACCAACCTTGTCGAACGGAACTTCGTACCAGTCGTTGTAGTCCGCAACGCTCGCCAAGATGATCGCATCGCCCGGCTCGACCCGGTTCACCAAACGTTCGATGCGGTACCCGGTCTGGGAGGCGCTCCACCCGTTGATCATCCGGACCGCCGCGTTCCCGTCCAGAGGCAACCTTTCGGCTTTGCCTCCAGAACCGTATTTCAGAGCATCGTTGAAATCTGCCGATGGTGAAGTCCGAAGCGCACGGCAGAAGAGCGCGTTGCCCATCGACAAGGCCTCGTTTCTCCGCTGCAACTCGTTGCTGCGATAGAACCCGCTGATGGCCTTTGGCGCGACGCCGTCCATGCCCAAAACGCCCGCCAGCTCTTGGGCCGGGTCGCCGATGACGCCGCTGCGAAGCAAGCACACCCCCTTGTAGGCGCCGTACGTGCAAACAAGGCCGTTGTCGTGCCCAGCGCCCAGGCGCATCGCCTTCGCTAGCGAAAAGGCGAAGGCGTTGGCGCCTTCAACGAACCGTTTCGAGTCGACGGCCTGGGGTGTGGACACCTGGGAAGGCCCGGGCAATGGGCCGGACCAAACGGAAGAGGGCTGATGCGCGCGTAGCGTAGGGAGCCGGTTCGACGCCAGAACCAGCACGCCCATGACCATCAGCATCGCTAGAACGATGGCAAACGGGATGGCGATCGCGTTTCGGTTGGCGCGCTCCGCCTGCATGGCGTCGTAGACCTGCGACCTGACGCGGGGGTCCCTCCAGTCCATGTTCCGCGTGGACGAGCCCGCCTCCAGGTCCTCGATCCGCTCCTCGTGCTCCTCGACCCGCTCCTCGAGCGCATCTTGGCGAAGGCCGAACCGCTTCTCAAACTCCTCCTTTCGGATCTCGACGAGCATCTCGGCGATCGTCCTGGGGTCGGCGCCGGTGGCCTCGATGACGTCGCGCACCTTCGGGTACTCGCCCCCCTCGTACTCCGCATGCGTCAGGCGCTCCAGCAGGGCGCGCACCTCCACCTCGCTCAACCCTTCGTCCAAAAGCGCTGCGGGCGCCTGCTCGTCGAATCGCTCGTCCATCCCAACACAGCTTACGCCACCGGGTGTCGTTTCGGTTGCAGGCGTGTAGCAGTGGCTGTCCCTGCTATGGGCGACGGCGGCGGGACGTTGGCCCGTACCGCGGCGCCGACCGGTCCCACATCCTGCGGACTCCGCGACAAGGGAACTCCGGCCCGCCGGCGCACCCGTATGATTTGATCGTGGGCATCGCCTATCGCGACGGGGCCGAAAACGAGGTCCTGCAACTGGTCGCGCGAAGCAGCGACCTTTCCTCCCTTAGCCTGAACGGCCTTCAAAGGTATGGCGATTGGGGGGTCCGCTACCACCTCTGTCCCGAGCGTTCCAACCTCCTCCGCCCGTTCGACTTCACCGGCCTGGACGTGTTGGAGTTGGGCGCGGGCATGGGCGGGGCGTCGCGCTTCATCGCGGAGCACGCACACTCCTTCACCGCCGTCGAGGGCGCAGAAAGCCGGCTGGCCGCGCTGAAGAGCCGACTTCGCGACCTGGACGACTGGACCGCGGTGGCCTCCAATATCGAGGACTTCCGAACCGACCGGCGCTTCGATGTGGTGGTCATGGTCGGCGTCCTGGAGTACTCGGCGCTCTACATCCACCCCACGGACGGCACAAACCCATACGTTTGGGCGCTTC
This sequence comes from uncultured Fimbriimonadaceae bacterium, assembly GCA_964539295.1. GTDB lineage: Bacteria > Armatimonadota > Fimbriimonadia > Fimbriimonadales > Fimbriimonadaceae > CAZIIS01. The sequence goes on along the minus strand of CAZIIS010000025.1, from coordinate 26,935 downwards.
GCCACGCCGCGTCGATGCTCAAGCCGGGTGGCCAGTTGGTCGTCGCCATCGAGAACCGCAACGGCCTCAAATACTGGGCCGGCGCGCCCGAGGACCACACCAACCGGATGTACGGCGGCATCTGCGGTTACGGTTCCGGCCCGACGCCGAGGACCTTCTCGCGCAAGGGATTGCTGGAGCTGCTTCAGGCCGCCGGTCTTTCCAGCGTGGAGGAGTTCTACCCCTGGCCCGACTACAAGACCCCGACGGCGGTCATCTCCAAGCGCTTCGCCGACCGGTACCCCATGCTGGCGGCCGAGATCGCCGGCGATGCCACCCGGCGCGAACCCGGCGCCACCAGCCGCACCTTCCCCAAAACCTTGGCGGTGCATGAGGTGGCCCGAAGCGGCCTGTTCGGCGAGATGGCCAACTCCTTCCTTTTCGTGGCCGGCGCCGACGCGGAGTCCGCCGTCCGTCGCGCCCTGCTGCGGAGGATGGCGGAAGGGGAGGCCGGTTGGCACTACACCGTCCGGCGGAAGGAGCCCGCGAGCACGGCCTTCGCCCTCGAAGAGGACGGTTCGCCGAGCGTGCTTAAGGGGCCGATCGAGGGCGCCACAAGCCACGAGTCGTACCAATTCGTCGTATGGCGCCCCAAGCCGCGCACGCCGGTATTGCCCGAGCGTGCGATCGTCGAGTCGTTGCGCCGCTGCGCTTACGACGCCGACGTGGAGGGCTTCGAGGGGGAGCTCAAGCGCTTCCTGGGCGGGGCGATCGCCAAGTGGCAGTTGGACGAACGCAACCTGGAGCCCGTGTCGTTCGATGCGAACGTCACGAACATCGTCGAGACCGAAGACGGTTTTGACGCGTTCGACCTCGAGTGGATCGCGAAGCAGCCCGTGCCCAAGTCGTGGTTCGTGCTGAGGAACCTGATGGTTCTGGACGACGCCCTGGCGATGTTCCCTCGCGGCTACTACCCAACCGTGGGTCGCCTGTACGAATCGCTGTGCCGGTCGCTCGACATCGTCCCCGACCTCGCCGGCGACATGGAGCGCGAGGCGGCGGTCCAGGTGGACATCCACCGCGGGGTGACGATGGGGCACGCCAGACAGGTGTTGCGACACGCCTTCAAGCGCCGGCGCAGACCGGCCCCCTACCCCAGGGACCCCGTGGCGGAAACACGCTTCCGCCGGGCGGCCTGCGCGCCGAACCCGGCGTGGGCCCTAGCGGTCTCCGTTGCGTTGACGAATCCGGCGTTGCGCCGCCTCGTGGGGCCGGGCTTGGGCCGGCTACTGCGGTTGTTACTGCACCGCTAGCCCCGCTCAGGCCTCGCCTGGCCCGGGCGTCAAGCCGAGGGTGAAGTAGAAGGTCGCCCCCTTCTCCACCTCGCCTTCGGCCCACACATCGCCCTCGTGACGGCGCACGATGCGGTGCACCGTGGCCAATCCGATGCCCATGCCAGGGAACTCGTCCGGGCGGTGCAGTCGCTGGAACGGGCCGAACAGCTTGTCCGCGTAGTTCATGTCGAAGCCCGCGCCGTCGTCTCGCACGAAGTACACGGTGCGGTCGTCGCGCCGCTCCGTGCCGAACTCGATCAGCGCCGTCTCATGTTGGCCGGTGTATTTCCACGCGTTGCCGAGCAGGTTCTCGAGAGCCGCCGTGAGCAACGTGGGGTCGCCGTAGCCGGTCACCTCGGGCTGGATGCGGAACTCCACCTTGCGGCTGGGTTCGAGCTCCCGGAGCTTCGAGGCCAGTTCGCCGACCGTCTCGCTCAGGTTCACCGTCCTCAACCGCAGCTCGTTGCGCCCGATTCGGGAGAGCAGCAGGAGCCCCTCGATCAGCTGCCCCATCTTGTCCGCCCCCGCGCAGATGCGGTCCAGGTACCCGCGGCCCTGCTCGTCCAGCCGATCGGCGTAGTCGTCCAGCAGGATGCGGCTGAAGCCGTTCATGGCGCGAAGCGGCGCCCGGAGGTCGTGCGACACCGAGTAGGAGAACGCCTCCAACTCCTTGTTGGCCGTTTCCAGTTGGCGCGTGCGTTCCTGCACGCGAACCTCCAGTTGGTCGCGAGCCTCGCGCAACTCGTTTTGAGCCCGTACCAACTCCGAGATGTCGGTGATCAGCCCCTCGAGCGCCTGCACCTCGCCTCCTGGACCGAAGACGCCGATGCCCTTCTCCCACACCCACTTGATCGGGCCCTGCGCGGTGGTGATGCGGTAGACCACTTCGTACGGTCGCCTCTGCCCGAGGGCCGCGTGGATCTGCGCTCGCACCCAGTCGCGATCCTCCGGGTGGGTGATCCCAGAATAAGAGGCCCGCGCGTTGCCGACCAGGTCGGCCGACGAATAGCCAGTCAGTTCCAGACACCCCTCGCTCAGGAACTCCATGGTCCAGTTGGGATCGTTCTTGCAGCGGTACGCGATCCCGGGCAGGTTCGAGAACAGGGTCGATAGCCGACGCTCGCTTTCCGCCAAGGCCTTCTGTTGCTGGTTGCGCTGGTGGATGCGCCACATTCCGTCCATCAACAGGGTCAACTGACGAACGTCGGCGTCGTCATAGGGCGTGGCCTTGTTGGCTACGCCGCCGACGACCACCACCTTGTCGCCGTCAATGATCGGCACGTTCAGGTGCCGGGTGAGCGGCACGTGGCCTTCGGGTACCCCATGTTTCAACGGATCGGGAGCTTGGTAGTCGTTGGTCACGATGGCCTTTCGTTGGCGCACCGCCTCGCCCCACAGGCCCGCATCCTCAATGCGGTACTCAAGTGGCTGTTCGGCCGCGCGACAGGTCTCCATCGCCGTTTCCGACCAGGCCTGGATGACCATCGTCGTTTGGTCCTCCGTGACGAACGCCACGTAACCGACGTCGCTGCCGGTCAGGCGCACCGCCTGCTCCATCGCGTACGACGTGATCCCGGCGGAGGAGGCCTGCGTCATCTGGCCGAGCTCCAGCAGGGCCTCCAACCGCATCTCGTCGAGGCGCAGTTGCGCCTCCATCCGGTGGCGCTCCGTGATGTCGTTGAAGATGGCCATCCGCCGCTCGCCGATGAAGGCCGCGGTCACGAATACCGTGCGCACCGAACCGTCCCTGCAAGTGACGGTGACCTCGTCCAACTTGATGTCGGTGTGCTCGCGGATCGCCCGCTCGCACGCCTCTTCCCAGCCGCGCGCCCGCTTCTCGCGTAGCGCCGGGTCCGGGTACGCGCGCTTCCACCACTCGTCGAGCGTGGGAACCTCTTCGAGCGTGTAGCCGAAGGTGGAGACGAAGCGTTCGTTGAAGAAGTCGATTCGTCCCGACGGATCGATGAGAGCGATGGGCGCGGGCGCCTGCTCGGCCAACGTTCGGAACGCCTCCTCGCTCTTCTTGAGCGCATCCTCGTTGTGGCGTCGCCTGGTGACGTCGAACACGATGCCCGAAGCCCGCACCGCGTGGCCCTGCGCGTCCCACTCCAGCACCTTGCCCCGGTCGATCACCCAGAGCCAGTCCCCGCTCTTGGTCCGAAGGCGGTGTTCCGACTGGTAGGCCGGATCCTCGCCGGAAAGATGCCGCCGGAACTGTTCGAGCACTGCGTCCCGTTCGTCGGAATGGAGCGCCTGCTTGAAGAACTCGAAGGGGTGTTCGCTCTCGCCGTCGTCGTAACCCAGCATCCGGTTCCAGCCCTCGCCGAGCACGATCCGGTCCGTCTGGGGGTAGTAGTCCCAGAGCCCCAGTTCGCCACCCTCCAACGCCAGCTTCAACCGCTCGCGGCTCAAACGCACCGCTTCCTCGCTCTCCTTGCGGGGAGTAATGTCCATCACCACGCCAGACGCCCTCAACGCACGGCCTTGCTCGTCCCGCACCAAAACTCTGCCACGGTCGAGCACCCACACCCACTCGCCCGTCTTGGACCGTCTCCGCTGTTCCGACTCATAGGCCGGGCTCAACCCGTTGATGTGGTCCATCAGCCGACGGACCGCCTCCTCGCGGTCGTCCGGGTGAAGCATGCCTTCCCAAAAGGCCACGGTCTGCTCGACCTCGTCCAGCGTGTAGCCGCACAGGCGTGCCCAGCCGTCGTCGCAGGCCAACCTGTCCTCCTGGGGGTACCACTCCCAGGAGCCCAGTCCGGCGCCCTCCAACGCAAACGCAAGGCGTTCCTGGCTTTCCCTCACGGCTTCGCCGGCCCGAACCAGATCGGTCAGGTCGGTGTAGGTGACCAGCACCGCGTCGCCGATGTGCACCGCCTGGACCCGGACGTGCAGCGTTGTGCCATAGGCGGTGGGCATGTCCATCTCCACCACCTGCGGCTCATCCCCATCGCTGCTCAGGGCGGCCATCAGGCGTTCCCACTGCGCCATGGCACGGTCGCGGTCGGCCGGGTCGCGGAAACCCAAAGTCCAGTACTCCGAGACGGTCTGCACGTCGTCCCCGGTGTAGCCGAACATCGTGGCAAGCCGAGGGTTTCGGTAGACGACGCGATCACCCGAATCGACAAGCAACAGGGCCCCGACCGGCAACCTCTCCAGGATCTTTCGCTGGAACTCCTCCTTCTCCCGCAAGGCCTGCTCGGCCTTCCGCTGCTCCGTGACGTCCACGTAGCTCACGCGCACGAGGTGTTTGGCGACGCCCGGGAGCGGCGCCATGTGGACCACGCAGAAGCGGTCCTGCCCGTCGGGGGTGCGCACGATCCGCTCGAACACGAGGCTTTCCCCGGCTCCTGCCCTCGCTACTCGCTCCGCGACGCTCTCAGCGACAGGCCGTCCATCAGGCTGCTCCGGCGCGTAGAACCGCTCGAACTTTGAGGCGAGCAGGTCCTGACGCCCACGACCGAAGAGCAGCTCGGCGTTGTGGTTGGCCTCGACAAACTGGCCGGTGTCGATGTTGAGCACCAGGACCGCCTCGGGCGCCTGCTCGACCAGCGCACGGAACCGAGCTTCGCTGGCCGCCAGCGACCGTTCCGCCTCTGCGCGGCCCCGCCGGGACCAGACCAGCAGCACGATCGTGACCGTCTCAGCCAGCAGCATGAGCGCGACGGCCGCGGTATGCCGCGGGTAGAGCTCCCACGGGGCGGCGCGCCGGTTCAGGAAGACAACGTCCTTGGGCAGCGAACCGATATTCGCGTGGAACCGCTTGAGCACCGCCCAATCGTAGGTCGGCTTGGCGGGCGAGGCCTCCTCGCCCGCGACGGATGGCGCCACCCCGTTCAGCATCCCCAACGCCGCCCTGCCAAGGCGTCGCCCCTCCTGCTCAAAGTCCGCAACGCTGCCACCCACCGCGCCCGTGCCCAACATCGTGGGCGCCACCACGAAGACCGGCGCCTTCGTCGCGGCGGAGACTCGACGAGCCACGTCGGCGCCCGTCACGCTTCTGCCGTCGACGAACGGCGCAAAGGGCAACAGCAGGATGAGGTCGTTCGAACCCATCTCGGCCGCGCGAGCCAGCACGTCGTCCAGGCGGTCGGTGGAGAGCTCCTGCACCTCGCGCCGGTTCCCCAACGAGGTCAGTGCGTGACGTACGTCGGACCAGAGCGCCTGGTCCTCCGCCGTCGGCCCGTTGAGCACCAGCAGGCGCCCGGAGCGCGGGAACAGCCCGAACGCTTGGCTCAGCGTGCCCTTGACGTCCATGGGCATCGTCATCTCGGCCAAGCGATGGTCGATGCCCATCGGCTCGGTCGGCTTCGCCAGCAGGTACATGAGCACGGGGCTTTTGCGCAGGTAGTCCAGCTTGGCCGTCTTAAGGAAAGGGACGACGGCCCACTGCACCCCGACCACCAGGTCGACCTTCGTGCGCCCGTACTTGCCCTTTAGGAGCGCGTCAAGCTCCTGCCGGCGCTCCGGGGTTTGCGGCCCGGCCAGGTCGAGGTACTCGATGGAAACGTTCTCGCCCCTCACCCCCGCGGCCTGCAGCGTCTGAAGGAAGGCCGGTGCGAGCTGGTTGTAGACTGGCAACCCCGCCTTATAGGAGAAAAGCAGGAGGACGTTCCGGTCCTCGATGGCGGCGCCCGCGGAGGAGCACAGACAGACCGCGCCCACGAACAGCGCCAACGCCGTGCGAAGCAGACCCGCCCTCCCGCTGGTGGTCCGGTTGCCCGCAATATGGTCCGTTCCCATATGTCTCACCCCATTGCCAGCCGTGGGGCATGGCCTCCTGCAACGAAGGTCAATACCGGCATGGTAACCCAAACAAGGCTCGGCCGCTTCCAATACGCGCGGCCGAGCCTTGGGGTTTCGCAACCAAGCGCTATGCCGTTGGGCGGACCGGGATGTACAGGCTGAGCTTACCGTCCACGCCGAACTGCGGCGGATAGTACTCGAACGAGGCCGCCTCGGCACACGAACAGCCCTTCGCGCTGCAGTAGGCCTCCCATTCCGGGTTGGCTTCGACCTCGGCAGATGCCTTCTGCCAAGAGGCGCCGATCTCCGAGAGGCCGGCGACCTCGAACACGGCGTAGCGGCAGCCGGGGATCCGGTGCTCCACCATCCCCTCCGGAACCGGCGACCCTTCCGTAGCTTCGACCAGCGCCATGTACTCGAACGAGCCGTCGGTAGCGCCCGGGATGCACCGGCACACGCCGTACGCCGCCCCGCCCTCCGGCATGGCGATCTCCCGCTCCCTCGGGATCAGATCCTGCTCCCACAACTTCGAAAACTCGGCGCTCTGGCTACCGACGCAGCTGATGCCAATCGTCCGGACCGGGCCGAACTCGACGATCTTCAACACACACATAGACAAAACAATACCACTATTCCTACCGACAGGGCGACTGTCGCACAAAAATGGACGCACATTTTTCTAGCACACGTAACCGCACGGAGCTTCAGGTAGAACCGCCAGCATGGAAAGCCGCATCGCGCACGAACTCGAGCTACGGTACGAGCCGGTGGCCACCCTCTTCGTCGACGAGGCGCCAAGCAACGCGGCGCGTTTCCCGGCGGGCGAGTGGGGCTGCGTCGCCAAGATGCACGTGGAGGCGGCAAAGGGCCAGGTGGCGGCCTTCGACGCGGCCACCGTGGGATGCCCAGGCGGGGCGGTAGGGCTGGGTCTCAGCCAGTCGTTCCGCGAGGGGATGGCCGAGTTTCTCTCCACCGGCAGCGCGGCGCGCGAGGGCGAGGCGTACTGGAAGACGCCGGATATCGCCCGCTCCTTCATGGCTTCGCTCCCGCTGATGCAGGCCCCCAAGCCGGTCGTGGTGTTCAAGCCGTTGAACAAGGTCTCCGGCGGCGAGTTGCCCGAGCTGGTCACCTTCTACGCGACTTCGGACCAGCTTTCCGCGCTCATCGTGCTGGCGCACTACGGCCGTCCGGCGGGCGAGCACGTGGTGGTGCGCTCGGGCGCCGGCTGTCACACCCTGGTGCTGATCCCGATGCGCGAGGCCCTGCGCCAACCGCCGCGGGCCGTGATCGGCATGTTCGACATCAGCGCCCGCAAGTACCTCGACCCCGACCTGATGGCGTTCACCGTGCCGCTGGCGATGTTCGAGGAGATGGAAGCCAACGTCGCGGGCAGCTTCCTGGACAAGGAGTCCTGGCGCGAGGTGCGCTCGCGCCCGTCCGCTACCGAGGGACCGTAAAGGTCACCTTCACGGCCGCCATGTGCTGGGCCGCCGGCTCGATCTGCAGCTCCTCGATCCGGCGCTCCACCGTCTTGATATCCTCCTCGACCTGCTTGACGGGCGAGGCGTCCTCCAGGTACTTAACCAGAAGCTCCGACCTCTTCTTCATGAGCGCGCCGCGCTGCTGCTCCAGGTCGGCCACCAGGCGGTTCTGGCGCTCGGAGGGGGTGCCGCTCCAACTCTCCTGCGACGTGACCGTGCCGTGCTTGGAGAGCACGGCCATCACCCCGGGCGCCTGGTCCCGCGGCACGAGCACCATCATCCCGCCCGCCACGCTCCGCACCGTGCCGCCGCGCTTCTTGACGAACGCGGCGATCTCTCGCTTGGCCGCCTCCACATCGTTCGTCTCGTGGGCGACCGTCTCGAGGTCTGCGCCGGAGGTGGCCCTCTTGGGTGCGGGAGCGTTCGGTACGACGTCCGGCGCCTTGGTCGCCGTTGGCGGGCGGACCGCCTCCGGGAGGATGGGGCCGACCACTGTCGGCAGCTTGCCCGGAAGGGCCGTACCGCCGAACGGGTCCAACGGTTGAACCGCCGTTCCGTCGGCCGGGGCGGGGGCGGTTTCGCCGGTGGGAGCCGGGCCCTGCGGAGCGACGCTGGGAGGTTCCTGCGCAGGCTGGGTGGGCGCTTCAGTTGATGGCGGTACCGCCAAGGGCTTCGGGGTTTGGGCCGCCGGCGGACCCCAATGCCCGCCCATCAGCGGCACGGCGCCGAACGCCAGCGCCAAACCGACCACCACGCCGCCCAGCGCCCAGATGGCGGTCGCGAGCCGCAGCCCAGGCCGAACCACGGTCGGTGCTCCCCGTTCAGGGCCCCTCTCCAGGGCCGTATCTACCGTTTTGTTGGCATCGTCGTCGCCGCTCATCGCGCTCCTGGGCATACCCCCATAAACCCTACACCATAGGACCATACGAACGAGCGCCGCCTTGCGAAGCGCACATCCGTAGAACATACGAAAAGCGCAAGGGCTTCACCGGGCGGTCCCGCACCCGGGTGGTCGATAGGGTAGCCTCTTGCCAAGCGAGGTTGGCTCCGATCCCCGTCTGCACGACGGGTAGGGTCGCTGTAAGCGACCGAAAGGATTCGGCGGGCGAAGCAGGTTCCGTGTCGTCCCCTCGCGGTTTTTTGTTATGATGGGCACACTTGACTGCTTCTACGTCCTTGTCCCTCGGTACGGAGCCTGCGGGCTTTGCCGGCTGTCCGCGACGCTAAAGGTGGCATGTCTACGATGACACGCGAGACTCTGGTTTACGTTCTTATCTTCGCCCCGCTAGCAGCGCTTCTCTTCCCGTTCATCAAGAACGCGGCCGCGCGAACCGCAATCATCTGCGCCGTTAGCGTAACTCTGATCGCCAGCTCGATCACGGTGGCCCTGGGCGGGCCGTTCATCCATTCTGCGGAAAGCATCGGCGGAGTCCAGTGGGGGCTCGTCGCCTCGGTCCTCGACTACGCGCTGCTCGCCTACTTCCTTTACTTGGGCGCCGTGCGAAAGAGCCCGTTGGTGATCCTCTTGGCGCTGGCGCAGGCCGTGCCGCTGGTCTACCTGGAGACCGTCGCCAAGGTCGAACCGGTAACCGGCGCGGTGTTCCGCGTCGACTGGTTGGTCATCGCGATGTGTCTGGTGGTCTCCATCGTCGGCTCGGTGATCGTGATGTTCGCGATCCCCTACATGGCGGACCATGAAAAGCACCACCCCGAGCTTCCCAAGCGCTCGCCGCGGTTCTTCATGTGGCTCGTGCTCTTCCTGGGCGCGATGAACGGCCTGCTCCTCTCGGACAACCTGTTCATCGTCTACCTCTTCTGGGAGATCACCACGCTCTGCTGCGTGCAGCTCATCCGCCACGACGAGACGGAGATCGCCGTCACCAACGCCTACCGGGCGCTCTGGATGAACCTGATCGGCGGCACGGCGTTCGCCTGGGCCATCTTCCTGCTGGCCACTCAGGGCCAGCCGCTGTCCATCATGCAGCTCATCGCCGCCCCGCGTCCGACGCACGTGGCGGTGCTGCTGCCGGTCGCGCTCCTCTGCCTGGCCGGCTTCACGAAGGCCGCGCAACTCCCGTTCCAGGGTTGGTTGCTCGGCGCGATGGTGGCGCCCACCCCGGTCTCCTCGCTGCTGCACTCCAGCACGATGGTCAAGGCCGGCGTCTACCTGCTGCTGCGGTTCGCCCCGGTCTACGCGGGCACGGCGCTCAGTTCGGTCGTCACCCTCATCGGAGGTTTCACCTTCGCCGCGGCCGCGATGCTCGCCATCAGCCAGACCGACGGTAAACGTGTGCTCGCCTATTCGACGATCTCCAACCTAGGACTGATCGTCACGTGCGCCGGCCTGAACACGCCCACCGCCGTCTCGGTGGGCGTGATGCTGATCCTGTTCCACGCCCTGTCGAAGGCGTTGCTCTTCATGACCACCGGCACGATCGAGGTCAAGATCGACAGCCGCATCATCGAGGACATGCGCGGACTCATCAGCTACATGCCGTTCACCACCACCGTGGCGATCATCGGCATGCTCTCCATGTACCTCCCGCCGTTCGGCATGCTGCTCGCCAAGTGGGCGGCGCTCGAGGCGGCCGCCTCCGCCCCCGAGGTCATGGTGCTGGTGGTGATGGGCAGCACCTTCACCATCGTCTTCTGGACCAAGTGGATGGGCCGAATGCTGGGCACGCGCCCAACTGCGCAGAAGCCGAAGCTGGAAAGCCTGAACATCCTCTACCGTCTTCCGTTGGGGGCGCTGTGCTGCATGGTGATCGCCCTCAGCTTGGCGGTGACCCTGGTCATCTCCAACCTGGTGGGACCGGCCGTCGAGGCGTACTACGCGCCGACGCAATACCAGATATTCGACCTCGGCCTGGAGAGCGGCGTGGGGATGTTCCCCATCGTCGTGGTGACCACGGTCATCGGCCTTTCGGTCGGCATTCCCGCGCTGCTGCTGAAGAACAGACCGGGAGAACCCAACACCGTCTACCTCTGCGGCGAACAGGCCGCCGACGAGCAGACGCTGGCGTTCGTTTCGGCGGACGACCAACCCAGCGAGGTCACTGTGGGCTTCTACTACTTCGACAAGTACTTCGGCGAGGGCACGCACAACCGATGGCTTAACGCCGTGGCCATCGTGCTCATGGTCGCGACCGTCGCGACGGGGATGGTGCACTGATGGACGTCCAGGCCATTCTGAGCGACGTCAACACGATCCTGTTGCTCGGCGCCATCTTCTTCGGTTGGTTCGTCGGCGGGTTCATCGCCGGCATGGACCGCATCCTCTCCGCGCGCCTTCAGGGCCGCGTCGGGCCGCCGGTGCTGCAGCCGTTCTACGACGTGGCCAAGCTGCTCTCCAAGCGCGGCACGCCCTCCAGCAAGCTGCAGGTGCTGTGCGCTTGGCTGTTCATGGTCTCCAACATGCTCGGCCTTTGCCTTTTGGCCGTGCAGTCGGACCTCATCGCCGTCCTCTACGTGCTCGGCCTCGGCAGCGTGTCGTTCATCATGGCCGCCTACAGCGTGAAGTCGCCCTACGGAATGTTGGGCGCCCAGCGCGAGGTGATGCAGCTCCTCATCTACGAACCGCTGCTCATCTTCATGGTCGTGGCCTACTACCTGCAGACCGGCAGCTTCCTGGTGTCGAGCATCGTCGCCTACGACCAGCCCCTGATCGGCTCCATGCCGCTGTTCTTCTTCACGATGGTGATGGTGCTGCTGGTGAAGATGCGCAAGTCGCCGTTCGACATCGCGTCGACCGCCCACCACCCGCACCAGGAGGTCGTCCAGGGGCCGCTCACCGAGATGGCCGGCCCGACCCTCGCCATGATCGAGATCGGCCATTGGTATGAGATGATCGTACTGCTCGCCCTGGTCTCGATGCTGTGGGCGCCGATACCGATCGTGGGGACCGGCGTGGCGCTGCTCGCCCTGTTCTGCAGCACCCTCGTCGACAACATGACGGCGCGCCTTTCATGGAAGTGGATGCTGAGCGTCGGCTGGACCTCCGGCCTCGCGATGTCCTTCTTGAACCTGATTTACATCTATATGACCCGATAGGTCCGACCCAGCAAGCCATGAAGCTGATTAACGAAGCAAGACGCAAATCGCCCTGGGTGATCCACTACAACGCGGGAAGCTGCAACGGGTGCGACATCGAGATCCTCTCGTGCTTCACGCCCATGTACGACGTGGAACGCTTTGGAATCGTCAACGTGGGCAACCCCAAGCACGCCGACGTTCTGGTGGTCACCGGCCCCGTGAACAAGCGCAACGAGCGGGTGCTGCGCAACCTGTATGACCAGATGCTGGAGCCCAAGGCCGTGGTGGCCATCGGAACCTGCGCCTCCACCGGCGGCGTGTTCCACAACTGCTACAACTGCCTCGGCGGCGTCGACAAGGTGATCCCGGTCGACGTTTACGTCCCCGGCTGCGCCGTCAAGCCCGAGGCGATCATGCAGGGCATCCTGATGGCGATGGACAAGATGGCCGCGCGCGAAGAAGAGCGGCGCGCAAAGCCCGCGGAGGTGAAGGCGTGAGCGAACAGGAACTGGCAAAGGACGAACTGGGCAAAAAGGACGAACTCGAAGTCCCATCCCTTTCGAACGTCGAAGAGGTCACGGTCGAGCGGCTCGTAGATCGAGTGGAGCAACTCCGCCAAGAGCCGATGCGTTTCATCACGACCACCTGCCTGGACAAGGGCGACCATTTCGACATCTACTACCACTTCGACAAGGAGTTGGAGCTCAAGAACCTGCTGCTCAAGCTCCCGAAGGATGGCTCGTTGCCGTCGATCTCGGGCGTCTACTACTGCGCCTTCCTGCCGGAGAACGAGATGCGCGACCTCTTTGGGGTCCAGGTCAAGGGCCTGAACATCGACTACGGCGGAAAGCTCCTTATCACCGGCACGTACGACACCCCGCCCATGCTGAAAGAAGCGCCCAAGGCCAAGGAGGAGGGAGCCTGATGCCACAGAAGACCACCATTCCCTTCGGCCCCCAGCACCCGGTTCTGCCCGAACCGATCCAGTTGAACCTCACGCTCGAGGACGCCAACGTCAAGCGCCTTCTGCCCGCCCTCGGGTATGTCCACCGCGGCATCGAGAAGGCGTGCGAGATGCAGGACTTCAACCAGAACGTCTTCCTGGTGGAGCGGGTCTGCGGAATCTGCAGTTCGGTGCACGCCCTGGCCTACTGCCTGGCGGTCGAAAAGCTGATGGGCCTCGAACCGCCCAAACGCGCCGAGTACCTGCGCGTCATCTGGGCCGAGTTGCACCGCATCCACAGCCACCTGCTTTGGCTCGGCCTACTGGCCGAGGCGTTCGGCTTCGAAAGCGTCTACATGCAGCTTTGGCGCATCCGCGAGCTGGTCATGGACGTGCTCGAGAAGACCGCGGGCAACCGCGTCATCATCTCCGTCAGCATGGTTGGCGGCGTCCGACGCGACCTGAGCCACGAGGACCAGCAGCTCATCCTGCGCACCATCGACGACGTTGAGAAGCAGGTCGACAAGATGCTGCCGACGCTCGTGAACGACTACGGCATCAAGCAGCGCACGGTCGGCAAAGGCGCCGTCCAGGGCAATGTGGCGCTCGAACTGGGCGCCGTCGGCCCGGTGCTGCGGGCAAGCGGCGTGGCGCAGGACGCACGGATGTCCGGGTACTGCGTCTACGACGAGCTTGAGTTTGAGCCGGTCGTCGAGCAAAGCGGCGACACCTACGCCCGCGCCATGGTCCGTGCGCGCGAACTCTACCAGTCGTTCAACCTCATCCGCCGCGCCATCAAGCAGATGCCGGAGGGCGAGCTCGCCGTCAAGCAGCGCGGCCGCCCCAACGGCATGGCGATCGCGCGAGCCGAGGCGCCGCGGGGCGAGGTCATGTACCTGGTCGCCGGCAACAACACGAAGTTCCTGGAACGGGTTCGCATTCGCGTCCCAACCTTTGCCAACGTACCGATGATGCTCGCCATGCTGGAGGGCTGCGAGTTCACCGACGTACCGGTGATCGCCCTTTCCATCGACCCTTGCATCAGCTGCACTGAGAGATAACGATGTTCCGGATGTTTCCTCGCATCATCAACAACGTCTGCCACCGGCCGGCCACGCGCATGTTCCCCGCGAAGGTCCGCGAACCGTTCGCCACGGCCCGCGGAACCATAACCTTCGACATCGAGACCTGCAAGCTGTGCAGTTCGTGCGCCAACGCCTGCCCGGCCGGCGCGATCCACGTCAACCGTGCGGAGAAGAAGCTCGAGTTCGAGCCGTTCCGGTGCATCGCCTGCGCCGCCTGCATTGACGCGTGCAAGTTCCACTCCGTGCATATGCGCCCGGAGTACCGCACGCCCGCCAAGGAGAAGTCGGAAGAGGTCAACCAAAAGGTCGAGCAGCCCAAATCGGCTGCCGCAACCGCCTGATCGCCATGCCCAAGGAACCGCCGGCCACCACCTTCGGGCGATGCCTCGCCGAGCATCGCTCGGCGCTCGATTGCCTTGAGGGGCTGGCCCCTCGGTTCGAGGCGGCTGCCCACCTGCTGACCGAATGCATCCAGGGCGGCCACACCGTGCTGCTGTGCGGCAACGGCGGTTCGGCCGCCGACGCGCTCCACCTCGCGGGCGAGCTCGTGGGCCGGTTCCTTACGGAGCGGCGCCCGCTGCCGGCCATCACGCTCGGCAGCGAGCTTAGTTCCCTAACCGCCATCGCCAACGACTACGGGTACGAGCAGGCCTTCGCGCGCATCTTGCGGGCGGTCGGCAAGAGGGGCGACGTGCTGATCGCCATCAGCACCAGCGGGGACAGCCCCAACGTGCTCCAGGCGGCGGAGGCCGCCAAGGTTCTGGGCATCGCCGTGATCGGCCTGACCGGCGCCGACGGCGGCGCGCTAGCGCGCCTTTCCGACGTCGCACTGGCCGTCGCCGCCCCCTCAACCCCGCGCATCCAGGAGATGCACGGCCTGCTCGGCCATGCGCTGTGCGACGCGGTGGACCAGGCGCTCAGCGCCTCCTAGCGTCGCCGGAACGCCACCCGCCACTCCGCCGGCCTTTCGCTCTCCGGGAAGGTCAACTTCAGCACGCCGCCCTGCCGCTCGGCTTTCGCGCTCGCGGGGGCGATCTCCGTCGCCTCGTACCCATCCGGCACGTGGATGTAAAGGCTGTAGCTCCGTCCCGGACCGAGCGCCATGCGCCCGCTGAGCACGTTCCCTTTCCAGGACAGGTTGCGAAGCTCCACCACCCCCTGGCCGATGTGGCGGTTGTCGCCCAGCACCTGCGGCCGGTTGAGCCGCTTGCGGAACGAAACCACCCGGCAATCGCCCTGCGCCAACGGTTGGAATCGGGCGAAGCCCCGAACGACCCCAAGGAACCGCTCGTTCCAGAAGTCGAACGCCAGGTAATCCTGGTGCGGTTCCAGCCCCAGGTCGCCGAGGTTCACGCGCTCGGCGGGCAGGTCCTTCCACGCCACCCGCGCGACCACGGTCCACTCCTCGCCGCCCTTCGCCCCCTGAAGCGACCAGTAGTCCTTGCGCTCCAACTGCGTCAGCGTGCGCGGCTTGGCTACCACCGGCGGCCCGACCCGTCGCAGGATATCCAGCCGGGCCTCGTCGTAGGCTTCCATCGGGTCGCTCACCATCGTCTGCGAGCCGGTCAGCGCCACGATGCTCGCCCACGAGCGGCACCGCTCGACCGTTGCGCGGAAGCACATGTAGTCGGGGTCGTTCCGCCACACCACGCCGTTCAGGTAGTTGAAGCGCGAGAGGTACTTGCCCACCTTCTCGATGCTGGACCAGTCGGGCGAGACGTCCTCGCCGATTCGGCAGCCGTCCGCCACCCCGGCCAGGTCGGGCAGCGCGCCCCAGCAGGCCATGGTGTAGGTGTTCCTGCCGGCCACCTTCTTGATTGAGGTCAGCAGCGTACGGAACGCCCGCTCCGGGTTCTCGCCGCGCTCCCTCCAGTAGGCGGGGTTCTGGCGGTAGCTGTCGTAAAGCAAGTGCCGCAGCGTGTCCACCTTGAAGTAGTTCCAACCCTGTTTCTTCAGCCGCCTGAAGGTCTGCAGGTACGCCTCCTCCAGCGCCTCGGGGACCAGCGCGTTGGCGGCGAAGTTCACCCAGGGACCGCGGTACGGCTTGCCGTCCTCTCCTTTGACGTAGCCGTCCGCCTTCATGCCGAGCGGGGTGTAGAGCCCCACCCAGATGCCGGGCGTCATGCCGGTCTCCCGGATGCGCTTGGCCAGCCCGTCCAGGCCGCTCGGGAACTTGGCGTTGGGCTTCGTCCAGAGGTCGGCGATCGGTTCGGAGGTGGTCGGCGCTTCGTCCTCCATCTGCGGCACGCGCTGGAACCCGTCGTCCATCTGAACCACGTCGTAGCCGTAGGCGCGCAACCTCTTCGAGAAGAACGTCGCAGCGCGCACCATGTCCTCCTCGGTCACCCGCTGGCCGTGGGCCATCCACGAGCACCACCCGGCCACCGGCCGGGACCAGACCGGCGTCCGCCAATCCCAAAGGAAGTAGCCCAAGTGGTCCCGGTAGTAGTCGGCAAACAGGGTGAGCGTCAGTTCCTTTCCCTCCGCAGTCAGGCGGATCTTGCCCCGGTCGCCGGCGCTTACGCGCCCGCCCTCGGCCGAGAGCAGCCAATCGCCCTGCCGGTCGTACACCGCGTGATCCAGCGAGCTCGAAGCGCGCGTGGCGGCGCTGCGCACCACGTTGGGCGCCGGGTCCAGAGAGCACGGCACGCCCTCCCTCGACGCCCGCACAGCGCCGGTCACGATGGCCCCATCGTCGGGCGCCAGGATGCGCACCACCAGCTTCTGGGCCATGCGTCCCTCCGGCACGAACTCGTCCGTTTCCGGCCCATGCGGGTAGCCCAGGTAGACCGGTTTCGGTTTGCTCCGCTCCACGCTGACCGTGACGGTCGGGCGCCCGCCCCCGCCGACCACGATCTTCCCGTCAAACACCACCCGGCCCAGGTGCTGGATGACCAGACGGTCGGGAGCCGTGAACACGACATGGTCGGGCGTCAGTGGATCGGCAGAGACGATGGCCAGGAAAAGGGGCAGCATGGTGAGGCGCAAAGGTTACCCACATCGCCCGAGAACCCGCCGTTCGAGCGGCTTTCCTCGAGAACGGAGGTCAAGTTGTGTCAAACCGAAATGGCCGAGCACCCACGGCGTGCCGCCTGTTTCCGTGAGAACGCGTCGGCGCCATACAACCACTACATCAATAATCAACAAATTGGCCGGAATGGCTGCCGAAAAGCGGCGTTTGCCGGACCACTCCGGTCATGCTGTCGTTAGGGCGTTTTCGCCCTGATTCCATTCAGGTGACTCTGATGAGGAGAACAGCGTTCACATTAATCGAACTGCTCGTGGTGATCGCCATCATCGCGATTCTTGCAGCTATCCTATTTCCGGTGTTTGCGCAAGCCAAGCGGGCGGCCAAGTCGTCCACCACTCTGTCAAACGTCAAGCAGGACGCGCTCGCGGTGCTCATATACTGCGACGACAACGACGACATGCTCCCCAAAGCGTGGGACAACTGGGACAACTTTTGGAGCGACAACGACTGGACCGTCAACACGTGGGTCCAGAAGACGTGGCCCTACACCAAGAGCGGCGTGATGTTCTGGGACGTCATGACCCCGCCAACCTATGCCGTTCCGACCTCGCCCTCCAACCCCTCCGCGGGGTGGAACAACACGGACGACGGCTACAACTGGACCTGGGGAACCTCGCTCGGGTGCAACGAGCGCGGCCTCTTCTTCGGCAAGGACTGGTCGGCCCGCTCCTATAGCGCGCAGGAGAAGCTCTCCTCCCGCATGATGCTCATCCCCACCCGCAGCGACGGCAGCGACGGCATCTTCATCGTCACGTGGTGGAACTACATGAACGTCTCCCGCAACTACGCCAAAGACTACTGGGGCGGGATGCTCCCGCGGGCGTTCGACCTGCACGGCGATTCGATGCCCGCGGCGTTCGGCGACGGCCACGCCGCCAAGGTCAAGCGCAACATCGTCGTTTGGCAGGACGAATGGGCGGCCGGCCGGCGCCCGGACTACGACTTCTGGGGGCATGAGCTTGCCACGACCAACTAGGCTCGTCGCAATCGTCATGGCGCTGGCCCTCGGCGCCATGATGCTCATGGCAAGCGGCTGTGGCACGGGGAACCCCGACGTCAGCAAATTGCCCAAGAAGGACAAACCGGCAACGTTGCCGCCCTTCCCGAGCCCGCCACCGCAGTAGTCTCTCCAGACAGCTAAGGCCAAGCCCCGCTCCCCAATCGGAGCGGGGCTAAATGCGCCCGACGACCCAATCCACGCTACTTGGCAGCAGACCGATGAAACCGCTCACCCTTCGCACCAAACGATCGCTTATCCAGCTCGAACTTGACCCCAACACCCCCGTGGTCCTTGGCTATTCCGCCGTGGGCAGCCCGCATCGCCTGGAGGGCGGAAGCGCCCAACGCGGCTTTTGGGTCACCCTTCTGGACCGGAGGGAAGGCGCCTACCGGTCGTCCGCCGACGGCGCGGTTACGCTGACCACCTCCGTCGCCGCGTACGGCGAGGCTGCCGCCTACCTGGTGACGGCCTTCGTCGACGGCGCCCCAGTGGGCGAACTGGAGGTCCGGTTTGCGCTCGAAGCCGGCGCGGTCCGCGCCTCATCCACCATCGTTTGCGAGAAGGAGGGCTACGAGTTCGCATCGGTCTACGTCGAGCTGCTCCGCGTCGCGGCAGACCTCCCCGGCGCGGCGCTCGTGCTCCCCACCCGCTCCGGCCGCTTGATCGAACTGGCGAACGCCGCCCCGGAGGAGGGCACGCACTTCGTGAGTTGGTTCGAGCCCGCCCCGGTCGGCATCGCCGCCCACGACGGCATGGTGGGCGTGCTCACCCTCGATACCGTGGACTCGCAATTCCTACACGAGGTGCGCACCAAGCCCAAAGAAGGCTCCATCACGGTCCAGCTTCTTCACCGCCACGTTGCCGAGAAGCCGGTGAACAGCTTCCTGGCCCAGCGGACCGCCTCCTGCACCGTCCGCCTCGTCGCCGCCCCCGAGGGCGGCAGGGTGGACTGGACCCACGGCGCCGCACTGGTGCGGGACGCCACCAAGCCCAACCTGAACGACCTCTACGTCGGCGCGGTGGTCGTGAAGGTGCTGCTCCAGGCCGCTTACGGCGAGAAGGTCACCACCTACGACGACGTGCTGCAGATCGTCAAGCGCGTTCACAAGCTGACCGGCGGTGCGCGCCAGGTCGTCTACCTGGTCGGCTGGCAGCATAACGGGCACGATACCGGCTACCCGGACGTCTTCACGCCCAACGTCCGCGTCGGAACGTTCGAGGACTTCCAGGCCCTGAAGGAGGCAGCCAAGGCCTACAACGCCATCGTCAGCACCCACGACAACTACCACGACACCTATATGGAGAGCGTCGCTTGGGACCCGGACACGGTATGCATCGACTTCGCCGGCGAGCTGCGAAAGGGCGGCCAGTGGGGCGCCGGACAAGCCTACGAGATCGGCCCGACCCGCTACGTGAAGCAAGCCGCCGAGCGCGCCGAGCGCACCGTGAAGATGCTGGCGCTGGAGAAGACCACCCACCTCGACGTGCTCTCCGACAAGCCCGACATGGTCGACTTCGATCCGGTCCACCCAGCCAACCGCGAGCAGAACGCGGCGGCCAAGTGCGGGTTTGTCGAGTCGTTCCGCAGGTGCGGCGTCGACGTCACCTCCGAGGTGCTCACCTCGCCCTTTGCCTCCTGCATCCACCATTACTGGCACGTTGAGCGCCGCCCGATCGACGGTTGGGGCCCATTTGAGCGGGTGCCGCTCGTGCCGTTCATCTACCACGGCCGGGTGACCGCCGGCGGCAACTGCCGCACCGACGCCGAGCTGCTCGACGCCGTCGAGTACGGCTGGACCTTCTCGGACGACTGGGACAAGGACACGACCGAGGATCTGATGCTGACGCAAACCTACCTGGTGGCGCTTCCCTGGTCGCTTCTCGCCCGGCGGAACATCGTCGGCTTCCGGCGCGACGGCGACTGGGAGACGGTCTCCTACGGCCCGGACACCTACGTTCGGGTGAACCGCGCCGTGAACCGCTACGAGGTGGTCGTGGACGGGGAGCGGATGGCCGCCGACTTCAGCACCTTCGCGCCGGTCGCCCCGGGCGCCTGGCGCGTCTACTCGCGCCATGGCTGCGAGGTGAGCCTCAGGGCCAATGGCCGCCCCGCGGTCGCCACCTCCCTGCTCGACGGCTCCACGACCTCGTTGGTGGCCGCGAACGGGCGGCTTACCTTCGCCGCTGCCGCCGGCACGCCGTACGAGGTGCGGGAAAACGAGCGATAGCGCCCCCGACCAGCCCGAGCGGTTTATACTGAGCCCTGTTGCGATGGGCAAGGGGCCTGCAGAGAACCGTGGAGAACCCAACTGGCCCGGCGTCTATTGGGCGGATGGCTGCCCGACGCCGGGTTACGGCGCCGACGTCGTCGTCGGCGTCGACCATGAGGGTTTGGCCGTGCGCTACGTCGGCCGCGAACCGTTGACGCCCGCGAGCCGAACCACGCGCGTCTCGCCGTTCGGCGTCGTCGGCTTCGTGCTCGAGGGCGTAGGCACGCTTCGGCACGAAGGCATGAGTTGGCCGTTGTCGCCCGGAACCGTCTACTGGGTACCCCCGCAGCAATGCGCCAACCGGGCGCCCCGCCCGGGCTCGAACTTCGTCATCGCCATCATGATGTTCTTCGGCTCCAAGACCGACGAACTGCTCAGCCCGTTGGGCGCGCCCTACGGCACGGTCGAGCTGCAACGCCCCGAGCACGTCGGAGCGATCTACCGCGTCGCGCTGGACGCGATGCGTTACGGCTCGCCGTACCTGGTCGAGACGTGTGAGCAGATGCTGCGCGCGCTGGTCCATGAGATCGCGTTCCAGAAGAGCGAGCAGGAGCGGGCCGGCGACGCCGCGTTCCGCGTGTTTCGCGTCTGCCGGGGGATCCTGGCGTCCAACTTCGAGAACATCGGTTCGCTCGCCGAGGTCGCCGAAGCCGCAGGGGTCTGCCAAGAGCACATGAACCGCGTCTTCGCCAGGTTCTGCGGGCGCACGCCCGGGCAGTACCTAACCGGCCTTCGGCTCTCCAAAGCCGCGCGGCTGCTGCAGACCACCGAGTTGAGCGTCGCCGAGATCGCCGACTCCGTGGGCTACTCCGACCCCAGCCGGTTCTCCAAGGTCTTTTCCGCCAGGTTCGGGATGCCGCCGAGCGTCTTTGGTGGCAGACGCCAGGCTTAACCCACGTCAAGAAACGCCAACTCGCCCGCCCGACGGCAAATCGAGCGCCGTTTGCGGCCCTCGGCCAAGTAACCTAACGGGTACCGGGTATAGCACCCACACGGTAGGCACACCATGGGATTGGCACGGATCACGTTATTGGCGGCCGTTTCCGCGTTAGCCGCGGCGACCTTTGCCGCCGGCGGGTCGTTGGTTCGGAACGGAGACTTTGAGCGCGGCAAGGACGGAACCCCGGAAGGTTGGCGCACCTCCTCCCCGTCGTCCTCCACCACGATCTTCTCTTGGGAGCCGAACGGCGGCATCGTTAACTCTCGCTGCATATCCATCGAGGCGAAGGACCTGAACGACGCCGCTTGGCTGTGCAAGCTCAAGCTCAAACCCCGCACCCCGTACATCATGCGGGCAATGATGAGAGGCGTAGGGATCGAGAAGGGCGAGCAGAAGGTAGTCGGCGCGAACATCGGCGCATGGGGCGTGTACAACTGCTTCTCCGATCCGGCGAAGTCCGATGGGACCTTCGATTGGACTCCCGTCGAGATCGACTTCGCCACCGGCGACAACCCGGACATGGAGATCAACTGCCGTCTAGGGCATTGGTACAACGTCACCAAGGGCAAGGTCTACTTCGATAACGTCGAGCTGGTTGAGAATCCGTCCTACAAGCGGTACGAGAGCAAGCACTTCACCTATCTACTGGATAGCGCCGACATACAGGGCATCCCGGAAGAGCACATCCAGCGCCAGTTGAGCCACCTGGACGCCGTGTACGATGCGATGGCCGAGTTGGTGGGTCACAAGCCTTTCAAGGGCGCCAAGATCGCCTTCTACGCCTCCTCCTGGTACCCCGGCGGCTACATGGTGGCCGGCAACCCGATCCAGTGGCACAAGCGGTACGTGAAGGAGTTCATGCAGCGCGTCTCAAAGGACGACGACTGGGGCTTCGGGCACATGCACGAGATCGGCCACGACTTCGACGAGGACGGCGCGTGGAACTTCAACGGCGAGTTCTGGGCGAACTTCAAGGTCTATTACGCCATGGAGAAGCTGGGTGGCCGCGCCGACGGCTACGTGGGCAAGGGTCAGACCGAGTACTGGAAGAAGCAGTTCGACAAGACCTGGGCCAACCCCGACCCGGCCAAACGCTGCTTCAGCCACGACGGCCTGCAGTACATGATGATCCTCATGAAGGACAAGATCGGTTGGGAGCCAATCAAGAAGACCTTCCGGTGGTTCCACACGCTCCCCGCCGACCAACGCGAGCTTACGCAGTGGCAGGCGTTCAAGCTGTTCCACGACAAGCTGAAGGACTTCTCTGGATACGACGTTTGGACTTGCTACACCCCGGACCAGATGAAGATGCTTAAGGAAGCCATACCCGACAAACGTTAGGGTTTGGCATTGCTAACGCGATAACGCGGGACAATAAGTAGAAAGGGCGGCGAAACCCGGAATCGGGTATACGCCGCCCATTTTTCGGTCATCGTCGGGTGCATTCCCGACCCACGGAGACGAACCTTACGCGGCCTGCCGCGTCATGTACCGTTCGTGGCCTTCCAAGACGGCTTGCAGCCGCATGTCGGTCCACCGCTCGGTCTCGTACTCGTCCGGCGTGATGTAGAGCACCTGCCGGGCCTGAGCAAAGACGATCGAATCGCGCAGCATATCCAGAACGGCGATGGCCTCTTCATCGAGGCGCCGCGTGCTCGAGTAGTCGATGCAAACGTCGTACTCCGACTCACCACTCTCGCCGATCAACGAGATCAGGTTGTCTGCAAAGACCTGTGCTTCTGCGGGCGATACGAAGCCGCCAAGGCTCGCCTCAAACGTGCGCTGTTCAGGGTTCCAATTTAGTAAATACATTCGCTGCACTCCAGCCAAATGGTCGCCGTGCGACCTCACACATGGCTTATTACGCATTGGGGAGTGCAATTAGCCCGCACCGTTAACAGGCCGCCACCCATTCCAGCGGCTTTACCGTCAGGCGTTTTACCGACCGACATATTACCAACGGCCAACCTACCAGCAGCCAAACTACCGGCCTTTTCCGCCCCTCTTAACCTACTTGTTCCGCATTTTGCTGGGGGCGTAACGCAAAGCGGGCCCGAAGCGCGTCGCGCCTCGGGCCCGCCCATTCCCTACCGCGGAAGGCCTAGCTGGCCTCGCGGATCATCTCGTCGGTCATCAGAATCGGCTTCCGGTGGCTAGCGATGACGCCGGACGGCACGAGCACCTTCTTGACGTCCTCCTTGCTCGGAACCTCGTACATGACCTCGAGCATGATGTTCTCGATGATGGCGCGCAGGGCGCGGGCGCCGGTCTTGCGCTTAAGCGCCTCCGAGGCGATCTCGCGCAGCGCGCCGGGCTCGACCTCCAGCTCCACGCCGTCCAGCTCGAAGAACCTCGCGTACTGCTTGAGCACGGCGTTCTTCGGCACGGTGAGGATCTGCATCATTGCTTCTTCGTCCAGCTCATCCAGGCTGGTGATGACCGGCAAGCGGCCGATGAACTCGGGGATCAACCCGAACTTCAAGAGGTCGGTCGGGGTCACGGCCCGAAGGATGTCGCGACGGCGCTCGGCCTTGCTCTGCGGCTCGGACCGGAAGCCCATCACGTTGTCCTTCTGCCGGTGCATGATGATGTCGCTAAGCCCCTCGAACGCGCCTCCACAGATGAAGAGGATGTTGCGCGTGTCGATCTGCAGGTACTCCTGCTGCGGGTGCTTGCGGCCGCCCTGCGGCGGCACGTTCGCCACCGTGCCCTCCAGGATCTTCAGCAACGCCTGCTGGACGCCCTCGCCGCTCACGTCGCGCGTGATGGACGGGTTCTCGCTCTTGCGGGAGATCTTGTCGATCTCGTCCACGTAGATGATGCCGCGTTCGCACAGCTCGCGCGCGTTGCGCGGGTCCAGCGACTCCGCCGACTGGTACAGCTTGAGGAGGATGTTCTCCACGTCCTCGCCCACGTACCCGGCCTCGGTGAGCGCCGTGGCGTCCGTGATGGCGAACGGCACTTCGAGCATCTTGGCCAACGTCTGCGCCAAGTAGGTCTTGCCGCAGCCGGTCGGCCCGACCATCAGGATGTTGCTCTTCTGGAGCTCCACGTCCGACGGGTCGATGTCGTTGATGCGCTTGTAGTGGTTGTAAACCGCCACCGAGAGCGCCCGCTTGGCCTGTTCCTGGCCCACGACGTAGCCGTCCAGGTAACCGACGATCTCCTTCGGTTTGGGAATGCGCGAGCTCTTGGCCGAGAAGGACGACTTGCCCCGCGGCGCGCCTCCGCCCGTCGGGGCCGGCGCCTGCTGCCGTGGCGCCATGCTCTGGCCGTTCTCGTTCTGCAGAATATCGTTGCAGAGGTCGATGCAATCGGAGCAGACCGCTCCGTGCAGACCGACGATCAGCTTCTTAACCTGCTCCTTGGTCTTCCCACATAGGCAGCACTGGTCTCTTCGTTCAACCGCTTTGGGCATTATCGAGTCCTTCCCTACCTAAGTTATCGCTCGCCCGGCTCCAAAACTTTATCGATCAGGCCGTATTCGACCGCCTGCTGGGAGGAAAGCCAATAGTCGCGGTCGCAGTCCTTCGTGACCTGCTCCACCGACTTGCCGGTGGACTTGGCGAGGATACCCATCAGGATGTCCATCTCACGGTTGGCCTCTTCGAGGGCGATCTTCATGTCGCTGAGCATCCCCTGCGCCCCACCGCTGAGCTGGTGGATCATCACGCGGGCGTTCGACAGCGCATACCGCTTGCCCTTGGCGCCGCCGCCAAGCAGCACGGCGCCCATCGACGCCGCCTGGCCGACGCAGATCGTCGCCACGTCCGGCTTGATCATCTGCATCGTGTCGTAGATGGCCAACCCGGCGCTCACGACGCCGCCGGGGCTGTGGATGTAGAAATCGATATCCTTATCGGGGTCCTCTTTCTCCAGGAACAGGAGTTGCGCGATGAGCAGGTTCGCGACGTAGTCGTCGATCGCGGTACCAAGAAAGACGATGCGGTCTTTCAGAAGGCGGGACCAGATGTCGTAGCTGCGCTCGCCCCGCGCCGTCTGCTCGATGACGAACGGCACGCCCATATTCGTTTCGTTCATTCCGTGTCTCCTAGGGGCATACCTGTTTATCGGCACAGGCATACCCCTTACCCAGGGCCGGGCGGCCCTACTCCTCAGGCTTGTCCTGGTCCTTGCCACCGCGACGCGCCGGCTTGACTGCCGGCTCCGGCGCGGCCTCGACCAGCTTCGCGTGCTCCGTCAGGAACTTGGTGACCTTGGCGTACATCGCGCGGAACACCACCTCGTCCCGAACCTGTGCGCCGTACTTCTTGGTGAACTGGCGCAGGTCCTCCTGCTTCACGCCGTTCTCGCCGGCGATCTCCAGGAAGTGCCGCTGGGCCTCCTGGTTGGTGATCTGCATCTTCTCCTCGCGGAAGATGTGCTCGATGACCACGGCGCGCACGACGTGCGTCTTGGCCTCTCGTTCGAGCGCCTCCTTGAACTGGTCCTGCGTCATGCCGTTCTGCTCGCAGTACTTCTCCAGCGTCACGTTGCGCTGCTGCAGGTCCAGCAGGATCTCCCGCATGCGCTGAACGACCACCGACTCCCAGGTCGTGTCGGCGACCTGGATCGAGCTCTGCTCGATCAGCTTGTCCAGAAGGCGGTCGTTGACCGTCTCCTGGGCCATCTGCTCTTTGGCCTCTTTGATGCGGTCGCGGAGCCGAACCTTCAGGTCCTCCACGTTCGCCGCTTCAAGCGACTTGGCGAACTCGTCGTCCACCTCGGGCAGCTTGACCGCGTTCACCGAACGAATCGTAACCTGGCACGCAAGCGTCTTGCCGGCCCAGTCCTTCTCCTGGAAGCTCGCCGGGAACGGCAGTTCGAGGCTCTTCATCTCCTCGGCGGACATGCCCAAGATCGCCTGGTCGAGCTCCGCGAAGGTCTGGCCCGCGATCGTCATGAAGGTGCGGCCGTCGCCCTCTTCGCCCTTCACCTTGACGTTGACCACGGCGTAGTCGCCCTCCTGGATTCCGCGGCCCGTGACCGCCTCGCGCTTGCCGCTGCGGCGCCGGATCTCCTGCAGGTACTGCTCGGCCTCCTCGTCGGTCACCTCGACCGCCGGCTTCTCGACCTCCAGCCCCTTGTACTCGGCCATCTCGACCTTCGGCGCCAGCGGTACCTTGACCGTGAACTCACACTTGAGTTCCCCCTCGTCCAGGGCGTTGAGCGTGACCGCCGGTCGGTTCTCCGGCTTCAAATCCTGCTGTTCGAGAGCCTCCTTGAAGGCCTTCGACACGATGAGGTCTGCGGCCTCGTTGTTCAGCTCCTCTTTGCCGACCAGCTTCTGCACGACGGCTTGAGGCGCCTGTCCCGGGCGGAAGCCCGGCACGCGGATCTTCTTCGCCAGGTTCTTGTAGGCCCGGGCGAAGCCCTCCCTCACCTGGTCCTGCGAACAGACGATGGCTAGCTGAATGGTGCAGGGATTCAGATCCTCGCGGGTCACCTGCATGGAGGAAGACGCGACGCTACTCATGAGTCAACAAGGCAGTGTACCCGCGCCCCGGCCGGCGACCTTTGGACCGAGCCCCCGCAACCGAACAGGGTCGGCGCGACCGGTACACTTGGGCCGATATGCCCAAGGCGATCTCGCTGTTCTTCGACGTCGAAGATCCGTTCGACGAGGGCGCCGACGACGCGGCCCTTCAAGTGGCCGAAACGGTCGCCGAACGCGGCGTGCGCGCAACCTTCTGCGTCACCGGCCTCAACTGCAGCCTACTGCTCGACCGAGACCGCACGGACGTGATCGACGCGCTCAAGCGCCACGCCCTGGGGCTGCACACCTACGGCCACTCCTTCCACCCCACCACCATGGAGCTGTTGGCCGGCAAGGGTTGGGACGACGGCATCGAGGCTTGGTTGTGCGAGGAACGCCGAGGGGTCGAGGCGTTCCGCGCCGCGTTCGATCGCGACCCGGTCTGTTGGGGCGGCGCGGGCAACGGCTGGGCGCCGCAGGTAACCCAGGGCCTGGCCGACCTGGGCATTCCCGCGGTCGTCTACTCGCTGCTCGGCGCGCCCGGCGGCCGCGTTCACCGCTTCCTTGGCGTGACGTCGTTCCCCCAGACCGCCGGCCTTCACGAGGACGACCTGG
>CAZIIS010000024.1:0-30994 GCA_964539295.1 uncultured Fimbriimonadaceae bacterium | reverse complement strand
GGGTGGAGTGCGTCGTGGTCGACGACGACCTGGCTCGGGCCGCGCGCGCGGCCGAGCCCAAGGCCAAGCCGCAGGCGGCCAAGGGCAAGTACATCCTGAGCGTCACGCTCAACAGCACGATGGGCCCCGCGGTTCGCATCGACTCGGCGTTGGCGGCCAAGGCCCCGACGAAGTAGCTTCAAGACCGTTCAGACGGCAAGAAGGCGCGCGCCTCAACCGGGGTGCGCGCCTTGCGTTTAGCCGAGCTTGGCCGCGTAATGCAGCCGGTCGCTGCGGGAGCGCGGCGGGTTCAGCGTGTAGCTGTCGTAGCATTGCACGTCCCTGAAGCCGGCCTCCGCGAGGAACGAACGGATCTCCTCGTCGGTGTGGGCGCGCTGCACGTGCTCCTCGACCACGTGCTCGTTTCCCTTCCAAAAATCCATATGCACGCGGATGATGCGGCAGATCGGGTCGTACTCGCCCTTCCAGTCGTACCGCACCTTCGCGCGGCGGTCGAGTTGGTGCTGGTCGAACAGCTTCTGCTCGAAGGCGAAGGCGGTGTTCACATCGAACACGAACGACCCGCCCGGCACGAGGTGCTTGGCCACACAACGGATCGCCTTCCGCAACCCCTGGGGGTCGGTGATGTAGTTCAGGCTGTCGAAAAACGAGAACGCGCCGTCGAACTGGCGCCCCAGGTCGAAGTCGGTGGCGTCGGCCACAAAGTAGTCGATCTCCATCTTCCGGGCGCGCGCCTTGGCCTTGGCCTGCTCGATCATCGTGGGCGAGAGGTCGATGCCGGTCACCTCAAACCCCTGGACCTTCATCAGCTCGGCGACGTTGCCCGTGCCGCAGCACACGTCGAGCAACGTGTCCGGGCTGGAGTCGATCTGCGCCAACAGCAGCAGGTAGTAGCCCGCCCACATGTCGTAGGGCACGGACTTCATCAGGGCGTCGTAAAAGGGGGCGATTGGGCCAAAACTGGTCATGCGGCAGCCATAGGGTACCCCCCGCAATGAGACGAGTCCAGGCTGGAACAGCCTGGACTCGGCGGCAAAGCGGATCAGGCGGGGTTACGGGGAGCACCTATCTGGGGCAGGCTCCGGTCGCCAAAGCAGGGCTTGAACCCGCCCCCGCAGGCGCCCTTCCGTGCGGACGGCAAACCCCGCATTGCGGGCTTGCAGACCCTTGCGCGGTCAAGCTCCGGCAACCTGCCTCGCAACTTTGGCCTACTTTGGGTAATAGGTGATCTTCCGGATGGTCACCTTCCTCGGTTCGAGGAGCGTCTTGCCGAACTTGGTTACCTGCTCGTTAACCGTTTTTTTCGTCCAGTTCCCTACCTCGTCATATTCGTAGGTCCAGGTCGTCTTCTCCTTGAGCGATCCGTCAGCGCTGTACGTCGCCTCCTCGGTTTTGTTCCCCTTGGCGTCGTAGGCATAGGTTCCTTTCCCCAAGAGCGATCCGTCAGCGAAGTACTGCGCCTTTTCGGTCTCTTTCCCCCTGGGGTCGCAGGCAAAGGTTGTTCTTAACAAGAGCGATCCGTCGGCGTCGTACGTCGCCTCCTCGGTTTTGTTCCCCTTGACGTCGTAGGCGAAGGCTTTTTTTCCTTCGAGCGATCCGTCGGTGTTGTACAACACACTCTCGGTATGGTTCCCCTTGGCGTCGTAGGCAAAGGCCCCTTTGTTTCTGAGCGATCCGTCGGCGTTGTACGCCGCCCCCTCGGTCTGGTTCCCCTTGGCGTCGTAGGCCCAGGTCTTTCGTTCCTCGACCGACCCGTCGGCGTTGTATGTCACCGACTCGGTCTTGTTCCCCTTGGCGTCGTAGGCGAAGACCCATTTCTTGTAGAGCGATCCGGCGGGGTCGTACATCGCCCACTCGGTTGCATTCCCTTTGGCGTCGTAGGCGAAGACAAACTTGAGCATGAGCGATCCCGCCGCCTTGTACGTCGCCCGCTCGGTTTCGTTTCCTTTGGCGTCGTAGTTTCTGACATCCCTATCCTCGTAAGTCTCGGCCTGGCTCCACTGGCCAAAGTGTTGGACCATCGTATAGGTCTCTTCGTCCATGCTTCTGACTTTCCCGACGAGCCCCGCCAAGGCAAGGTCATTCGCCCATGCTGCCATGGAAGCCAGGGCCACCAGCGCTACCCCGATCGATCTCCTCATCGCGTTGTCCCTGTTTACCGACCCAGCCTACCCTGCATAGGTAAGCATCGAATAGATGGACGCTAGCGTAACCGAAAAGGAAACAGCCCCGGGGAACGCCCCAGCTCACCGCGATAGCTTCGCAGCATGAACACGCGGGAGCGGCACGGCATATCTCAACGGCCATCGCCGCCATGAATCTCCCCTTGTACCAACCGCAGACTTACCAGCGGATCAGGTTGGCGCCCCAGACCAGTCCGGCGCCGAAGCCGACGGTCATGACCACCATGCCCTTCTTCAGGTAGCCCTCTTGCACGGCCTCGTAGAGCGCGACCGGGATGGAGCCGCCGCCCATGTTCCCGTACTTGTGGACGTTCAGGAACACCTTCTCGTCCGGGATGCCGAGCCGCTTGACGGACGACTCGATGATGCGCAGGTTGGCTTGGTGCGGCACGAACAGGTCCACGTCGGCCGCGGTCATGCCGGCCTTGGCCAGCACCCGGTTGCAGGCGTCGGCCATCGCCTTCACCGCGAAGCGGTACACCTCGGCGCCGTTCATGTAGATGAAGGGGTTGAACTCCTTCGACTTCGGGTCCCACGACGGGTGGCGCGCGCCGCCCACGGCGACCTCGATGTACTTGGCGCCGGTACCGTCGGCAAGCACCACGGAATCGATGATCCCTCGGTCGGTATCGGTCTCGGCTTTGACCACGACGCCCGCGGCGCCGTCGCCGAACAACACGCAGGTCGAGCGGTCCTGGAAGTCGGTGAACTTGCTCAGGGCGTCGCCGCCCGTGACGAGGATCGTCTGCGCCCGACCGGCCTCGATCATCGCGCCGGCCATCTGAAGCGAGTAGATGAAGCTGGCGCAAGCGCCCGCCATGTCTACCGCGCCCGCCTTCGATCCACCGATCGCTTCGTGGACGAAGCAGGCGGTGGACGGAAAGCTCATATCGGGCGTGACCGTGCCGCAGAGGATCAGGTCAAGCTCGTCGGACGTGATGCCGGCGTTCGCCAGCGCCTCTTTGGCCGCGCCGATGTGCAGCGTGCTGGTGTACTCCTCGTCGCTGCATATCCGTCGCTCACGGATGCCGGTGCGCTGGACGATCCACTCGTCCGAAGTTTCGACCATTTGCTCGAGTTGGGCGTTGGTCAGCCGTTTCTCCGGCAGATAGTGCCCAATGCTCTGAATCACGGCGCGGGTTTTCATCGATTGGTTTCCTAGCGGGAGGTTTGGAAACACTCCCGTATGGTCTGGACCAGGTCGTTGTTGATCGCCTTTGCGGCGCTCAACAGCGCGTTGCAGATAGCCTTGGCGTTGCTGCGGCCATGGCAGATGATACACAGCCCGTTCAGCCCCAGCAGGGGTGACCCGCCGGTCTCGGCGTAATCCATCTTCTTGCGAAGCGGTCCGACGACGCGCTTCAACGGAAGATACGCCAGGCGGCCGACGCCCGAAGGCACCGCCCCCTTGATCTCGGACATGATGAACTCGGCCACCCCCTCGGCGGTCTTGAGGACGATGTTGCCGACGAAGGCGTCGCACACGACCACGTCGCAGGGCAGCCGGAACATGTCCTTGCCCTCGATGTTGCCGGCAAACCAGGGGTAGGCGGAAAGCTTGGCGAAGGCCTGTTTGGCCAGGGCGTTGCCCTTGCCGGCCTCCTCACCGATGTTGAGTAGGTATACGGCCGGATCGGGTCGGCCCATCACGCTCATGGCGTAGGCGCGGCCCATCTTGGCGAACTCGACCAGGTTCTCCGGCTTGGCGTCCGGGGAGGCCCCGGCGTCCAGCAGCAGGAACCGCCCGTGTCGGTTCGGGAAGTCGCTGGCGATGGCGGGGCGATCCACGCCCGGCAGTTGGCGCCAACTGAGCAGCGAGGCGGCGGTGCACGCGCCGGTGTTGCCGGCCGAGACGAACGCCTGGGCGTGCCCCTCCTTCACGAGCCGAGCGGCCACCACGATCGAGGAGTTCTTCTTGCGGCGGATGGCGTCGATCGGCTTCTCGTCCATGCCGATCACCTCGGTCGCGGGGTGGATGTCCAGGTTCGGGGGGGCGGATTCGGGCAGGTGACGCGCGATCGCCTCCGGGTCGCCGACCAGGACGATGTTTCCTTGGATATTGGGCGCCGCGAGCACGGCGCCTTGGATGATCTCTTCGGGCGCGTTGTCGCCGCCCATCGCGTCCAACGCGATCCTCAAACTTCGGGCTCCTTAGGTTCCAGCCGCAACTCCCCCAGGCGCTTCAGACCGGGATGGCCCTCCACTTCGGTCTTGGCCTGCACGGTCTTCGCGGCGTTGGGACAGGGTCCGTCCCAACCAAAAGGACAGAGCGCCTGCACAGGCAGGTTCACGATGAGCCCTTGGCGCACCCAGGCATCTCGGACCAACGCGTTCTTCGAGAACAACGGGTATGGCTCGTCTTCGGCCTCGATATGGGCGTAGCCTTCCGCCCCATAGCAGGCAGGAATCCCCTCGACCGGGAAGTCGTCCTCCATGTGGTACGACACCGGTATCTCGAGCGGCGAGGCGCATCGGGCGCATTCCATGACGCATCGAGTCTGGAAATCGCCCTTGAGCAATAGGATGTTCCCGGTGCTCACGGTTCGGATTTCGCCCGTGACCGGCTCCAGAAGGTCCAGATCCTCTTCGTGCTGGAGCTCAGTCGATATCTGAAAGACGAGCTCTCTGCCCGGGTTTTGGACCGCTTCGTTCAGGTCAAGCAGGTCCTCTCGTTTCATGTGCGGGGGGATTGTACCTTCAGAGCCGCGACCGCTCAGCGAAGGGCGATGGGTGGTGGGCCTTGCCGGGTGGGGCGGCGGACGCCTCCCCACCCGGACGGTGCGTTACGGGAGCGGCTCGCCGCCCTTGTCGACGTTCTCTTTTGTGAAGTAGAGCGAGTTGAGAACGATGTCCTTCGGCACTTCCTGCTTGCTCAGGATCATGCGCGCGATGTCGATCGCCTCCTTACCGCCGGTGGGGTACTGGAAGGTCGCGGCCAACATGCCCTTCTTGACGTACATCACGCCCTCCTGCGGCAGGGCGTCGATGCCGATGAAGATCATCTCCTTGTCGCGGCCGGCGGACTGCGCGGCCAGGTAGGCGCCATGGGCGCCCGGGTCGTTGTGCGCGTACACGGCGTCGATCTTCGGGTACCGCGCGAGAGCGGACTCCATCTCCTTGCGGGCGTCTGGCTCGAGCCACTTCATCTCGGCCTCGTGGATCACCTCGAGCCCGCTGCCCTTGATCCCCTCGCGGAAGCCCGTGTTGCGGTCCTGTCCCGGGGTCGATGTCATCAAGCCCTTGAGCTCCACAACCTTGCCCTTGTTGCCCAACTTCTTGACGAGCCACTCGCCGGCGGCCTTGCCGATCCGAACGTTGTCGCCGCCGATAAAGCAGGTGTATTTGTCGCCGATCAGCGCGCGGTCGAGCACGATCACCGGAATTCCGGCCTTGACCGCCTCCGCCACCGGGGCGGTGAGCGGCTGGGCCTCCTTCGGGCTGATGATGATCAGGTCGACCTTGTCCTGGACGAACTCCTCGACCTGGGCGCGCTGGGTGTCGCTCTTGTTCTGAGCGTCCTTGAACACCACCTTGAGGTACGGGAACTTGGCGGCGGCGTCCGCGACGTCCTTGTTCATCTGAACGCGCCAGGGCTCGCCCAGATTGCACTGGCTCATGCCGATGGTATAGGTCTTGTTCGCGGTATCAACCGCCAGGCTGGCCGGCACGGTGGGCATCGGCGCGAGCTTCTTGGCGGCCGCCTCCCCCGCGGGTTTGCTCGGCGTCGCGCCCGTCTCCGTGGGCGCTTTGGAGGGCCCGCAACCGGCGACCCCGACCAGGGCGGCAAGGGCGAGCGCAGCGATCATCGTTCTGTTCAACATTGGCATCACCTTCCGTTCGAAGAGTGTACCGGCGTTAATGCGGAGTTGGCATGGAGTACATATGCGATGCGATGCCGGCGGCAAGACCGACGGGCTCGCCCGGCGGCAAGCGCCGGATACGTCAGCGACCGAGTGATAGGGTCGCGGAACCGGCTCATCCGACACGAGGACAACCGCAAATGGGAAAGCTCCTATTCGATCGTCACGGCTGCAATCCTGGCCGCGACGATCGCCATTCCGGCGTTCGCGCAGCAGCCGGTCACGGCCGCCCCAGCGCCGAAGGTTCCTGCAACGAAGGCCCCGGCCAAGGTTTGGCCAGAGCCCATCTTCTCGTGTGCTATGGCCAAGGAAGCGCTAGCGCTTGCCGTTGACCGACGCGCATTGCTTGATGATCTTGGCGACCATCCACGAGATGTTCTCGGCTCTATCGGGACGGTCTTCCGTTGCTCGGAACGCCTCCAGGAGGCCTTCGGGGCTGCAACCCCACCCGGTGAACAGGTGGCCCATCATGCGGGGCGTCGCGTCCTTCTTGGCGCAGGCCATCAGCGCCTTCGTCGCCTCAAGGTTCTTCCATCCTGACGGCACCACGCTCAGCCCAAGCTTCTGAAAGAAGCGGACGGAAGGGTAATCGTCCATCGGCTCGTAATGCCAGTCGAAGACCACGATGCCCTTCGGGATGTTGTGGACGGCCGTATGCGTGCCGTTGTCGGCAGCCTCCCAGGTCCCGTACGGGAACTGGCGGGAATCCAGCAACCGGTCGCCCCACATCATCATCTGCACGTGCCGCTTCCCGACCAGGTGGTCGTGCAGCTTCTTGATCGCGGTCGAGAAGAGCACGCCGGTCTGCTTGCCCGCGCACCGAGGGCAGTCTGGGTCGCCGATGATGAACACCTCGTCCATCCCGACGTGCACCGCATCGCACTGGAAGGCGTCGATCAGTTCGTCGAACATCGCGTTCACGGCTTTGTACACGTCCGGGTTGCTGACGCACCAACTGCGGCAGTAAATGCCCTGGTTGTCGGGGTACTTGCCCGGCGTTTCGTCGAACTCGGGATGGGCCAGCAGGAAGGGGTAGGTCGTTTTCTCCCACGATTGGTGCCCGACGCAGTTGAGCAGCGGAACCAGGCGCACCCCGTTCTTCCTGCACACCGCCGCCAACTCCCGCGCCTGAGCCTTGTCCATGCTCCCGCCATACGCCTTGAGCTTGGGGTCGCACTCAAACCGGTAGCCGGAGCCCGACACCTCCAGCACGAGCAGGTTGATGCCGAGCGGTCTGAACTGCTCGGACACCAGCGTCTCGAGCGCGGCGAGCGATTGGGCAGAGCCGGGCGCGCCCAGGTGAAGCCCGATCCACGGCCGTTTGGGCGGAGCGGCGGCGCAGGCGGAAGACAAACCGAGAGCCAACAGAGCACACGACACTTGAACGGCATTCATAGTGGGGAGTGTAGCGGATTATCCGCGCCCTCGACTTCGAAACCGCTGCCCCCTCCCCCTTTTTCCCCGACGCGTGGAGCCGCGCTACTTGGTGAACGTGACCTCGGGCTGCCGCGGCACGTGCAGACCCAGGTGCTCGATGGCATGCCGGAGCACGTCCTCGTCGAAGCCGACGAAGCGTGCGGCGATGTGTCCGTCGGGGCTGATGACGTACGTGGTCGGGAAGACGTGCACCCCGTACTTCGCCGAGGCGTCGTTTTCGCCCTCGCCGTCCTCGACGATGGGCAACGTCAAGCGGCTCTCTCGCACGAACCTGGCGATCGTGGCGTATTCGTCGCCGTGGTTCACGGCCAGCGCGTTCAGCCCTCGGCCGTGCGTGTGCGCATACACGGCCTGCAGGAACCGCATCCCCTGGCGGCAGGTGATGCTGCCGTAGCGCCAGAAGGTGAGGATCAACACGTCGGCGCCTTCGAGGCAGTGCTCCAGGCTCAGTTTGCACCCCTCGGGCGTCCGGAGAACAAACCCGGGCGCCGGCTGCCCGACGTGCAACAGCTTGCGTTCCAGCCGCTCAACCTCGTCGTCGGGGATTCCGGCGACCACGGCATGAGTCGGCAACTTCGCGAACCGTTTCGGGTCGGCCACCCGGATCGTCGCCAGAACCTTGTCGAGCATGATGCGCCTCCTAGGTTCATTGTAACGCGAAATGATGCGTCCCGACCCAGCGCAACGTCCAGCCCGACCGGGCGGCGAAAATGCTCGCACGTCTACTTGGACGGCTTGGCGGCCACACCCATCTTCGCCAGCTTCTCTCGCAGGTGCTTGGCCTGGGCGTCGTCGAAGCCGATGAACCGAAGAACCACCTTGCCCTCGTGGTCAAGAAGGTAGGTGGTGGGGAACGCCAACGCGCCGTATTTCTGGACCACGTCCTTTTCCCCCTCGCCGTTCATGGCCACGGGGTAGTCGATCCGGTTCTCGGTCACGTGCTTGAGCACGGTGGCCTCGCCGTCGTGGTAGTTCACCGCGATCACACCCAAGCCATGCGGTTTGAGATCGGCGAAGATGCCCTGCACCTCGCGCGACTCGTTCCGACAGATGGCGCAATCCTGGAACCAAAAGAAGACGATGGCGGCTTTTCGCCCTTCCAGCGCCTCGTGAAGGCTCACGGTCTTCCCTTCGAGCCCGGACAGTTCGAACGCGGGAGCGGTCGCCCCCACCGGCAACAGCTTCTTGGCGTACCGTTCCGGGAGGTCCTGGGCAAGCGCGCCCCAGAACGCCCCGACCACGCACGCCATGGCAACGGCAATCACGCAAAAGGCCTTCATCATGACCTCCGACCCAACCTTCGCTCATTGTACAGGCGCCCTCTCCGGCAGCTTGCCAAGAGCCGCGCAATGCCCCGCCAGCCACCCAAGATCGGGGCAGTGCCCGAAGGTATATTAGGCCGTTTTGCGTGAAGATCGGAGGCCACTCGAATGTCACTAGTCCCTTTCAAGAACGAGCCGTACGTTGACTTTTCCGCAGCAGGGCCTGCGGAGCAGATGAAACGGGCGTTGCTCGCCGTGAAAGAGCGGTTCGGCGAAGTCTGCCCGTTGATCATTGACGGCGAGCGCATCCTCACGGACGCGCGCATCGTGTCGGTCAACCCGGCCAATCCGTCGGAGGTGATCGCGGAGTGCGCCAAGTCCACCGCCGAACTCACCGACCGAGCGATCCGACGAGCCCACGAGACCTTCCGAAGCTGGGGCCGAACCAGCCCGGAGCACAGGGCCCGGATCCTCCTGAAAGCCGCCGCGATCATGCGACGGCGAATTTTTGAGCTTTCGGCCCTTTTGGTGTGTGAGGAGAGCAAGCCGTGGATCGAGGCTTACGCCGACACGGCGGAGGCGATCGACTTCCTCGAGTTCTACGCCCGCGAGATGATGCGGCTGGGCGGTTCGCAGCCGACCGGCCCCTGGCCGGGCGAGGAGAACGAGCTCCGCTACATGCCGCTCGGCGTGGTCGCGGTCATCTCCCCGTGGAACTTCCCGCTGGCCATCATGGCCGGCATGACCACCGCGGCGGTGGTCTGCGGCAACACGGTCGTTCTCAAACCGGCGAGCACCGCGCCGATCATCGCGGCTCGCTTCATGGAGATCATGGAGGAGGCCGGCCTGCCGGCCGGGGTCATCAACTACGTGCCCGGTTCTGGCGCCGAGGTGGGCGACGTGATGACCGACCACCCGCTCACCCGCGTCATCTCCTTCACCGGTTCGAAGGAGGTCGGCCTGCGCATCAACGAGCGGGCGGCCAAGACCGCGCCGGGGCAGATCTGGATCAAGCGCACCGTGCTCGAGATGGGCGGCAAGGACTTCGTGGCCGTGGACGAGGGCGTGGACCTCGAGATGGCGGCTCGCGAGGCCACCATCTCCGCTTTCGGCTTCCAAGGCCAGAAGTGCTCGGCCGGTTCCAGGCTCATCGTTCACGAGAAGGTTTTCGACGAGATGGTCGAACGGATGTGCGCGTCGGTCAAGACGCTGACGGTGGGCGACCCCTCGCGCGAGAACGTCTACATGGGCGCCGTGATCGACGGCAAGGCCCAGAAGACCATCCTCGACTACATCGAAGTCGGAAAGAAGGAGGCGCGCCGGACCGCTCAGGGCATGCGGCCCGAAGGCGACGGCTACTTCGTCCCCCCGACGGTGTTGGCGGACGTGGCGCCGACCGCGCGCGTCGCCCAGGAGGAGATCTTCGGCCCGGTGGTAGCCATCGTCAAGGCGAAGGACTTCGAGGACATGGTGGCGATCGCCAACGGCACCGAGTTCGGCCTGACCGGGGCGCTCATCACCAACAGCCGCGAGCGGATCGAGCGCGCCCGCGTCGAGATGGAGGTCGGCAACCTGTACTTCAACCGCAAGTGCACCGGCGCCTACCCCGGCGTGCAGCCGTTCGGCGGGTTCAACATGTCCGGCACCGACAGCAAGGCGGGTGGCAGCGATTACCTGAAGCTGTTCATGCAGGCCAAGTCGATCACCGAACGGTTCTAGACAAGGAACCTAACGACCAGAACCGGCCGCCGAGCAACTCGGCGGCCGGTTCTGTTTTCGGGGGCCTGCGGAACGCGAACGCGTCCGTCCCCGAGGCGATCCCACGGGGACGGACGCGGCCTTGCTGATGTCTCCGAACGGTTGACTATGCGGCTTTCCTGGCGCGCTCCTGAAGACTGACGTTGATCTCGAAGTCGCCCACGTCTCGGAGCTTCATCGGGATGACGAGTGCCGGGATGCTCAACGTGCTGATCTTCACGTTGGCGCCCTTGACGATCGTCGGCGGCGTGATGTCGCAGCTGTAACCGCGGCTTGCCAGGAGCGTCAGGCTGTTGCCGCTGATCATGTTGCCCAGTTCGGCGATCGCGCTCGCCGCGAGTTGGTCGAAGGTGACAACCGGCGCGCCCAGCATCTTCGAGGCGATCTTGTCGGCGGCGATGATCGACATGCCGTAGATCACCTGCCCCTCGACGGCGCCAGTGATCCCGCACACGATGTTCAACTGCTGGGAGGTGAACACCTGGGGTCGCGCGCTGAGCGTTCCACGCTCAGGCACGATCGACAACAGCGTTTGAATGACGTTGACCGAAGCCTCAACGAACGGACTGATATATTCGACCTTCATTCTCAGAGAGGGTCCTCCACCCTCGTTCCCCTACGCGGCAAGTAACTTGTTGACGGCTTCCAGGACCCGGTCGGGCTGGAACGGCTTCACGATGAAGTCCTTGGCGCCGTTCTGGATGGCCTCGATCACCATCGCCTTCTGCCCCATGGCCGTGCACATGACGACCTTGGCGGACGGATCTGCCGCTCGGATCTCTTTGAGCGCAGCCAAGCCGTCCATTTCCGGCATGGTGATGTCCATCGTCACGAGGTCGGGTTTTAGCTGTTTGAACAGGTTGACCGCCTCGGCGCCGTTTTGCGCCTCGCCGCAGACCTCGAATCCGTTCTGCGTGAGGATGTTCTTCAACGTGACTCTCATGAAGAGTGCGTCGTCAGTTATCAGGATGCGTTTCGCCATGTTTTGTCTCTCAGCAAGGGCTTTCTGTAGAAGAACGGCCATGCCGTTTCAAAGCCGATCTCACCACTTCGGAAGATGCGTTCGGTGCTCCCCACAAACAGGATTCCCCCCGGTTTCAGCGCGTCGAAGAAGCGCTGATAGAGGGTGTCCTTGGCCTCGTCGGTGAAGTAGATGACCACGTTGCGGCACATGATCAGGTCGAAGCCGCTCTCGAATCGATCGTTCAGCAGGTTCTGCCGCCCAAACTTGAGGTAGCGCTTGAGGACCGGCGCCGCCCGCCAGACCGACCCTTCCTTGGTCAGGTACTTTCGGTAACGCGCCGGAACGCCACGTACGTCGGCGTCATTGAACTCGCCGCGCTCGGCCTGCTGAAGCGCCGCGCGGTCGATGTCGGTTCCCTGGACCACGTGCGGGCCCGGGTAGTTGGCGTCAAGCAGCAT
Source organism: uncultured Fimbriimonadaceae bacterium (assembly GCA_964539295.1). Classification (GTDB taxonomy): domain Bacteria; phylum Armatimonadota; class Fimbriimonadia; order Fimbriimonadales; family Fimbriimonadaceae; genus CAZIIS01. Next base: position 19,072 of record CAZIIS010000024.1, on the reverse strand, counting down.
CGCCATCGTGTGCGCCTCGGCCCCGTAGCTGCATCCGGCGCTCCAGATCTTGAGCTTGCCGCAGTTCTGCAGCAGGGCGGGCAGCACCCGCTTCTCCATCTCGTCCCACTTCTCGGCGTTGCGGAACAGCTCGGAGACGTTGATGGCGAGCTTGTCCATGAACCACTGAAGGCTCTCGGCGTTCGCGCCGACCGTATCCCAGAACTCCCGGAGGTTGGCGCAACCCTTCGACTCCATCATGCCGAGCACCCGGCGCTGGAGTTGGTTCGCCTTGTAGTCGTTCAGGTCAAGGCCGCTCCGCCGACGCATCTGGTCGTAGAACGCCTCCCACTCGCTCGCCTTAGGATGCACGGGCCACCCTCCCACTCAAGCTAGATACCATCGCGCGGGCCATCTCGTTGATCGGAACCTCCAAGTCGATGCCTCCGGCCTCCTTGGCGGCCTTCGGCATGCCGTATATGACGCACGTGGACTCGGCTTCGCCGAGCACGGCGCCGCCGTTGCTACGGACCTCCGCAGCACCGTCGGCGCCGTCGCGTCCCATGCCGGTCAACACCACCCCCAGGCAGCGTGAACCGTACACGTTCGCGGCAGACTTGAATAACATATCGGCGGCTGGACGCACTCCGTGCAGGGAGGGAGCGTCAACGAGTTCGATTCGGCCGCCTCGGCGGACCACCATGTGCCGTCCGCCCGGCGCGAGCAACGCCTGCCCGGGCACGACCCGGTCGCCATCCACCGCCTGTCGACAGGGCACGGTCTTGATCTGGTCCAGGCGCTTGGCGAAGCTCTCGGTGAAGCCGGCCGGCATGTGCTGCACCATCAAGATGGGCGAGGGAAAACCGATCGGCAGACCCTCCCAAAGGGTGGTAAGCGCCTTCGGCCCGCCGGTGGAGGACGCGATCAACACCACCTGGTCAGAGGTTCGTCGCAGCGGCGCCGCCTGGGCAACCGGCCTGGGGCCGGCCGTGGGCGCCCGCGCGGAGCGCACCATTCGGATCTTCGCGAGCAGTTCGTCGCGAACCTCCAGGAAGTGCAGGCTGGTGGCCGACTGCGGCTTCGTGACGAAGTCGAGCGCGCCGAGGTCCAGCGCCTTGAGCGTAAGCTCCGCGCCGGAGAGGGTCAGGCTGCTGACCATGATCACGGCCGTCGGCGCCGAGTCCATGATCTCCCCCAGAGCCCACAGACCGTCCTTGTCGGGCATGTTCACGTCGAGGGTGATCACGTCCGGACGAAGCTCGTTGGCCTTGGTCACGGCCTCTTGGCCGTCCCGCGCCGTTCCCACGAGCTCCATATCCGGCTCAGCTTTGATCCAGTCGCTCAACACGCGCCGGACGAAGGCCGAATCATCCACGACGAGAACACGCGACTTCATGCCGCCACAAGCTCCTCGAACAGGCCCTCGCAGGTCTCGTAGCCCTCGACGAACGCGTCGATAAGGGCGTCGAGCCGGTCGGGCGTGAGCCCAATCCGATCAAGGCTCTGTTGACTGAAGGTGTAGCGCAGGCCGTCGCCGCCCAGCCCGAACCCCATCGACAGGGTCAGGTAGCTGCCGATGTGCACGCAGTCGACCACGGGCAAAGGCGGTTTGCACGCGTCGGGCTCGTGGTGAAAGCGAATCGCCGCCGTGATCTCCGCGGGCAGGTTCCAGCTATCGGCCAGGTACTTGCCCACCTCGGCGTGGTCGAAACCGAGGATCTTGCGTTCGGCCTGGTCGAAGGTCAGGTCCTCGCGCGCCGCGTAGTTGCAGATCGCGCCCATCCGGTTCTCCAACCAGACGCTGAGGGCCACCTTGCCAATGTCGTGCAACAGACCCGCGGTGAAAGCGTGGTCCTCGTGACAACGTCCAGATGCCCGCGCCACCAACTGGGCGCCGAGCGCCGTGCCGAACGAATGGGCCCATAGCTGCCGAGGGCCCAGGCAATAGCCCTTGAGTTGGCGAACCATCCACGGATAGGTCGCGGCCACCATGGCCAGGCTGCGCACGCTGCGCATGCCGAGCACCACCACCGCCTCCTGCAGGTCCGAGACCTGCCGGGTGAGGCCGTAATAGGCGCTGTTGGCCAGGCGAAGCACCCGGACGCTCAGCGACTGGTCCTGCGCCAGGCACTGCGCGATCGTTTCGGCCGACGCGGTATTCGAGTCCGCATGCCGCATCACCTGCAGGGCGGCGGACGGAATCGACGGGAGGTCCGTCGTCTTCCGCACGATGTCTTCGAGCGTGATCGTTGCAGCCATCGCCCTACCTAAGCCGCCCTCAGGGTCCCCAAAGCCCTTTCGCCGCCGTTGACTGAGCGAACCCGCACCGTCCCCGCCGCGGTGTCCACGGTCATCGTCCGACCGTTCGAACCGCCGACGTCGGTGGCCAGGCAGCGCAGCCCCTGTCGCTTCACGATCGCTCCCACGGCCGCGGCGTTCCGGGCGCCGATGTCCAGTCGGCTCTCCTTCTGGGCCCCGAACCGGAACACCTGGGCTCCGCCGGCGTAGGCCACCACCAGTCGGGACTGCATGGCGCCCTCCCGGGCCATCAGCTTCAGAAGCTCCGGTATTCCAGTATCGGCAAACTTGCCGGCCTTATCGAGGGGTCGGTCGGGGAACGCCTCTGGAAGCATGATGTGCACCATGCCGCCCAGGGCGATCTTCGGATCCCAGGCGAAAAAGCCGATGCAACTGCCGAGGCCGAGGCATGTGAAAACGGCGGGGGCTTTCGCGATGTGTATCTCGCCCATGCCCACCATGAGCTGGGTGGCAACCATGGTTAGGCCGCCTCCACCAAGCCTAGCTTCGCGAACAACTGCCTCAAGCCGTCCACGGTCGGAATGCAGAGGAAGAAGCCGTTCACGCCCTCTTCGTCGGCGGCGAATATCCGGGTCTCGATGGTGATGGCGACCACGTCCCGGATGGCCGCTTCCGCCACGATCGTGCTCGCGATGACCAGGCTGCTGTCCACCGAAACCAACGGCGGCGTAGCCTGGAGCGAACTGCCGGTCATGTCGGAGATCGCGTTCAGATAGCTGGAGTTGATGATGTTGCCGATCTCGAGCATCGCCGAGCCGGCCAGCTCGTCCACGTCGTCCGGCGTCGCCGGGGCTGAGCCCAGAAGGGTGTTCCACAGGCTCTGGGCGCTCGCCCAAGGAAAGACGAAGGCGATCTGCCCCTCCATGTCTCCCTCAAAGGGCATGTACACGCCGACGGCCAAGTCCTCTTTCCCCCCGAGCCGTTGCATCACGGTCTCCATCGGAAGGGACTCCGCGTTGGGTATCTCCATGCGGAAGGAACGCCCCGCCATCTCGGAAAGCGCCGTGGTGGCGTGCCCCAATCCCACGTTCGCCATCTCGCGTACAGCCGACAGCTCCATCAAGCTAAAACACGCATCGCTCGCCATAAACCCGTCCACCCGACATCTCTGTTTTCGGCATCTCCGCCCCGCAGGCACATGGCCACAGGGGACGCCGCAGACACCGGGTCCTGTTCCACACGCGCCCCTCGCCGGGCAAGGCACTATTGCTGGGGAACCGCCGCAACAGGCCGAACGGATGGTCAGACCGTCTAGACGGTACACTCGCCGGCATGTCCGGGCTGGACGCCGATACCGTTCGCCACGCCTTGCAGACCGCGAGGGACCGAGGTTTTCGCGTGCTCAAGCTGCAATCGGGCGAGATGAGCCTTTGGGCCGAGCTTTCGGGCGAGCGCCCCTGCCAAGAAGAGGTCCCGCAAACCTCCGCACCACCCCCCGTGGCCAAAGAGCCGGAGACGGTCGACCTGACCGCGCCGGTCGTGGGCTACCTGCGGGAGGGCGCGCAACCCGCCGCCGTGGGCGACCTGGTCAAGGCCGGGCAACCGATCTTCGTCGTGCAGGCGCTCGGCATCGACAACGACGCCCCGGCCCCTGCCTCGGGCGAGGTGGTGGAGATATGCGCGAAGCTGGGGGACCCCGTGGAGTACGGACAAACGCTTGCGCGAGTGAGGAAAAACCGATGACCGGCAAGCGATTGGGCGGCGGCCTAGTGGGCATGTTGGTGGCGGCCGCCATCGTGCTCGTCGCCGTGGTCGTCTTCACCACCGACCCGTTCCATTTTAGCGGCGCCGCGCCCGCGCGCGCCGACGGCAAGGGCACGACGGTGATGGGCGCTTCGATCTACAAGGCCAAGGACGCGACCTGTCAGAGCAACCTGCAGCAGCTCCGCATGTCGCTGCAGGCGAACGCCGACCCGTCGGAGGGCGCCTTCCCTCAGTCGCTGGAAGAGACCCGTTTGGGCCCCGAGTTCCTGAAGTGCCCCGTTGGGGGCGAACCCTACGTGTACGACCCGCAGACAGGCCAGGTCCATTGCCCGCACCCCGGGCACGAGAGGTTCTGATGTTCCACAAGGTTTTGGTCGCCAACCGTGGTGAGATCGCCGTGCGAATCGTCCGCGCCTGTCGCGAGATGGGCATCCAGACCGTGGCCGTGTACACCAAGGCCGAGGCCAAAAGCCGCCACGTCGAGATGGCGGACCAGGCGATCTGCGTGGGCGAAGGCGCCGACGCGGACGGCTACCTGAACCTGGCCAACGTGTTGATGGCCGCCCAGATCAGCGGCGCCGACGCGGTGCACCCCGGGTGTGGCCTTTTCAGCGAGCGCGCGTCGTTCGTGGAGGCGCTCGCCTCGCTTGGCGTGCAGGTCGTCGGTCCCAGCGCCGAGACGATCAAGAACACCCAGGACCGAGCGCGGGCCAAGCAAATGGCCCAGAAGGTGGGCGTGGCGGTCGTCCCAGGCTCCTCCGGAGCCGTGCTCAACGAGAGCGACGCCATCCGGGAGGCCGACGCGCTGGGCTATCCCGTGATGCTGAAGGCGCTGGCCGGGGATGGCCGGCGGCAGGCCGGCTCCCGCGAGGAGCTGCTCCGCCTTTGGCCGGCCGCGCAGGCCGAGGGCGCCGCCGTCTTTGTCGAGAAGGCGATCGCCGACTCGCGCCGCGTCGATTACCAGGTGCTGGCCGACGCCCACGGTAATGTCGTCCACCTGGGCGAGCGCGAGTGTTGCGATCTAGGACCCGCAAACCACAAGCTGATCGAGGAATCGCCGTGCGCGGCGATAGGCCCGGAGTTGCGCGACGAGATGGGCGCCGCGGCCGTGAAGGTCGCCAAGGCACTAGGCTTCGCCAACGTCGGAACGGTCAGCTTCCTGCTCGACCGCGACGGCCGCTTCTTCTTCCTGGAATCGAAGGCAGGGCTCCAGATCGGGCATGCCGTAACCGAAGAGGTTTCCGACGTGGACATCGTGAAGGCGCAGATTCGGTTGGCGGCGGGCGAACCTGTCCCATTCGAGCAGGCCGACGTTCGGCTTCGGGGCCACGCCATCGGGGCGCGCATCTGCGCAAACGACCCCGAGCGGCAGTTCGCGCCCTGTTGCGGCGTCGTCTCCTCGTGGAGGCCGCCCGCGGGCCGGGGCGTTCGGCTGGACACACACGTTTCCGCCGGGTATGAGATCACCCGGCACAGCGACCCCTTGATCGCCAAGTTGGTCGTTCGGGGGGCCGACCGTGAGGAGGCCGTCCGCAAGCTGCAGGTCGCGCTCGACACCTTCGTGATCGAGGGCGTGGCCACGAACCTCGCCTATCTCCGGCAGATGGTGGCTCGCCCTGAGTTCATCGAAGGCCGGTCGGGCGAAACCCCCATCCCAAGCGTTGTTGGAGAACATGTCGGCTGAAGAAACACCTATCCTGGGCTCGCGCTCCCGAAGGACCGCGCGAGAAGTTGCACTGAAGGCGCTTTACGGAATCTGGATCGGCCACGCCAACCCGGACGAAGCGATCGCCAACGCCCTCGTGGAAACGCCGTTGGCGCCCGAGAACGAAGCGTTCATGCGGTCGCTGGTGGCCGGCGTCGGCGAGCATCGCGGCGAACTCGACGGCCGTGTGGCCGCGCATTTGAGCGCCCAATGGAACATCGAGCGGATCGCCGTCACCGACCGCCTGGCGCTCTGGCTCGCGGGCTTCGAGCTTTGGTACCTGCCGGGCATGCCGCCCAAGGTGACGATCGTCGAGTCGGCGTCGCTGGCCGATCGGTTCGGCACGCCCGACAGCGCTCGGTTCGTGCAGGGCGTGATGGCCAAGCTGCTGGCCGAGTCGCCCAAGGCCAACTGGGACCGCTCGCAGGAGGAGGTTCCCCAGTTCGAGCCGGCCGAAGAGCCGGAAGCGGAGACGCCGACCGAAGAGGTCGCCGAGGGCTCCGAGGAGCACGGCGAGATCCTCAAGGCCGGTCCCTGGGTGATCCGCCACAACGAGCCGGAGGGCGAGCCCAAGGACGAACCGGAAGGCTAGAGCGGCCGCTTCGGGTCGGCCATCCGCAGCGGCGTCAGCCCTCGGCTCGGGGCCGTGCCCTCGACCACGCCGTACAGGTCGTACTCGCGACCCTGGGTGACTTGCACATCGACGAACGAGCCGGGCTCGACGGCGCCGCGCGCATAGACCACGCCGTCGATCTCCGGCGCGTCGCGGTGGGAACGGCCAAGAAGCCAACCCTCGCGCTGCTCCTCAACTAGCACGCGGAGGGTTCGACCCTCCCAGGCGCGGTTCCGCTCGAGCGAGATCTCCTGCTGCGCCCGCATGAGCCGGTCCAGACGCGCCCGCTTGACGCGCATCGGCAACTGCCCGGGCAGGTCGTGGGCCGGGGTGCCGGTTTCGCGGCTGTACATGAAGGCGCCCACCCGGTCGAGCTTGGCCTGCTTCACAAACGCCAGAAGCTCCGCGAACTCGATGTCGGTCTCGCCCGGGAAGCCCACGATGAACGTGGTGCGGATCGCCCCGTCCGGCATCGCGGCGCGCAACTTCTCCACCAGCTTCAGGTACCGCTCGCCGTCGCCCGGGCGCTTCATGCGGCGTAGCGCGGGGCCGCTGGCGTGTTGAAGCGGCACGTCCACGTACTTGACCACGTGCGGCAAGCCGGCGATCGCCTGGATCACCTCCTCGTCCAGCAGGCTGGGGTAGCAGTAGAGCAGCCGGATCCATTCCACGCCCGGCACAGCGTCCAGCTCGCGCAGAAGGCGCGCCAGGGAGTATTCGCCGTACAGGTCGTGCCCGTATTGGGTCACGTCCTGGGCGATGATGTTGAGCTCCTTGACCCCGCCGGCGATCAGCGTGCGCGCTTCGTCCAGGATGCGCTCGATCGGTTTGCTGACGTGCCGACCCCGGAACGACGGGATGGTGCAGAAGGCGCAGTGGTGGTCGCACCCCTCGCTGATCTTGAGATAGGCGCTCCAGGGCTTGCCGCTCCGGGCCCTGGAGCCCACCTCGGCCCAACGGTGCTGCGGCGGGTCGACCTCGAAAACTGGCTCGGTCCTCCCGAAAACCTGCTCGGCGATCAGGCCAAACCGTCCCATCTGACCGACTCCCACGTAGCCGTCGGCCCCCGGCGCCAACCGCTTTAGCTCTTCGCCAAGGCGCTGCACCAGGCAGCCGGCGACGATCACCTTGCCGACGCCCTTGGACCGGACCGCCTTGCGAATCGCCTCGATCGACTCGCGCTGAGCCGACTCGACGAAGGCGCAGGTGTTGATGATCGTGAGGTCGGGCGCCTTGGTCTCGGCGTCCACCTCGTAACCTCCGTCCTGGAGCACGCCGGCGATCTCCTCGCTGTCCACCTCGTTCTTGGCGCAACCAAGCGTCACGATCCGGACCTTCCGAGGGGCTTGGGGCATGACTCGATTATGGCGCAGGGGCATTAACCCACCTTGTGACGCTATCGGGCTAAAATCAGCGCATGGCTCGATTCGACATCTCGACGGACTACTTGCTTCAGGCTTTGCGCGATCTGATCGACACGCCGAGTCCGTCTGGCGACACGGATTGGGCCGTGAGCTTCGTGCAACAGGAGTTGGAAAGCCTCGGAATCGACTCCTACAAGACCGCCAAGGGCGCGCTGATCGCCTACGACGAGGGGCTTCGCAACGATCGGCCACGGGCGCTGAGCGCGCACGTGGACACGTTGGGCGCGATGGTGGCCGAGATCAAGCCCTCCGGCCGCCTGCGGTTGACCGCCCTCAACGGCGTAGTGTGGCCGACGGTCGAGAGCGAGGGCGCGACGATCCACACGCGCAACGGTCGCCAGGTTCGGGGCGCCATCGTGTTGGCCAACGGCTCCTGGCACGTGAACAAAGAGGCCGCGACCAAGGCGCGGAACGCCGACACGCTGGAACTGCGCCTGGACGAGCGAACCAGCAGCGCCGAGGAGACGCGCCTCCTGGGCATCGACGTGGGCGACTACGTGTCGTTCGACCCCCGCTTCGAAACCGGCCCGGCCGGCTTCGTGCGGAGCCGGTTCTTGGACGACAAGGCCTGCGTGGCCTGCGTGCTCACGGCGCTGAAGGCGCTGCGCGACGCCGAGGTGAGCCCCGGCCAGCGCACCCACGTGCTCTTCAGCAACCACGAGGAGGTCGGCCACGGCGCCTGCGACGGTCTGCCCGAAGGGTTGCTGGAGATGGTGATCGTGGACATGGCCTGCGTGGGCGAGGGCCAAAACGGCGACGAGTTCCACTGCTCCGTCTGTGTGAAGGACAGCAACGGCCCATACAGCAAGGGGCTAACCGAGCGGCTGCGGGGGATCGCCGAAAGCGCGGGGATCGACGTGAAGCCGGACGTCTACCGGCACTACGGTTCGGACGGCGGCTCCTACTGGCGCGCCGGCGGGTCGGCGCAGGTCGCGCTCATCGGCCCTGGCGTGGACACCAGCCACGGTTACGAACGAACGCATGTCGACGCGCTTCGCGATACCGCGGCGCTGGTCGCCGAATACCTGCTGGAGGAGTAGCGCCCGATCCCAGTCGTCGGCGCTGCACGGCCGCCGTCCCAAGGGACGGCGACCGTACAGTAGGGCCTTCCGTAAGCGTCAGGCGTTACCTTCGGCGCCGAGCCGCCAGGGCGGCGAGCCCAAGGCCGAGCGCAACCATCGTAGCCGGTTCGGGAACCGCATCGAGCTGGAGCGCGAAGTTGGCGTGCGGATCGCCGCCGAACCAGTACACGCCCCAACCCGGGTTCTGATCCTCAGCGGCGAACAGGTCGTCGCTGCTGCCGATCGACGGCCCCGTGACCGTCGAGGAGATCAGGGCGCCCATGTTCGTGTCGCTGAACAGGAAGCCGGTCCAGATGTCGACACTGGGAACCGCAACGGGAGACGGGAACACCACGGTCTTGAAGTTTGCGATGTTCGGGTCGTAGTCGAACACGATGCTGCCGGTCCCCAACACGTCGCCCGGGGCGCCTCCGTTGTCTGCGTACAGCTTCATGGTCAGCGTGACCCCCGGACTGGCGTTGTCGCCCCCCCAGAACCCCAGGGTGGCGGAGTAGATCGGATTGTCGGCGTTGCTCAGGGTCGTATCGTCGGCAATGTAGTACGCGTTGCCCGGGTAATAGTAGTTCCAGGCCTCGTCGTTGCCGGTGATGATGTCGTACACGAGCGTAGCGTTGGCTGCACCCGCGGCCGCCGCCAGCGCGAGAAGAATCAGGCTTTTCATGGTTCTTCCTCTCTGAAACACCCATGCGCTCTGCTCCCAGCGCACTCACATTATTCTAGGCTGATTTATTGCATTATCGCGGACTTTCTTTTTGAAGGTCGCTAACGAAACGGCCGCTACCCCCTTCGGGGCGGCGGCCGTTCGTCTGGGCTTTGCGTGCGCAGAGGGCGCTACTTGCGGCGACGCCGCGCGGCGAGCGCCGCGAGGCCGGCGCCGAGCGCCAGCATCGACGCGGGCTCGGGCACCGCTTGGGCCTCGATCTTCGAGTAGAAGTTGGAGACCGGCCCGGTCTCGCCGAACCAGTACGCGGCCCAAGTGGACGCGTTGTAGTTTTTCTGGTAGAACCAGTTGCTGGACGAACCCACCGTCGGCGGGTCGTAAAGCAACAGGCCCATCTTGTCGGCGGAACCGGTCCGGCTCGTGATCTGCACCGTCCACGTGAAGTCGTCGAGCACCAAGACATTCGGAAGCGCCAGCGAATACGCCGTCGCGCCACTGGCTTGCGTTAGGTTGATCGCGCCGGAATCGTAGAGCAACGTACCGGGGTCGAGGTTCTGACCCGCGTCGTTCGCGTAGAACCTCAGCGTCAGGTCGAACGTGCTCGTCTGCGCAGTTCCCGCGTGGTAAAGGGCGACCGTGAAGTCGGTCACATACCGCTCGGTACCGGCCAGTACGACCTCATCGCCGACTTCGTTGCTGTTGACGGTGTCGGCGGTCATGATGTTGTAGTACGAGCCCAAGCCAGTTGTCGTATCGTCGTACACCACCACGGCCTGAGCCTGGCACACGACCGCAGCAGCTGCAAGAAGAAGCAATCTCTTCATAGGAATCCTCTCTCAAGCAGGGGAACCAAAAGGCCACCCGCAAGTTAGTATATGCAGAAATCCTTGGTTTGTACTGAGATTCCCATGTTTTTGTCGCAACTTTCTAGCCGGTTACCCCACGGCGTAGCTGATGGACGGAGGGCCTTGCGGACAGGCCCTCCGTCCGAGCGCCGTTAGCGCCGGCGGCGCGCCCTCTTCGCCGGAGCCTTGCCGGATTGGGCCTTGCCGGCCGAAAGCGCCGGCTTCAGGCTGTAGATTTCAAGGGCGTCCCCGGCGTTCGCCGTCACCAAGTACTGGCCGTCGCCGGTGAACGCCAGGGGCGAACCGATCGCCGAGCGCCGGTCGATCTCGGCCACCATCTTCTTCGACTTGGCGTCCCAAAGCCGAACCGTCATGTCGTTGGAGCTGCTGGCCACGGTGCGTCCGTCGGGCGCGAACGCCACGTGGATCACCCAGTCGCCGTGTCGCCCGATCGCGCCCTGCGATTTGCGCGACTTGAGGTCCCAAAGCGTGACGGCGCCGTCCTTGCCACCGGTCACGGCCAACGTGCCGGCTCGGTTGGCCGCCACGTCGAGGGCGCCCTGCCCGCCCTTCACGTGCATCGCGGCCGCCAGACCGAACGTCTTGGGGGCGTACAGCCGCCCGCCCTCGCCCAACGTCGCGGTGAGCGTGGCGCCCGCGGGCGTGGTCGCCAGGCCGTACAGGTTGGCGCCCTTCCCCAGCACCGTCTGCAGCGGATTGCCGCCGGTGACCGCCCAGATGCGCATCGTGTCGTCCTTGCCCACGCTCACCACGCGCTTGCCGTCCGGCGTGAAAGCCAACGCCTGGATGCCGCGGATGTGGCCCTTCTCCCGCCGAAACTCGGCCACCTTCTTGCCGCTCTTGGCGTTCCATATCCAGATTCGGGCCGTCTCGTCGCCGGTCGCCAGCAACTGGCCGTTCGGGTTGAACGCCAGCCCGTAGACCGCCTGGGGGTGACCCTTGAGCGTGAGAATCGTCTTGCCGGCGGCGGCGTCCATCACGCGCACGGTCCCGTCCTCCGTCGCGCAGGCGAATCGCGAACCGGTCGGCGCGGCCGCCAAGGCGACGATGCGAAGCTGTTCGAGGGCGGCGTGCCGCTTCACGCTGCATGCCGGCGCCTGGGGAGCCATGGCGACGGCGTTCGTGGCCACCCCCTGGAGGGGCGACGCGACAACGAGGGCGATGCAAAGAGCAGTGGACAGCATGACCTTTCCTACCGAGTACCGACGAACATCGACGCCCGAACGTTTTGCCCATTGGCCGCTTTGCCCGATGTTGGTGTAAAGTGCCCGGTAACCATGGACAAGCTCAGGGTTGGTTTGATCGGCGTAGGACGGCCATTCCAGGCCGAGGGTGCGACGGGCTTTGGCATGGCGCGGGCCCACGCGGCGGGATACGTGGCCTCCGAAGCGGCCGCGATCGTCGCCGTGGCGGACATCAAGCCGGAGAACTCGAAGTCGTTTCGTGAGGCGTATCCGTACGAGCGCGCGTACACGGACTACCGCAAGATGCTGGCGCAGGAGAAGCTGGACATGGTCAGCATCTGCACCTGGCCTCACCAGCACGCGGAGATGATCGCGGCGGCGGCCGAGGCGGGCGTCAAAGCGGTCCACTGCGAGAAGCCGGTCGCCCCCAGTTGGTCGCAGGCCAAGAAGGTCGTCCAGCTTTGCGCGCGACGGGGGTTGCAGCTCACCTTCAACCACCAACGGCGCTTCGAGCGGCCCTACCGGCTGATTCGCGAAATGCTCAAGTCGGGCCGGATCGGCCAACTGCAGCGAATGGAGATGTCCTGCGACAACATGTTCGACTGGGGCACCCACTGGTTCGACATGATGTTCTTCTACAACGGCCAACGGCCTGCGACCAGCGTGCTGGCCCAGGTCGACCCGAGCGACGGCCCAACCGTCTTCGCCATCAAGCACGAGAGCGCCGGCATATCCTTTGTTAGCTTTTCTAACAATGTTCAGGGCTTGATGGTCACCGGCGCAGAACCGGGTTGGGGCGCCATGCAGCGCCTGACCGGCAGCGAGGGGGTGATCGAACTCGGCGCCTCCGGCTGGGAGAGCGTGCGCGTCTGGTCCAAGGGCAGCGCCTTCTGGGAGGAGGTCGACGCCAAGGAGCCGGAGGGCGCGCTCGACGGCAGCGCCAAGGCGGTGATCGACGCCATCGAGTCGCTCAAGACCGGACGCGAACCCGAACTTTCCGCACGCAAGGCGCTCATGGCCACCGAGCTGATCTTCGCCACTTATGAGTCGAGCCGGACCGGTTCCAGCGTGGAGATCCCGCTGGCCGCGGAGGACGCGGCGATCCGGGCGTTCGCCGACTAGGGCGCTCAGACCGAGCCGAGTCGGCGTTTGAGTTCGTCGAGGATCTCGGCGGTGCGCGAAGCGCCGACTCGCGTCGCCCCCAGCTTAAGCATGCCGAACACACGGTCCAGGTCGCGCACGCCGCCGGCCGCCTTTACCTGCACCTCGGCGGGCGAATGGGCGCGCATCAGCGCCACATCGTCCTCGGTCGCGCCCGATGTGCCGTAACCGGTCGAGGTCTTCACCCAATCCACCCCGACCTCTCCGCAGATGCCGCAGAGCCGCACCTTTTGCTCGTCGTTCAGGTAGCAGTTCTCGAAGATCACCTTGATCCTCTGGCCGTGGTCGTGGACGATCTCCGTGAGCGTGCCGAGTTCGGAGCGCACGTACGCCCAGTCTCCGCTCACCACCCTGCTAACGTTCACCACGGCGTCCAGCTCCTCGCCGCCGTCGTCAAGCGCGCCGCGAAGCTCGGCGACCTTGGTGGCCGTGGTGTGCCCGCCGTGCGGGAACCCGACGGTGGTGCTCGCCTTCACCCCGCTGCCGCGCAGCAGCTCGGCGCAACGCCGAAGGTAGTACGGCATGATGCACACGCTCGCCACTTCGTACCGCAGGGCCAACTGGATCCCCGCCTCCAGCTCGTCTTCGGTGAGAGACGGGCCAAGCAGCGAGTGATCGATGGTCTTGGCGACATTGGCGTAGGTCCAACCGTCCATTAACGCATCCATTTGACCCCTATCTTACTGCGAACGATAGCGAGGTCAAAAAGCGTCTAGTATGCTACATTCGACGCTTCTATTTGCACGACTTCCAACGGACGATGCGGCGAAATGGCGGCGTTTGGCACTGCAACCGGCTTCGTACCGAGGGTGATACACCGATGTTGAGTCTGCGTTTGGCTTCCGCTTTGGTCCTGTTGGCCGGTTTCGGGGTGTCGGCCTGCCCCCAAGGGGCGACTCCGCCGGCGCAACCTCCCGCCACGCCGAACGGGGCGCCCGCCAATACCGAGAACGGCATCGAGATCTCGGTCGGCCCAGAGGGCGTTTCGCTGTTCGCCGTCGCCGCCGACGCCCACCAGCTTCTGGTGCGTCTGGCCCGCGAGACCGGCCTGCGGCTGATCGTGGACGACACGGTCAAGCGCACGATCACGGTGAACTTCGTCAACCGCAAGGTCAGCGACGTTCTGAACAGCATCGTCTCGACTTACGGCCTCTCCTGCCGCGAGGTCGGCGGCATCACCATGGTAAGCGAGGGGATCCCCAAGGGGCCGTCCACCTACCTGCTCAGCGACATTGACGCCATCAGCACCCAGTACGTGCTCGCGCCGAACGCCAAATCGCTCCTTCCGGTTTTCCTCCAGGACCATGTGAAGACCAACGGTGAGCAGAACTCGGTCATCCTCTCCGCGCCGCCCGACGTGCTCCGCAAGTTCCGCGAGGACATCAAGCAGTTCGACATCCCGGCGGACCAGATCATGATCGACGTGCTCATGGTGGAGTTCAGCGGCTCCAGCTCCACGGAGCTCGGCCTGAACTGGGATTGGAGCGCCGCGAAGCCGGCCTTCTCCGCCGACCCCGCCTACGGCGACATCGTCTTCCGCACGCTCACCGACCTTCCCAGGGGCTTCACCGCCAACCTGCACGCCCTGGTGACGAAGGGCAAGGCGCGGGTGCGCGCCAACCCCCGCATCGCCACGGTAAGCGGACAGAACGCCAGCATCTTCATCGGCAAGCAGCGCTACCTCAGCACGCCGGTGGCGATGTCCTCAAGCGATTATTACAGCCAGACCAACTCGATCGACGCCGGCGTTCAGTTGAACATGACGCCCTGGACCGGTGGCGCCGGCGAGATCATCGTGGACATCCGGCCGGAGATCTCCGTGCTCAGCGCCCCGGACGCCAAAACCGGGCTGCCCGACAAGAGCACTCGACGAGCCAACACCAGCGTCCACGTTCGGGACGGCGAGACGATCATCATCGGCGGTTTGCTTCAAAACGAGACGATGAAGACCCGCACCAAGGCGCCGATCCTCGGGGACATCCCGCTGCTGGGCGGCCTGTTCCGCACCACCGACGAGCGCGAGACGACCACCGAGATGGTGATCTTCATCACGCCCCGGATCCTTTCGCGGACCGGCCACATGCCGGGCGAAAACCTGAAGAACTCGACCGATCTGCCCTTGCCCGATGAACCGAAGGCCCCGGCGTCCCGGTAGATGGCTTCGCGCGTTGGCGGCGGCCGCGTGCATGGTCGCCCCCGTCGCCCACGCCCAGACTGGCGTTTTCTGCAACGTCACGGGCGTGGACGTCAAGCGCATGTCGAACGGCGTGCAGCTCACCATCAAGTCGGATGGCCTGATGGCGGTCGACCTGAAGCTGCCGGATTTCATCAACATGGAAGCGGTCCAGGTGGGGCGCTGGGAGAGTTTCTGGCGGCCCGTCGCGGTGCTGCCGATCACCATCTCCAACGCCCGGTCGAAAGTGGGCAACCTCGTGGACATCGGCGTCTACCCGGCCAGCCACGTGGAGGTGGCGATCCCGCCAGACTCCGCCGACGGGCTCGGCCTCAACCTTCGAGTGGCGCTCTTCACCGAGGCCGTGGTCACGTCGATCAAGACCCGGAGCTACAACATCAACATCGGCTTGCCGTGGGACCCCGCGCGTCCCACGGTGAGGATCGAGCAGTCGGCCGACCAACGCGACCTGGTCATCACCATCGCCAGCAACAAGCGCACCGAAACGCCCGAGGAGTTCCGAAAGCCGGACGCGAGCGCCCCGCGGCGGCTGTCTGTCGAGCAGGTGGGGGGCCGGCTGTGGATCGATGCCCTCAACGCCGACCTTCGCGACCTGGTGAAGGTGATCTCGGCCAAGGCGGCCCGCGCCGTGGTTGCCGACGGCGGACTGGAACGCACCGCGAGCCTGTACCTTCCCGGCGTGACCCTCCACGAGGCGCTGCAAGGGATCGCGACGACTTACGGCCTATCGCTCGACGAGAGCGGCCCGATCATCTCCCTCAACTCCGGCGCGGTGAACAGCCTGGCCGCCCATGAGCAGAGCGTGCTCGAGCCTGTGCGGCTGAAACACATGACGGCCCTGGCCGCGCGGGCGAGTTTGCCCGAGTTCTTGCTGCGGTTCCTGCACCTGGACGAAGAGGGCAACGCGCTCACCGTGTTCGGGCCCAAGGCGCTGGCCGACAAAGTTCGGACCGACCTGGCGAAGATCGACGTGCCGGCCCCCCAGGTTCGCTTCGAGGCGATGGCGGTGGAGTTCTCGTCGTCGCGCGACTTCGACGCGGTGGCCGAGGTCTGGGCCAGGTCGGGCGAGAACCGGCTGGGCTTCAAGCCGGCAACCGGCGACCTGAGCTACGCCTTCGTCGGGAAGATGCCGAGCGATTTCCGGGCGCGCCTTTCGGCTCAACTGGCCGCGGGCCGCGCCGTCGTCAAGGCCCGCCCTTGCGTGGTCGTGGCCAACGGCAAGACCGCCAACCTGTTCGTGGGCCGGCAGAAGCTGGTGAAGGTCGACTACTACGACAACCTGAACGACCAGTACACGAGCCGCCTGATCACGCTCGACCTGGGCGCCAAGGTGGAGGTCACGCCCTGGACGGGCGGCGGCGAGATCCTCGCGCGCGTCATGCCCGAGATCACCTCCCTCGTCGAACAGGACGCCCGCACCGGATTGCCGACCATCTCCACCCGCAAGGCGGGGACAACCGTGCAGATCCGCGACGGCGACACGATCGTCATCGGCGGTCTGAACCTGGAGCAGGACGCCAAGCTCCACAGACGCTTTGCCTCCGCCCTCGACTCGCCCACTCGCTCCTCGAATCAGACCGAGTTGGTTTGGTTCGTCACCGCCCGCATCGTTCCGGATGCCCAGGCGCCGGCGCCTCGTCCGGTCGCCGAGGATCAAGCTACGCCAAGGAGAACCCGTGCCTCGTAAGCTCTTGACGCTCCTTTCGTTGATCGCCGCCCTGGCGCTGGCCGCCCCGTTGGCGGCACAGTCGATCCCATACTGCAACATCACCGCCGTCGATGCCCAACAACTGAGCAACGGCGTGCAGATCACGGTCAAGGCCGACGGCGTGCTCCAACTGACCAACGACTACTCCGGCTCGATGTCCGGCAACCGGCTCGCCCTCACGTTCCCGAACGCGAAATCCTCGGTCGGAAAGAGCTTCATCGACGTCAGCAAGTTCCCCGTGAGCTACGTGCAGTTCTCCGTGCCCCAGACGGCGAAGGAGGGCGTCGGCATCGAGATGGCCGTGGCGATGTACGAGCCGTCCAACTCCAACGTGCGCATGAGCGACGACCGCCAGAGCGTGATCATCACGATCAACAGCTCCCGCACGCTCGTCAGCCGCCCGGGCAACGGCGGAGGGGAGGCCACGAAGGCGACGCCGTCCGGGCTTGAGATCGTCGCGCACGACGGCTTGCTCACCGTGAACGCGGTCAAGGCAAGCCTTCGCACGCTGCTGGCCCAGTTCGCGCGCAAGAGCGGCGTCAACATCGCCGTGGACGACTCGGTGAAGGACCGTGAAGTCTCGCTGACCTTCGACGGCCTGCCGGTCGACCAGGCGTTGAAGGCGGTCGCCGGGGCCTCCGGGCTGGCGATCTCGACCCACGACGGCGTGACAATGATCAGCGACGGCGTGCCGGTCGACCTGGCCACCTATCACCTTTCCAGCACCGAATCGTTCCGCATGAAGAACATCAAGGCGCAGGTGGCCTCCGGCCTGCTGCCCACCTTCCTCTACAGCTTCCTGCACGTCAACGACGCTCAGAACGCGGTCGTGGTGACCGCTCCCGCGCCGATGCTGGACAAGATCCGCGCCGACTTCGAGAAGATCGACGTGGCGCCGCCCCAGATCATGATCGAAGCGCTGGCGGTCGAGGTGGCCAACACCTCCGACCTTCAAGCCGACCTCGGCCTTGCCTACCGGGACGGGGACAACGCCGCCGTGGTCACGCCGAAGACGGGCGATATCTCGTACAGCACGATCGGCGCCCTGCCGTCGGCCTTCGAGGCCCGCCTGAAGGCGCTGGTTACGAACGGAAAGGCCAAGGTCCGGGCGACGCCCCGCATGGCGGCGGTGAACGGCCGCAACGCGGACATCTTTATCGGCGAGACCAAGTTCATCAAGGTCGAGGTCTCCTCGTATGGCGGCAAGCAGGAGCGCATCCAGGGCGTGGACGTCGGCGTCAAGCTGGCCGTGCGGCCCTGGACTGGCGGCAACGGCGAGATCACCGTGACGCTGGAGCCCGAGGTGAGCAACATCAGCGAGATCGAACGCGAAACCGGACTGCCCGTGCTCTCCACCCGACGCGCGCAAACCACCGTCCGAGTCAAGGACGGCGAGACGATCATGATCGGCGGGCTCGTTCAGCAGCAGGACTACGCCACGAAAACCAAGGTGCCGATTCTCGGCGACCTGCCGTGGGTCGGGCGGGTGTTCCAAAGCACCAAGACCAACAGCTTGAGCACGGAACTCGTCATATTCGTAACGCCGCATATCTTGACCGACCGCGGGCGGCTGAAAAATGAGAAGGCGGAGGAGACAACCCGCAATCGGTTCAAGTGACCGGAACCAGGGGCTGACAAAGGAAGGTGCCCTGGACGCCGGGTAAGGGGAGAGCAAAATCCCGACGCCAGAGCATTTCGGAAGATACCCTTGTCGCCCCGAATATGCAAGCCGTCAGAAACGCTTGCTTAAAGAATCACAAAGCCGCGACGGACATCAGGCGGTACAACTCCGTTGGATGTACCCGACAGTGTTGCTTGTTAAGAGGTAGGCTTTTTGGAGAGCGCGCTGCCGCGCAAACGCCAAGGTGCAAGCGATGCTTGTTGGAGTACCAAAGGAAACCCACCCGGGCGAACGGCGCGTTGCGCTGACGCCCACCGCCTTCGCGCAACTCAAGAAGGCCAAGGTTGAGGTGATCGTCGAGTCCGGCGCCGGGATCTCGTCCGGTTTCGCCGACGAGGCCTACGCCGCGGCCGGTGCGACGATCGCTCCCCGCGCGGATGTGTTCGCCAAGGCCGACGTGATCGTCCAGGTTCGCGCGCTTGGCGCCAACCCGAGCGGCTTCGCGGCCGACCTCGCCGCCATGCGGGAGGGCCAAGCGCTGATCGCCATGACCGAGTCGCTCGCCGAGCCGGAGGCGGTGACCGAGGCCGCCAAAAAGGGCATCGTCGCGTTCTCGCTCGAGCTGCTGCCGCGCATCACCCGCGCCCAGTCGATGGACGTGCTCTCCAGCCAGGCGAACCTGGCCGGCTACAAGGCCGTGCTGCTGGCCGCCGACCACTCGGCCAAGGTCCTCCCAATGATGATGACCGCCGCGGGCGCCATCGCCCCGGCCAAGGCGTTCGTGATCGGCGCCGGAGTGGCCGGCCTGCAGGCGATCGCCACCGCCAAGCGGCTTGGCGCGGTCGTCAGCG
>CAZIIS010000023.1:0-31638 GCA_964539295.1 uncultured Fimbriimonadaceae bacterium | reverse complement strand
GACCGAGGAGTGGGCGCCGGGCGTCGGCGGGCGTCGGGCCGGAACCGCCGTGGGGCGGGCCGTGCACAGCGTGTTGCAGACCGTGGACCTGGCCGACGGCCGGGGGCTGGCGGAGTTGGCCAAGGCGCAGGCGCTTGCCGAGGGCGTGCCGGCCGCGGATGTGGCCCGCCTCGCGGGCGCGGCGCTGAAGGCGCCGTCCGTGCGCGAGGCCGCCCAGACGGAGCGGGTGTGGCGCGAGGTGTTCGTCGGCGCGCCGTCCGAGTCCGGGCCGATCGAGGGGTTCGTCGACCTGCTGTACGAATCGCCCGAGGGGCTGGTGATCGTGGACTACAAGACCGACGTTGTGCGCGACGAGGCCGAGGCCCAGCGGAAGGTGCGGGAGCGGTATGCAACCCAAGGGGCGGCGTACGCGCTGGCTCTGAAACGGGCGCTGGGGCGCGACGTGGCGGCGGTTCGGTTCCTGTTCGTGGGGGGACCGGCGCCGTACGAGGTCGAGGTCCCCGAGCTCTCCACCCGGGTGGCCGACCTCGAACGGGCGCTCAGGTCTTGTTCCTGATGTGGATCAGGTCGCCGTCGCGGATGATGTACTCCTTGCCCTCCAGGTGCATCTTGTTGGCGATCTGAGCGGCGTGGAGCGAGCCGTGGGCGACGTAGTCCTCCCAGTGGGTGATCTCCGCGCGGATGAAGCCGCGGGCGATGTCCGAATGGATGGTGTCGGCGGCCTTCAGGGCGGTGCTGCCCTTGCGTAGCGGCCAGGCCCGGGTGTCGTTCTCGCCGGCGGTGAAGAAGGTGATGAGCCCCAGTCCGGCGTAGACGGCGCGGATCACCTTGTCGGCGGCGGGCTCGTTCAACCCAAGGCCGGCCAGGAACTCGGGTTGGTCGGCGGGGTCGAGTTGGGCGACCTCCTCCTCGAGCGTGGCGCAGACCCAGAACGCCGTTACGTTGTGTTCGGCAAGCTCGGCGATCTTGGTGCGAATGGCGTCGCCCGGGTCGGTCACGCAGTCCTCGCCCACGTTGAAGGCCACCACCATCTGCTTGGCGGTCAGGAACTGGAAGCTGCGGACGATGCGCTGCTCCTCTTCGTTCAGGTCCATGGCTCGCAGCGGCGTTCCGTCGCCGAGCGGGCCCTTGATGCGGCTGAAGAGAGCGCGTTCGACGTATTCGGGGTGTCCGGGCTCGCGGCTGGCCTGGCTTTTGTGCAGGCGTTCCAGGCGGGACTCGACGATCTGCAGGTCGGTGAGAAGCGCCTCGACGCTCACGGCCTCAACGTCGCGGATCGGGTCTACCGTGTCATGGTAGGGCGCGGACGGAGAGTCGAAGGCGCGCACGACGTGCAGCAGCAGGTCCGCGTTGCGCGCATCCTCGAGGAAGCGGGCGCCAAACATCTTGCCGGACGCCTCGATCGGCACGATGTCGTCGTGCAAAACGACGGTGGCCGGCGTGGCCTTCTTGGGCTTGACCTGTTCGACGATGGCGTCGAACCGGGAGTCGGGGACGGGCACGGCCGTGACGCTTCCTTTTGCCGCACCTCGGGCGGCCGCCCGATAGAGCGTGCTTCGCCCAGACGCCGAGAAACCGATCAGACCGACGTTCATCGTTTCACCTTTTGAACTGAATCCTCAAACTCCACCTTGACGGGATGGTCGCCCATCTGGCGGGGCATGACCCAAAAGAGGTACGCGGTTGCCAGCAGGATTAGCAACGGCAGCCACGGGAACCGGGTTCGTCGCGGCGAGGTCGTGGGAACCACAAGGAAGGAGTATAGCGCGTGCCGCTGGTAACATCCGTCCGATGACCGCATCTGAGGGTGCAACTCCGCTGGGTTTGGCCGTTAAGGCGGTGTATGAAACGCTGACCTTCATCGGCGAGTGCACCATCCTTTTGGTCTCCGCGGTGGGGCGGTTCTTCCGAAAGCCGCTTGAAGTGCGCGAGACGATCAACCAGATGTCCTTCATCGGCGTGTACTCGGTGCCGATCGTGGTGCTCACGTCGTTCTCGACGGGCGCGGTGATGGCGCTCTACTTTTCCGACCTGTTGGCGGACTACGGGGCGTCGAGCCTGGCCGGGGCGGCCGTGACGTTGGCGATGACGCGGGAGTTGGCGCCGGTTCTGGCCGGCATCATGGTGGCGGCGCGGTGCGGCTCCGCCATGGCGGCGCAGATCGGCACGATGGCGGTCACGGAGCAGTTGGACGCGCTCCGGGCCCTCAACGTCAACCCGGTGAACTACCTGGTTTTGCCCAGGCTGCTGGCGGCGGTCGCAATGCTGCCGATTCTGGGTCTGGTGGGGATGTACGCCGGCGTGTTCGGGGGCTTCTTGGTTTCGATCGGTCATTCGGGCATCCCGTCGGGGACCTTCATGCAGTCGGTTCAGCAGTTCATCAAGCCGTCGGACTTCTGGAACGGGATGATTAAGACGGTGGTGTACGGCGCGATCGTGGCGATCGTGGCCTGCCAGCAGGGGTTGCGGACGCAGGAAGGGGCGGTCGGCGTGGGTCGGGCCACCACGCGCACCGTCGTGATCTCGATGGTGACGATCTACGTAGCGAACTACTTCCTGACGCTGGCCCTCTTCAAGTGACGGGCCTAACGGTACCGAAAGGCCCGCTGGGGTTAAACTAGGGCCATGCCCGTTGGCAGATTCCTCCTATGCCTTCACTCGCACATGCCGTATGTGCTCGCGCACGGCAAATCGCCGCACGGCACAGACTGGCTGGACGAGTCGGCTGCGGAGTGTTACCTCCCGCTCCTTGACACCCTCGACCGCCTGCGCAGCCATGGCGTCCGACCGCGCTGGACCATCAACATCACGCCGGTTCTGGCCGAGCAGTTGGAGGACGATTCGTTCAAGTCGGGGTTCGAGGACTATTGCGAGGAGAAGATCCAGGCCGCGATCCGCGATCAGAAGCGGTTCGAGGCCGAGGGGCCGCTCTGGATGGAGGGGCTCGCGGCTATGTGGCAGCGCTGGTACACGCGCGAACTCAAGCAGTTCAAGCACCAGTGGGGCCGCTCCATCGTCGGGGCGTTCAAGCAACTTCAAGACGACGGGGTGATCGAGCTGATCACGTGCGCCGCCACGCACGGCTACCTGCCGCTCTTGGCGACGGACGAGTCGGTCCAGGCGCAGGTGAAGATCGGCGTCGACACGTATCGCAAGTTCTTCGGGCGTGCGCCGAGGGGTATCTGGTTGCCGGAGTGCGCCTACCGCCCCTCCTACGAGTGGAAAGCGCCGGCGGGCGACAACGAGGCGCCGTTCATGCGCAAGTCGGTGGACGAGTTCCTTCAGGAGAACGGCATCGAGTACTTCTTCGTGGACTCGCACCTGATTCGCGGCGGCGAGCCGCTGGGAACCTATTGGCAGAAGTTCCCGCAGTTGGCCGAGCTGTTCGCGCGGAGCAAAAAGATGTTTACCCCTCCGGCGGAGTACCGGAGCGAGTACGAGCACTACGCCATCCCCGGCGGCGAGGTGATCTTCGCCCGCGACCCGCAGACCACCGTGCGCGTCTGGTCGGGCGACGTGGGGTACCCCGGCGACCCGTACTACCTGGAGTTTCACAAGCAGCTCTACCCGGGGCGGCTCCGCTACTGGCGCATCAGCGAGCAGAAGAACGACCTCGGCGCGAAGCAACCGTACGACCCGTGGTCGGCCTATGAGCGGATCGGGGGCCACGCCGACGACTTCGTCAACTTGGTGAAGGGCACCCTGGCGAACTACAAGGGCCAAGCCGAGCACGAGGGCACGGTGGTCGCGATGTACGACACCGAGCTGTTCGGCCACTGGTGGTGGGAGGGGCCGGAGTTCCTCTACGAGATGGGGATGCGGATGCACTACGACCCCGACCTGCGCGCCATGTCGGGCAGCGACGTCATCGACGCCGATCCGCCGCGCCACACGATCCCGCTTCCCGAGGGCTCCTGGGGAGAGGGCGGCTACCACAACGTGTGGATGAACGAGGAGAACTACTGGACGTGGGGCAAGCTCTACCCGGCGGAGCACAAGATGCGCGAGATGGCGCGGCGCTACGCGGATGGACCCGCCAAGGAGATCGTTGAGCAGGCGGCCCGCGAGCTTCTTCTGGCGGAGGCGTCGGACTGGCAGTTCCTTATCTCAACCTGGTCCGCGCGGGACTACTCGGAGGCGCGGTTCAAGGACCACATCGACCGGTTCGAGCGTTTGGCCGACATGGCCGACCGGGCGAACGACGGCGAAGCGCTTACGTCCTTGGAACAGGCGTTCCTGCGCGATTGCCAGCAGAAGGACGCGGCGTTCCAGGAGCTTGACCTTTCGTATTGGGCGAAACTGGACGTGCCGGCCATGGGGGCCGACGGAGAACTGGAACGCCGTTAACGCCTTGTCACACTGAGGCCTCGATGCAAAGAACCTTCAACCGAACCACTGGTTTTGCAGTCTGTCTTTGGGCGTCCGCCCTCTTGGCCGTGGCGATGCTGGCGGGCTGCCGCCCTGCGCAGAAGGCGCAGCCAACACCCACGGTGGCGCCTGGCCAGACCCAACCCGGGAAACCGGCCCCTGGAGTCGAGGCGCCGGGCATCCAAGCGCCGGGCGTCAAGGCGCCGGATGGGAAGGCGCCGGGTGGGGTGGCCCTGCCGATACCGCCGCAGAGCACCGCTCGCGGGCCGCGGGAGACGATCGGCAAACCGGGAACCGGCGGCTGGACCAACGCGCCGGTGGAGGCCTCGGCTTTGGGCACGAAGGTCGACTCCGCGATGCGCGGGCTGCGCAACCAGCTCGTGCAGACCTACACCAAGTTCCAGGTTCCAGGGGCCAGCGGCGGCACGGGCGAGGGGCGGGGGGGGGCGATGATCGCCACTCCGACCAAGTTCCGAGTGGAGTTCCAGATGCCAAGGACGCGGCAGTCGACGAACCGGCTCATCGGCGACGGCGCGCGGCGCGTGCAGTGCATCGCGGACCAGTGGAGCGCGTTGCCCGCCTTTTCTGCCCCGGCCAAGGCCGGGCCCCTCACGGACGCGGAGACGCGCGCCTGGGCGGACGAGTTTCCGAAGCGAATCTTCGCGCTCTACCAGAGCGGAAGCGACGCCTGGAAGCCGATTCTGGACGCGTGGGCGAGCGGGAAGGCCGGCTACACGGCGAAGGTGGAGCATCGCACGCGCATGCTTCAGGGCAACCTGCGGCCGTACTACCGCGTGATCGCCACCACCGCTCAGGGACGTCCGACCACCGTGGAGGTGATCTTCGACGGCACGATGTACGTGCCCCTCACCATTCGCGTGGACCAGAAGTACCCGAACGGGCAGTCCAAGTGGACCTACTGGACGGCCAGTTGGAGCGGCGGCGGGAAGCACGATCCGAAGTCGTTCGTGATTCCGATCGGGCGTTGAGCGCGGGAGAGTACCGCAAGGTACTCTCCGCGCCACGATGATCGTCCTCATGCGCATGGGCGCCACGCCCGCGCAGATCGACGCCGTGGCGCAGGTCATCCGGGATTCCGGGCACGAGCCGCTGGTCCTGCCGGGCGGCGACCGATTGGCGGTCGGCATCCCCGATGCCTTGGGCGCGGATGAGCGCGTTCGCCTGGAGAGCGTGCTCTCCCGCATGGACGGGGTCAGCCTCGTCACCCAGACCAGTCGGCCGTACAAGCTGGCCTCGGTCGAGTTCCATCCCGAGCGCACGCTGGTCGATGTCAAGGGCGTGACCATCGGCGACGGGCACTTCACGGTGTTCGGCGGGCCGTGCTCCATCGAGTCGCCGGAACAGCTCCTGGAGTCGGCGAAGGTGGTGAAGGCTTCGGGCGCGACCGTCCTGCGGGGTGGGGCGTTCAAGCCTCGGACCTCGCCCTACGCGTTCCAGGGGCTCCAGGTGGACGGCCTGCGGATCATGAAGGAGGTGGCCGACGAGGTCGGGTTGGTCACCATCTCCGAGGTGATGAGCGCCGAGATGGCGTCGGTGGTGGCCGAGTACGTGGACATCCTGCAGATCGGCGCGCGGTCGATGCAGAACTTCCCGCTGCTGATCGAGGCCGGCAAGATCCGCAAGCCGGTCTTCCTCAAGCGCGGCCCTGCTGCGACCATCGACGAGTTCCTCTTGGCGGCGGAGTACCTCTTGAGCAACGGCAACCCCAACGTGATCCTGTGCGAACGGGGTGTCCTGCCGATCGACCGGTCCTACACGCGCAACACGCTGGACCTGTCGGCGATCCCGGTGTTGAAGGAGCACACCCACCTGCCGGTGGTGGCGGACCCCTCGCACGGCACCGGTGTGGCGCGGTACGTGGCGCCGATGGCGAAGGCGGCTTTGGCAGCGGGCGCGGACGGGGTGATGGTGGAGATGCACCCCAACCCCAAGGTGGCGCTGAGCGACGGCTCGCAGGCGCTGGATTCGGCCGCGTTCACGGCGCTGATGGGCGAGCTGCGCGGCCTGGCGGGCTACCTCGGCGTGGCGATGGACTAGTCGAACCCGGCGGCGACCTTCGGGTTGGCGGCGATGAGCGCCTCGACCTCTCGGCGGGTGGGAATGCCCGGCGTGGCGCCGAGCGCCTGGCAGTTCAGGCAACCCGCCGCCGCAGCGAAGCGCAGGCAGTCGGGCGTGGCCCATCCCTGCGAAAGGCCGAACAGCATCCCCGCCCGGAACACGTCGCCCGCGCCGGTGGAGTCGACCGCGCGCCCGACCGGGAAGGACGGGTAGGGGCGGACCGGCCATCGCGGCCCGCCGGCATAGAAGCCCCCGCCGCCGTCGGTCAAGATGCCGTTGGCGCCGGTGCGCTTCACCCACGCCTGGAGCCACCGCTGGTTCTCTTCAGAGTCGCCGCGTCGGCCCAGCCAGTGGGAACTGGACTGCCACCAACCCCCCGGCGGGACCGGGTCATCCTCCCGCACGAAGTCCATCAGGTAGCACTTCATCCCGGCGCCGATGGCCATGCGGACGGCCTCTCGCGCGACGCGGCCGTGGTTCGGGTCGGCGGTGAACCAACCGGACGGCTCCAACGGGATAAGGCTTGGGTCGGAGCGCTCCTCCATCTGCCGGAAGCCGCGGCCCATCATCGTGCGATCGCCGTCGGGCGTGACGAACACCTCGCAGATCGGGGCCTCGAACGGGCCGCCGGGAACCCGCTCGCGGGAGAGCCCGGCCCCGTCGATGAGTCGGGCCAACTGGTCGGCGGCCGACCCGGACCCGATCGGGTTGCCCACCAGCACCGGCTGTAGGCCCCAACGCTTCAACGCGAGCGCGGTGTTGGCGGCCTCGCCGCCGAGCGCCTCGACGTCCTCGGCGATCTCGACGTAGGTTCCCTTGGTTGGCAGGTAGGGCACTCGGTGCAGGCGGTCCAGGCAGACCGTGCCGTATACGACGACCATCGTCCTCCGTTTTACCCAGCCGCCCGGGCGAGCCAGCCGCCAGGTAAAGTCGGAGGGATGCTCTGGCTCCAGGCGGGGGTTTCGTTCTTGGTGTGGATGGCGTACGGCCTTTGGCTTCGGCGAAGGTCGGATGCGCTGCGCGCCAAGATGCGCGGGCACAGTCGGCTCCGCAAGGCGCTGCTTGGGTCGCTGGGGTTGCTGGCGGGCGTGGTGCTGCTGGCCGGCGGGCTGATGGTCGTCGCCGCGCTTGGCGGCGTGCGCGGCGGCTCGTTGACCGCCTGGGCTTGGCCGGTCGTGACGCTGGTCGGCTTGGGCTTCATCCACCTGCAGGTGTTGGGCGCCGCTGCGCTCGTCACGCTCGCGCTCGAGGGGGAAACCGGGCGAAAAGCAGACTCGTCCATTACCGAGGAGAACCGCGAACCATGAAACGAATTTGGCTGTTGTTCCTGGCCCTGATGGGCCTCGTCATCGTCGTTCCCGCCCAGACTCCCGAGGAGCAGGCGAAGGAGAGCACGCGGATGGTCACCAACATCAAGCGGCTGGACCTGCTGAACCAGATACTGCCGGTCTTGATGACCAAGGACCAGATCAAGAAGATCCTGCCGTCGATCGAGCAGGCTCGCGGGGTGATGAAGGCCGCCGAGAAGAAGGAGTACGACGAACTCAAGAAGATGGCGCCGAAGGTGGAAACCGCGCTCAAGGAGGCGACCACGAAGGGGCTGATCCCGCCACCCGAGTTGATCGGCGAGCTCAACAGGATGTTCGCCGGTTTCCGCGCCACGCGGCAGAAGGTGGAAGCCGTGAGCGTGCAGTGGGTCGAGGATGCGATGACCAAGAACCTCAACGCCGGTCAACGCAAAGCCGCGGCGAACGCGCTCAGCCCGCAGGTTCTCGACCCGACGATCGACCCGAAGACGATGACCGAGGAGCAGAAGTTGGGGCTCTGGATCGAGCGCGTGATGCTCGACCCGGACATGTACGACATTCTCATCCAGCTTTCCCGTTGACGCGAGGGGCATCCAGGCGCCATGAAGGTCGTTGCGTTCACGGGTGCGGGCATCTCGCGGGAGAGCGGCCTGCGCACCTTCCGCGATAGCGGAGACGGCCTGTGGGAAGGGTACGACGTCCGGGAAGTGGCCTCCATCGAGGGGTGGTGGCGCGACCCGGAACAGGTGCTCGACTTCTACAACATGAGGCGGCGCGAAGTGCTGCGCGCCGAGCCGAACGAGGCGCACCGGGCGATCGCGGAGCTCGAAGCGCAACACGACGTGGTGGTCGTCACGCAGAACATCGACGACCTCCACGAGCGGGCGGGGAGCAGCCACGTGGTGCACCTGCACGGCGAGATCCTGAAGGTGCGGCCCGAGGACGACGAGGAGCGCACGCTGGTGTGGCGGGGCGACCTCCACCTGGGCGACATGGACCCGGCGACGGGCGCGCAGTTGCGACCGCACGTGGTCTGGTTCGGCGAGGGGCTGCCGGAGCTCGACCGGGCGATGGAGTTGGCGTTGGCGCCGGATGTCGACGCCCTGATCGTGGTGGGCACGTCGCTCAACGTCTACCCGGCGGCGTTGATCGCCACGGAGTCGCTGGCCGAACGGGTGTACGTGGTCGACCCGGATCCGCCCGCGCTGTTCGCCCCGAACCTGCGGGTCGTCGCCGAGCCGGCGACCGTCGGGGTGCGCATTGTGGCGGACGAGTTGCTCGCTGGTATCAACGGTCGGTAGCGGCATCCGCCATGCTATAGTCACGCCATGCGTTTATGTCTGATGCTGGCTGCCATGGCGGTGGCTGCGGGCGCGTTGGCGCAGCCCAAGTTCAGCCATCCCGACCGGATACGATACGATGGTCAGTGCTTCACGATAGACGGCACGGACACGTTCGTCTTCAGCGGGGCGTTCCACTACTTCCGGTGTCCGCAGGCGTTGTGGCGGGAGCGGTTCCAGCGTATCAAGGAGGCTGGCTTCAACACCGTGGAGACCTACGTGGCCTGGAACTGGCACGAGCGGTCCAAACCGAGCGGCCTGGACGACTTCTCCAAGGTCAACCTGAAGGAACTCGACGCGTGGCTCACGATGGCCGAGAAGGAGTTCGGCCTTTACACCATCGTGCGGCCCGGGCCGTACATCTGCTCCGAGTGGGCGGCAGGCGGCTACCCGAGTTGGCTGCCCGCCTTCCGGCCCGCAAAGACCACGCGGCCGGTGTGGTATCGCAGCGACGACCCGGTCTACCTGAGTTGGTGCAAGCACTGGTACGACGCGGTGGCGCGGGTGGTGACGAAGCACCAGCTTACGCGTAAGCCGGTCGGCGAGAAGGGCGTCATCTTGTGGCAGGTCGAGAACGAGTACAGCTGGGGCAACCAGCCCGAAGACGCCAAGCGGGGGCAGCTCCGCGCGTTGGTCCGCTTCACGCTGGATGCGGGGATCGACGTGCCGATCTTCACCTGCTGGACCCCGGAGATCCGCGACCCGCAGGGCGATCCGCTGCTTTCGCAGGTGTTCGACACACCCAACGCCTACCCGCGGTGGGACATCGGCATCCTGAAGGACTACCTCAACGACCAGCACAAAGCGCACCCCTGGGCGCCGAAGATGGTGACCGAACTGCAGGGCGGATGGTTCGGCAACGTCGGCGGGCTGGCGGCAGAGGAGCAAGACGGGGTCAGCGCCGCGCAGATCAACGCGCTGACGCTCTACACGATCCAGAACGGATTGACGTCGCTGAACTACTACATGCTGTTCGGCGGTACGAACTTCGGCGACTGGGCCGGCCAGAACATCACGACCTGCTACGACTACTTCTCGCCGTTGCGCGAGTGGGGCGGCGTGGGGGAGAAGTTTCGGGCCGTCAAGGCGATCGGCGCGATGCTGAAGGAGTACGGTCCGGACCTCGCGCGTTCGGTCGAGGCGACCACCGATCTGAAGTCGGATACGCCCGAGGTTCAGGTGGCGGCGCGCATGGGCAAGGACGGGGCGACCTACCTGTTCGTCCGGAACTCGTTGCGCGACAGACCGATGAGCGGCACGCTGGGCGGGGCGCTCAAGGTCGAGCTTGGGCCGTTCGGGATGAACGTATACCGGTACACCGATTCGCTCAAGGACGGCAAGTGGATCGTGAAGCCGATCGCGCCGCCGGTCGCCACGCCGCTGCCCGCGCCGGTACGGATCGATACGGCCGAGGCGGCGGTGCTCGAGCCGACCGGTTGGAAGGAGGCGCCGAAGCGATCGACGATCCTGAACCTCGGGGTCCACGACAGCCGCTTCGTGTTCTACCGGGCGAGCGTGCCCCAGGGGCCGGAGCGGTATCTGTGGCTCACGACGGAGGGCGGCGAGGTGCTCTCGGACGCCTGGTCTGCGCCCGGCGCCTATCGAGGGGGCAAGGCGTACAGGACGAGCGGTGGCGAGCTGACCTTCCTGTTGCTTAACCCGGGCTGGCCGAACGGCGGCGCGGAGATGGAGGCGGGCCGCGGCGTGTCGGAGGCCCGATTGCTGGACGAGCTTCCGGTGGGCGTCGCTCTCAAGGAGTGGAAGGGCAAGACGATCAGCGATCCGGACGACCGGAGTCTGACCGGCGAAGGCGTGGACGATTCGACGTGGGCGGCGGCGGACCTTTCGGCGCCGTCCTGGAGCACGATGGTGTTTCGGGCCTCGTTCGACGCCGGGGAGAACCCGAAGAAGGACGCCGTTCTGACGTTCGGCTGCATCGACGACCACGGTTGGGTCTACGTGAACGGCCAGTTCGTGGGCGAGGCCCACGATTGGAGCCACGCTCAGACGTTCCCAATCGGGAAGGTGCTGCGGCCCGGCAAGAACGTCGTGGCGGTTGTGGTGCGCAACAACGAGGGCGGCGGCGGGCTCACCTCCGCCGTCACGATCGATGCGCCCCTTCCCGATGGCGAGCCGGTGGTGTGGCAGTGGACGGACGCGGTCAAAGATGGCGCCTACAGCCCGTACCGCCTGGATACGAGCGCGGCCCTGGCGCGGAACGAGCGCCCGAAGCCGTCGGGCGGGCGGCCTGGCGGGGCGCGGCTGGTACGGTCTCGCGTGCGGTTTGCGGCCCCCAAAGCCTCGGCCGCCGTGGCGTGGGAGATCGTGCTGCAGGCGGGGGGCGACGGCTTCCTGACCCTGAACGGCCGAGCGCTTGGGCGGTACTGGGAGGTCGGCCCGCAGCGCGCCTACTACCTGCCGTCCTGCTGGCTGAAGAAGCAGAACGTGCTGGAGCTGACCGTCGTGCCGGGCCCCTTGGGCGACCGCATCACGGCGGCGGAGCTTCGGCCGCTGCCGATGGAGCAGTAGAGGCCGGCCCCAGGGCGGCGCGGGCATGAGGCCCGCGTCGCCCTAGGCGAAGCTCTTGCGGAAGCGCAGCGTCGAAACGCCGATGAGCACCACGGAGATGAGCATGAGCGCCGCGGCGCTCGGCCAGATGTCGCCGAAGCCCGCGCCCCGCACCACGATGCCGCGTAGCACCTCGAGGAAGTGCGTGACCGGGAACGCCTCCGAGATGATGTAGAGGAAGCCGGGCATGTTCGATCGCGGGAACATGAAGCCCGAGATCAGGATCGCCGGCATGGTCAGCATGACCGTCAACTGCATCGCCTGAGCTTGGTTCTGGGCGATGGTGCTGATCAGCAGTCCCATCGAAAGCACGGCCAGGATGAACGGGATCGACAGGGCCAGAAGCAGGGCCAGGCTGCCCGCCACTCGCACGTCGAACACCATGTAACCCGCCACCAGCACGGTGATCACCTCGCCGAAGGCCAAGGCTGCGTAGGGCGTGATCTTGCCCAGCATCAACCCAAGCTTGCCCACGGGGCTGACCATGAGCTGTTCCAACGTCCCTTGCTCGCGTTCGCGCACCATGCTGAACGAGGTCAGCGCCAGCGTGACGATCTGCAGGATGACGCCGATAAGCCCCGGGATCATGAAGGTCTCCGACCGCATGTTGGGGTTGAAGAGCACGTCGGTTTTGGCGATCGGCGTGCCCGGCGGCGGCTTGGCGCCGCCCGCGAAGAACGCCATGCGCGCGCGGGTGGCGACCTGGCCATCGGAGCCGTCGATGAGCACGCCAACCTCGGGGTTGCCCCCTGCGGCGACGGTTCGGGCGAAGTTCGGCGGGATGGTGACCGCCACCTTGGCCTGGTTGGAGCGGAGCATCTCGGCGGCTTGGTCGGGGGAATCGGCCGAGCCGACGACCGCGAGGTAGTCCGTGGCCTGGAGGCGCGCCACGAACTCCCGCGCCTCGCGGCTGTGGTCGAAATCGACGACGACGGTCTCGATGTGGCGCACGTCGAAGTTGACGGCGAAGCCGAAGATGGTCAGCTGGACCAACGGCATGAGAAAGGCGATCACGAGCGAGACCGGGTCCCGCACAAGGTGGGTCAGCTCCTTGCGGACGATGAAAGCGTAGCCGTTCATGCGGTGGCCAACCTCCGGGTCAGGGTAACGAAGACATCTTCGAGCGAGGGTTGGATGTGCCGAAGCCCTGGTGCGCCGAGGCCTTGCCGGCGAAGGGCGTCGAGCACGCTCCCGTCGTCGGTGTCCTCGGGGATCAGCATATGCACTTCGGACTCGACCAACGTGGCGTCGATGGCGAACGGTTCGCGCTTGAGCGCCGCCAACGCCAGCGGCGGCTGCTCGCAGGCGACCGAAACGCGGCGGGTACCGGAGGGCGAGACCTCGGGCAGCGCCTTGAGCTCGTTGGGCGTGCCAAGCACCATCAGCTTCGAAAGGTTGATGTAGCCGATCCGATCGCAGCGTTCGGCCTCGTCCATGTAGTGCGTGGTGACGAAGAGGGTTTTGCCGCGGCCGGCCAGCTCGAACAGCAGGCCCCAAAGGTCGCGCCGAGCGACGGGGTCGATCCCGGCGGTGGGCTCGTCCAGGAACACCAGGTCGGGCTCGTGGATCAGGGAGGCGGCCAGCGCAAGGCGCTGCTTCCATCCGCCGGAGAGCAGTCCGGCGCGCCGGTCGACGTAGCCGCCGATGCCCACGAGGTCGATCACATCCCGCATGCGGCGCTTGAGGTCTTCTCCGCGAAGGCCGTACACCCCGCCGAAGAAGGCGAGGTTCTCGTGGACGGTGAGGTCGCGGTACAGGCTGAACGACTGCGACATGTAGCCGATGGTGCGCTTCACCTGGTCGGGTTGGCGCGTGACGTCGAAGCCGTTGACGGAAGCGGTCCCCGCCGAGGGTTCCAACACGCCGCACAGCATACGGATGCAGGTGCTTTTCCCGCTTCCGTTCGGCCCCAGGAAGCCGAAGATGGCGCCTTTCGGCACGTCGAACGTCAGGTCGTCGACCGCGGTGAACGGCCCAAACCGGCGCGTGAGGCCGCGGAGTTCGATGGCGTTCATCTCCACCTCCCGACGGCCACGACGGTCGCGTACATGCCCGCCTTGGCGCGCGGGTCGGGCGACTTCAACCGGATGCGGATGGCGAACACCTGTTTGCCGCGGTCGTCCGGGGTCTGTAGGTTGGCCGGGGTGAACTCCCCCTGCGTGGCGATGCTCTCCACGTAGCCGGCCAGCGTCCCGGAAACGCCGTCCAGGCGGATCGCGGCGTCGTCGCCCACCTTCACCTTCGCCAGTTGGCGTTCGGGCAGGTAGACGCGGAGCCAGATGTCGACCGGATCGGCGAGCTGGATCACCGGGGTCCCGGCGGCGAGCAGGTCGCCCTTGGCCACGAGGAGCCGTTCGACGATGCCGTCGCAGGGGGCGACGACCTCGCGTTCGGCCAGAAGTTGCCCCGCGCTCTCGGCGGAGGCGCGGGACGCGCCGGCCGCGGCGCCCGCCTGGGCGATGCGTTCGGGTCGGGTGCCGGCCTTGAGCACGTCGAGCGCGGCCTGCGCCCCAGCCAGCCGTGCCCTTGCGGCGCGCAGGTCCTCCGCGCGCGTTCCCCGTTCGAGGAGCCTGAGGTTCTGCCGGGCGATCCCCAGGTCGGCGCGAGCCGCCTGGATGTCCTGCGCGCGCGTGCCTTCGTTGGCCAGGTCAAGGCGGGCCTTGGCCTGCCGGTAGGCCGCTTCGGCCTCGGCCAGTTCCTCCTTGGGCGTGCCGAGTTGCGCACGCCTGAGGGCGTTCTCGGCCTCCTTGCGCTGGGCCTCCGAGGTTCGCATGCGGGTCACGGCGGCGTCGCGATCGCGACCGCTCACCGCGCCCTTTTCGAAGAGCCGCTGGGAGCGCAGGGCGTCCGAGCGCGCCAGATGCTCGTCGGCCGACGCGGCCTCAAGACGGGCCTGCGCTTGGCCGCGCTCCTCCGGCGTTGGACCGCGGCGGGCCGCATCGAGCGCGGCGCGGGCCTGCTGTTCGGCGGCCAGCGCTTGGGCGCGTTCCTGCGGGCGGGGGCCTTCGAGCGCCGCGTCGTAGCGTGCTCGGGCCTGCACCACCCGCTCGCGGGCGGCGGCGAGCTCCTCGGGGAGCGGCCCGTTCGTCAGCCGTTCGAGTGAGGCGGCGGCCTCGTCGCGTGCGGCCTGCTGGAGCGCGATCTCCTGGGCGCGCGGTCCGTGGATGGCCTCCTCGCTCGCCTTGGCCGACTGCCGCGCCAGGAGGCGTTGAGCTTCGGTCTGCAGGGCGGTGGCTTCGGCCTCAAGGACGGCCAGGCGTTGCCCCTTGCGTACGACTTCCCCCTCCTTGACGAAGAGGGTAGCGACCCGGCCGCCGATGCGCGAGGCGACCCGGGTGGGTTGGCTTTCGAAGAAGCCGGAGAGTCGGCTTCGCTGGGCGGCGCGGGCTTGGTCGATGGCGTAGCCGCCGGCGACGATGGCGGCGAAGATGAGGAGCGGGACGAACTTGCGGAGTTTCATCAGAGGGGCTCCTGGTTCAGCGCCTGGCGAAGGCGCTCGTCGTACCCGAAGAACGCCCTGGCCAAACACAGCAGGACCTGTTCCTCGTAGTCACGACTGGACATCTGCACGTTGGTCATGTGCTCGTAGGCGCTTCGCATCAGGAAGAAGCCGTCCACCGCGCCGAACAGCGCGGCGACGAGCACGTCTGGGGGGAAGCTTGGGCCGGCCTCCTGCCCGGGAGCGGCGCCCTTCTTGGCGGCCAAGAGCAGGGCGACGCGCTGGCGCGCCGACTTGGGTACCAGCGCCGGGGAGAGCGCGGCCCAGGCGATCAGGCGCGCCATTTCGGGCCGCTCCTGCAACATGCGGAAGCGGGTGAGCATCAGTTCGGCCAGCCAGTAGGGTTCGTCCGAGGCGAGGGCGTGGTTGCACGCGTCGAGCAGCGGCTTGGCCTGCGTCATCACCACCTCCTCCCACAACTCCTCCTTGGTGTGGAAGTGGTATTGGATCAGGCTCTTGGTTACGCCGGCGCATTCGGCGATCCCGCCCATCGAGGTGGCGGCGAAACCGCTTTCGCTGAAAAGCTTGGTGGCGGCCTCGAGGATCGCGCGGCGCGTGCCGACGGGGTCCAGTTGCCGCTTCTTCTTGACCGATGCGCTCATGCCTTCAGTATAGACTGTACGGCCAAACTATTCTTAGTACGATCGTACAAACTGGCGTTTCGGGGTTGCCCTGCGCGGCACGAAACCGGGCACAAACGGGACCGTCAGGTTGTTACGAACAATATGCGGGCGGTTTAGCGGATAATCGGAGTTGTGCTGGGTGGGATGGATTGGGATCGTTGACGGTGACCAGGCGTCGCACGGGCGAGCGGCCTTTGATTGACGTTCGAGGATGGGAGCCCGGGGTGAATTGGGGCGTCGACCTGACGAAGCGGAGCGTTGCTGGCCTCGTGGTGGGCCGAATCGGCTTCCTGTTGGTGGGGGTCGTTTGGTTCTGCCTTGCGGGCTTCGCGTTTCACGCGTTGGGGTCGCTGGCGCATAGCCTTCGGGCCCAGGCGCCGGTCGGGCTTGACCTGGAAGTGCTGCCCGACACGCCTCCCCACAGCGCCCTGGCCCCTTCGGGCCGGCCTTTGGCCAAGCACGAACCGCGCGACGGGTGCTACCTCGGCGCCTTCATCGACCTGGACGGCACGCTCGGGAACGCCTACGTGGACGAGACCGGCAAACCGCGACGGCTGCCGGAGGCTTTCGAGAGCATCGTTGGCAAGCGCCACGCCATGTACTTCTTCTACATGGGCTACGGGCAGCGCCTTCCGATGGACTGGGTGAAGCGCCTCAGCTCTTCGGGCAAGTTCGTGCACATCGCGCTGGAGCCGAACAACGGCCTGGGCCAGGTGCAGAACGACGCCTACTTGCGGAGGTTGGCGGACGACCTCTACAGCTCGGGGGCGAAGGTGTTCCTGCGGTTCGCCTCGGAGATGAACGGGGCGTGGCCGAAGTACGGCGGCAACCCCAAGGCGTACATCGAGAAGTTCCAACTGGTCGCCTCGGTGATGCACCGCCGTGCGCCGAACGTGGCGATGGTGTGGTGCCCCTACGCCTACCCGACCGGTAACATGCGGTCGTACTACCCCGGGGACGAGGCGGTGGACTGGGTGGGGGTGAACATGTACAGCGTCACCTACTTCAACCAGGACCCGAAGACCCCGGCGCACACCATTTCGCCCATGCAGATGCTGCGCTTCGCCTACCGGAACTTCGCCAAGAACAAGCCGATGATGGTGTGCGAATACGGGGCGACGCACTACTCGAAGCTGGAGGACAAGGAGGTTACGGAGTTTGCCGTCCGCAACATCCGCGACCTCTACGCATCGCTCCGCACCGAGTTCCGAAACGTCAAGGCGATCAACTACTTCAACACCAACAACCTGCTGCTCGGGCATCGGCGAAACAACGACTACTCGGTCACGAACTCGCCGGCCGTGCTGAAGGCGTACCGCAAGGCTATCGCGAGCAGCTACTTCATCACGAAGGCGCCGAAGGCGGCCGCCTCGGTCAGCGAGGACCCGCTCCCGGTGACCGAGGAGTCGAAGGTCGGCGTGGTGCTCCCGGTCGGCGTCGACGCCGAGCTTGTCCGGTTTATGGTGGACGGCGCCATCGTGCACGCCGAGACCGAGGGGCGCACCTGGTTCACCCGGCTGAAGCGCGACGGCGCGCTGCGCAAGGTCGTTGCCGAGGCGCTCGACCGGCGCGGACGGGTGGTCGCCCGAACGGAGCAGGAGATGCGGCTCGGGGCCGGCTAGCTACTCGTAGCGGCCCCACTGGTGGGCGGCGTCGTACATCGCCCACAGGTTGTCCATCGTCACGCCGGGCGGCAGGTTGTTGCCCTCGCGCAGGATGAAGCGGCCGCCCTCCATGATGCCCGAATGCAGGATGCGCTTGGATTCGAGCGCGGTCTGCTCGGGCGTGGCGGTCTGCAAGAACGGCGCGGAGGGACCGCCAAGCACCTCCACATCCGGCCCCAGCGCCGACCGAAGCCAGGCGAAGTCGACCGGGAAGCCGGTGTCGAAGCTGCGCACGCCCAGTTCGTCGCGGAGCATCGGGAAGTGGCGGGTCGCGTTGCCGCAGAGGTGGATGGAGACCGGGCCGCCCGACGACAGCTCGTCCACCAACAGACGGTAGTGCGGAAGCACGCGCTCGCGCACCATCTCGGTGGAGAGGAGTTGGATGGAGTCGTCGGCGAAGCCGAACCCCTCGGGTCGTTCGGGCAGGCCAAGGCGTTTCCGGTAGGCCGAGATACGGGCGATGGTGGCGCGGGTGACGAACTGCAGCAGTTCGTCGGCGTAGTCCGGGTCGTCCAGGAGGTCGACCATGAACTCCGTGGCGCCGCGCAGGTTGCAGGCCAGGGTGACCGGGCCGTCCGTGCCGAGACCGGTCGGGCTGACCGAGGCGATCGGCCGGCCGTTCCACTCCCAACCCTCCGCCTGCTTACTCAGGAAGTAGTCGTAGAACTCCCAGTTGCGCGCCATCAACCCGCCCTGGAAGAGGTCGGGCACGCCGCGCTCAAAGAGAAGGCGTTTGTTGGCGTCGTCGGCGAGCATTGGCAGGGTGTCGGGCACCTCGCCCTCGGCGAACCGGATCTCGCACCCGAACCAGCCGGCCTCACAGCTGTTCTGGAAGTCGACGTAGACGCTCCACCCGTCCTTCGGGAGCCCCATCTCGGCGTCCTGCGGGATGTGAGTGCGGGCCCAGAACTGGTGTTCGAGCTGCCGCTCAAGCATCAACTGCGGGTCCGAGAACGTGTCCTGAAACGTGATGCCGCGGGGGTTGGCCTCGTGCCCGAAGGTGGTGAACCTTGGGTTATGGCCGATGATCATCGGCACGCGGCTTGGGTTGCCGGCGCGGTACGCCTCCCAAACCTGGTGCACCTCCTCGTTGTGCCTTTCGAAATCCGTTTCGCGCGTCGTCGGGATCATGTTGCGCCCTCTGCTGGACGCCCTAGTTTGGATCAGAACGTCACGGTTCGCCAACCTTTCGGAAGTTTCGCGCAAGAATCGCGTAGTCGCGCGGGTCCACGGCGCCGTCGCCATTGAGATCGGCGTTCGGGTTCCAGTTCGCGTTGCCGGGGCGCGAACGGAAGGCGCGGGCGAGCCTGCTGTAGTCCACCGCGTCGACCCGGTTGTTGCCGTCGACGTCTCCGTTGACCAGGCTCAGCGAGAGCCCGCCGACGCCCCAGAAGCCGGTCTTGACGTTCTTCACCTTGCCACGCAGCCAGTGCGAACCCTTGACCGTGAGGTCATAGGTTCCCGGTTTGGTGGCGGTGAAGCTGAACTGGCCGCTGGCGTCCGCGTAGAGGGTGTGGCTCTCGACGGGTGTGGTCGAGCCCGGAGCGCGCAGTTCGACGGTCAGGGGGACGGATGTCCGGTTGGCGACGAAGTCGTTGAGGCCGACGGTACCGGCCACGATCGGGCCGGGCACACGCGCGACGGCGGCCGTGGAGACGTTGGAGACCCGGTCGACCGCGGCGACCGCCACCGCGTTCAGGTTTCCGAGCGAACTGGTCAGGCCGAGCGTGTAGGACGTGGCGGTCGACGGAAGGAGCTTGAGTTGCCAGGTGTCGCCGTAGCGCGCGTTCACCGCCCATATCCGCACTGGCTCGTTCGCCTGGTCAAGCCAGGAGAGCTGGAACGTGGTCGATGTGAGCGCCGTCTGGGTGAGCAGCGGCTCGGCCGGCGGGGTGGAGTCCAGCCAGGTGGAGGCGGGTACGAGCGCCGGGGTGGCGTAGAGGCCGCCGGCGAGGGCGTCGGCGAGCCCCTTCCAGTTGCCCATGAGCGCCCTCATGCTGAAGTGCACGTTGCCGGTGCTTCCGCCTCGGGAGCGGGTGACCTGGATCTGGTTCAGGATCTCGTCAATCGGCCAATCGCCGTAGTCGGCGCCCACGCCGCTGGTGTAGTTACCGGGCCAGATGTGGCGGCCGTTCCAGTTCTGGGCGATCCACCAGTCGAGGAGCGCGGGATAGCTCTGGTACGTGGCGCTGATCTTCCAGTAAAGCTGTGGGGTGAGGTAGTCCACCCAGCCGCTGGTAATCCACTTTCGCGAATCGGCGTAGAGGTCGGCGTAGGCGTTGAAGCCCCTGACTCCCGGCGGGTACCCGGGTTGCCAGATTCCGAAGGGCGAGACGCCGAACTTGACCCAGGGCTTGGTGGCCTTGATGGTGGAGTAGACCGAACTGACGAACTTGTCGACGTTCGAGCGGCGCCAATCGGCGAGGGAGAGGGTTCCGCCGGAGGCGCGGTAGGCGTCGTAAGGCACGGAATCGGGGAACGGCGTGCCGGAGATCGGATACGGGTAGAAGTAGTCGTCGAAGTGCACGCCGTCTACGTCGTATCGGGTGATGACGTCCTTGATGACGGAGAGGCTATAGCCGGGCACTTCGGGCTCGCCGGGATCCAGCCACAGGTAGTTGCCATATGTGCGGACCAGGTCGGGGCGGGTTTTGCTGATGTGGTTCGACGACGTGTAGGTCGAGGTCCCGACCAGGGCGCGGTAGGGGTTGAACCAGGCGTGGATCTCGATGCCTCGGGCGTGCGCCTCGTCCACCCAGAACTGGAGCGGGTCGTAGTATGGCGACGGGGCCTTGCCCATCGTGCCGGTCAGATACGGGGACCAGGGCTCGATGTTCGATGGGTAGATGGCGTCGCACGCGGGTCGCACCTGGAGCACGACGACGTTGATGTTGAGGGCGACGCACTTGTTGAGGATGGCGCGGGCCTCGGCCTGTTGTTGGGCGGTCGTAAGGGTCTTCCTCGACGGCCAATCGATGTTGCTGACGGTGGCAACCCAAACGGCGCGCGCCTCCCGCGGGTAGGCCGGCATGGTGGGCGGAACCTGGGCGACGGCGCCGACGGCGCAACCAACCACAAGCGACGCATAGATCGCAAAACGCACAATGGACCATATACGCATCATCGCGTTCCTCTCCGAACCTTCAATATACCGTCAGGACCGCAAAAACGGGCATAATCGGCCATGCGATCTGGTAACTCCCCCGTTGTTTTGGCAGCGGCATTCTGCGCGCTAATGGCGGGCCCCGCGCTGGCGGCAGCCCCGTCGCCGACCGTGAGGCTGACCGCCGACGAGTACCGAGACCACATGTTGGGCGGCTGGCTCGGCCAGATGGTGGGGGTCTCGTGGGGCGCCCCGACCGAGTTCGTGTATTGCGGAACCCTGGTACCGGAGGACAAGGCGCCGGCTTGGCACGACGGCATGGCCAATGAGGCGTTCGGTCAGGACGACCTGTACGTGGAGATGACGTTCCTGCGGACGCTCGAGCGGTACGGCCTGAAGGTCTCGCAGCGGCAGGCTGGGATCGACTTCGCGAACAGCGGCTACCCGCTTTGGCACGCAAATCTGGCGGGCCGGGATGCGTTGCGAAAGGGGATCGCGCCGCCGGATTCGGGCCATCCGAAGTTCAACGCGCACGCGGACGACATCGATTACCAGATCGAGGCCGACTTCTCCGGGCTGATCGCGCCGGGGCTGCCGAACGCGACGATCGAGTTGGGGGAGAAGTTTGGCGGGCTGATGAACTACGGCGACGGTCTCTACGCCGGGCAGTTCATCGGGGCCATGTACGGCGCGGCCTTCTTCGAGAAGGACCCGGAGAAGCTGGTGGAGGCGGGCCTGGAGGCGATCCCGGCTCAGTCGCAATACGCCGAGTGCATTCGCGACGTGCTGGCCTGGTACCGGGCCGAGCCAAACGATTGGCAGAAGACCTGGAAGCGGATCGACGAGAAGTACCAGCGGAACCCCGATTACCGTAAGGCTTCGTGCGACAAGGGCGCGTTCAACATCGACGCGAAGATCAACGGCGCATACGTGGTCATGGGGTTGCTCTACGGGAAGGGAGACCCGGACCAGACGACGATCATATCGATGCGCTGCGGATTGGACTCGGACTGCAACCCATCGAGCGCGCTGGGCGTGCTGGGGACCGCGATCGGCTACAAGGCGTTGCCCGAGAAGTACCGCCGCGGCCTGGACATGCAGACGAAGTTCTCGCACACGGACTACAACTTCGCGGGCCTCCAGCGGGCGTGCGAGAAGGTCGCGCGCCAGGTGGTGCGCCAGCAGGGCGGACGCATCGAGAAGGACGCCAACGGCCAGGAGGTGTTCGTGATCCCCGTCGTCAAGGCGAGGCCGTCTGCGTTGGTGCAGTGCTGGGCGCCCGGCCCGGTCGCCAACAGCGTCTACACGGCGGCCGAGATGAAGAAGATGGCTTACGGGACCCCCAGCATCGAGGTGCAGAAGCGCCTGCCGGGCTGGAAGGTCGAGAACTGCGGCGACCAGATGGAGGTCGGATTGCTGAACGAGTTCGCCGGCAAGAAGAACGTCATCGCCACACACCCGCTCGACCAGAACACGCCGTGCACGATCAGCCGCAAGGTGTCCGTTCCCAAGGGCAAGTCGACGGTGTTGAACCTGACCGTGGGCAACTTCCCGAGGGGCGACTGGTCGCTCGTGGTGAAGGTGGATGGCGTGAAGCTGCTGGAGAAGACGATCGGCGTCGAGGCCGACAACGCCACCAGTTGGCAGGACGTGACCGTGGACCTCACCGCCTACGCCGGGCGTAAGGTGAAGCTGGAGTTGCTCAACGCCCCCAACGGATGGGCTTGGGAAGCCGCGTACTGGGCGAAGATGGAGATCGTGAGCCGCTAAGGAACCGCAGATGAAAGATAACCGAATTGCACGAGTGACTGCCGTCGTCGCGTTGGCGGCGTTTGGCCTTTCCGTCGGCGTTGCCAGTCCGGCGACGCTTCGGCTGTCGGCAAAGGAGTACCGCGACCGTATGTTTGGCGGTTGGCTGGGGCAGATAGTCGGCGTCTCATGGGGCGCCCCCACCGAGTTCAGCGTGGCGGGCACGATGTTGCCCGACGACCGGGTGCCGGCCTGGCACGACGGATTGTGCAACGAGGCGTTCAGCCAGGACGACATCTACGTGGAGATGACGTTCATCCGCACGCTGGAGAAGTACGGGCTTGGCGTCTCGCAACGGCAGGCCGGGATCGACTTCGCCAACAGCGGGTACGGGCTGTGCCACGCCAACAACGGCGGGCGTGAAGCGCTTCGGTCGGGCATCGCGCCGCCGGACTCGGGCCACCCGAGGTTCAACCCGCACGCGGACGACATCGACTTCCAGATCGAGGCGGACTTCACCGGCCTGCTTGCGCCGGGCATGCCGAACGCGGCGATCAAGCTCGGCGAGAAGTTCGGCGGGCTGATGAACTACGGCGACGGGCTTTATGCCGGTCAGTTCATGGGCGCGATGTACAGCGCGGCCTTCTTTGAGAAGGACCCGGTGAAGCTGGTGGAGGCCGGTTTGGCCGCGATCCCCGCCAAGTCGCAGTACGCCGAGGCGATCCGCGACGTGCTGGCCGG
Source organism: uncultured Fimbriimonadaceae bacterium (assembly GCA_964539295.1). Lineage (GTDB taxonomy): Bacteria > Armatimonadota > Fimbriimonadia > Fimbriimonadales > Fimbriimonadaceae > CAZIIS01. Next base: position 8,597 of record CAZIIS010000023.1, on the reverse strand, counting down.
GTACCGCTCGGACCCGGACGACTGGCGCAAGACTTGGGAGGCGATCGACCGCAAGTACCAGAAGAACCTGGCTTACCGACGCGGGTCGTGTGAGAAGGGCGCGTTCAACATCGACGCCAAGATCAACGGCGCGTACGTGGCGATGGGCCTGCTCTTCGGCAAGGGCGACCCGGACCGGACGACGATCGTCTCGATGCAGTGCGGGCAGGACTCGGACTGCAACCCGTCGAGCGCGCTCGGCGTCCTGGCAACGGCGATCGGCTACGAGGCCCTGCCGGAGAGGTACCGCCGCGGCATGGACATGGAAACGAGGTTCTACAGCACCGACTACAACATCCCGAAGCTGCTTGCGGCGTGCGAGAAGATCGTGCGCGAGGTGGTCGTCGAGCAGGGCGGCCGCATCGAGAAGGACGCCAACGGCGAGGAGTGGTTCGTGATCCCCGTCAAGAAGGCCAAGCCGTCCGCGTTCGTGCAGTGCTGGGCGCCCGGACCGGTGGCCAACAGCCGCTTCACGGCGTCGGAGAGGTCGAGGATCCTCATCGCCCCTCGCTGGGTCGAGGCGATGAAGTACCACCCGGGCTGGAAGGTAGAGAACTGCGGCGAGCAGATGTCGGTTGGGCTGGTCGGCGGTTTCGCCGGCAAGCCGAATGTGGTGGCGACGCACCCGTTCGACCAGGTGATCCCGTGCGTCCTGAGCCGGACGCTGACGCTGCCGAAGGACAAGGCCTCTAGCCTGGAACTGACGGTGGCGGGCCGGGCCAAAAGCGACTGGCGTCTGGTGGTCAAGGCCAACGGCAAGACGCTGCTGGACCGGTTGATCGGTCGGAAGGACATGGACGAGCCGGTGTGGGAGGACGTGAGCGTCGACCTTAGCGCCTATGCGGGCCAGAAGGTGCGGCTCGAACTCCTGAACCAATCGAACGACTGGTCGTATGAAGCGGCGTACTGGTCGAGGATCGAGGTGGTAAGCCGCTAAAGGTACGCTTCGCAGGATTGGAGTCCAATATGCTGAACTTGAAACCATTGCGCGCTGCGCTCCTTCCGCTGGCCGGCCTTGCCGTGCTCGGCATGGTCGCAGGATGCGCCCCATCGGCGCCCAAAGAGGGAGCAACGCCCGGCGGCAAGACCGAAGGCCCGAAGCCGCGTATCGCCCTCGTCATGAAGTCGCTCTCCAACGAGTTCTTCAAGACGATGGAGGACGGCGCCAAGGCGGACCAGAAGAAGAACGCCGACAAGTACGAGCTGATCACCAACGGCATCAAGGACGAGCAGGACGTGAACAAGCAGGTCGAGCTCGTCGAGCAGATGATCGCCCAGAAGGTGGATGCCATCGTCATCGCCCCGGCCGACTCCAAGTCGTTGGTGGGCGTCTGCAAAAAGGCGCAGGAGGCCGGCATCGTGGTGGTCAACATCGACAACAAGCTCGATGCGGGCGTGCTGAAGGAGAGCAAGGTGACCGTCCCGTTCGTCGGGCCGGACAACCGCAAGGGCGCGCGCCTGGTCGGCGAGGAGCTGGCAAAGAGCCTGAAGCCGGGCGACAAGGTGGCGATCCTTGAGGGTGCGCCGAACGCGTTCAACGGCGAGCAGCGCAAGCTCGGGTTTGAGGACGCGATGAAGGCGGCGAAGATGAACATCGTCACGTCGCAGACCGCGTTCTGGGAGACGGACAAGGCGAACAAGCTCGCCCGCGACATCATCACCTCAAACCCGGACGTCAAGGCCCTGCTTTGCGCCAACGACAGCATGGCGCTGGGCGCGGTGCGCGCGGTGGAGGAGTCGGGCAAGGCGGGCCAGATCCAGGTGGTCGGCTTCGACAACATCAAGGCGGCGCAGGACCTGCTGAAGTCGGGCAAGATGCTCGCGAGCGCGGACCAGCACGCCGACCAGTTGGCGGTGTTCGGCATCCAGTACGCCCTCGACATGATTCAGAAGAAAGGCGCCCCGTCCGACAAGGAGACGCCGGTCGATCTGATCACGAAAACGAACCTGAAGTAGAGCATTGGACACCAACGGATCGCTGCTGAGCGCGACGGCGCTGTGGAAGACCTACTCCGCCGTGGCGCTCGGCGGCGTCGATTTTGACCTCCGGTGCGGCGAAGTGCATGCGCTGGTAGGTGAGAACGGCGCGGGAAAAAGCACCCTGGCGAAGATCATCGCCGGGGTGATCCCCGCAGACAAGGGGGCGATGCGGCTGGAGGGTAGCCCCTACTCGCCGGCCGACAAGCTTTCGGCCGAACGCCAGGGCGTGCGCTTGGTGATGCAGGAGCTCAACCTGGTGAGCACGCTCACCGTGGCGGAGAACATCTACCTGCCGCACCTGCCGAAGCGATTGGGGTTCGTGAACTACCGCCGCATCAACGAGGACGCGGCGCGGCTCATGGCCGAGGTCGGCCTGGACGACGTGGACGCGGCCCGCAAGGTCGGCGACCTGAGCGTCGGACGCCAGCAGCTTGTGGAGATCGCCGCGGGCCTTTCGCAGCAGTGCAAGCTGCTGATTCTGGACGAGCCCACCGCGGCGTTGACCGACGCCGAGACGGAGTTGCTGTTCACGCAGATCGCCAAGCTGAAGGCGGCCGGGGTCGGCATCGTCTACATCTCGCACCGGATGGAGGAGATCAAGCGGATCTCCGACCGGATCACCGTGCTTCGCGACGGCCAGATGGTGGCCACGCACGACGCCCAGGACGTGGAGATCGACGGCATCGTTCGGGAGATGGTGGGGCGCGACCTCGGCGAGGGGTTCGAACGCCACGCCTCGATCACCGAGGAGCCGGCGCTACGGGTGGACGGACTCCGGCGCGGCGACGCGGTGAAAGATGTCAGTTTTGAGGTTCGGAAGGGCGAGATCCTGGGCTTTGCGGGGCTCATGGGGAGCGGCCGCACCGAGGCGATGCGCGCGATCTTCGGCGCGGACCGGGCGGAAGGCGGCTCAGTCTTCTTGGGCAAGTCGGCCCGCCCGGCGCGCATACGCTGTCCGCGCGACGCGGTGCGCCACGGCATCGCGCTGCTTACCGAGGACCGCAAGGCTCAGGGGCTGCTGCTGCCGCTCTCCATTCGCATCAACACCACGATGGCGAACCTGCGCGGCGTCTCCGTACGCGGCGGCGTCTTGCGGAAGGGGAAGGAGGAGGAGGTGACGGACCGCTTCGCGAAGGCGCTTTCGCTCCGCTACCACTCCCAGGAGCAGGCCGCGCGCGACCTGAGCGGCGGCAACCAACAGAAGGTCGTGCTGGCCAAATGGCTCTTCCGCGACTGCGACGTGCTCATCTTCGACGAGCCCACGCGCGGCATCGACGTCGGCGCGAAGCTCGAGATCTACCGCCTTCTGGACGAGCTGGCCTCGCGCGGGAAGGCGATCATCGTTGTCTCCTCCGACATGAAGGAGCTTCTGGCGCTCTGCGACCGTATCGCCGTGATGTCGGCCGGACGGCTGGCCGCGACGTTCAACCGCGGCGAGTGGAGCCAGGACGCGATCATGTCTGCAGCCCTTAGCGGCTACCTCAAACCGAACGGTTCCGAAAACGCCCATGCCTAAAGCAAAACGCTTCTCACTTGGTCCGGTCGTCGATTATATCGGCATGGCCGTGGCGCTCGCGGCCCTCATCGCCTACTTCAGCATGCGCAGCCCGAGGTTCCTCACGCCCGATAACTTCCTGGGCATGGCGAACCAGATCCCGGCGTCGATCGTGGTCGCCGTCGGCATGACCTACGTGCTGATCATTGCGGGGATCGACCTCTCGGTCGGTTCGCTTTTGGGCTTGAGCGGCGCCGTGTTGGGTATAGCGATGGACAAGATGGGCGCGCCGCTCCCGGTGGCGCTTGTCCTGGCGATCGTGGCGGCCGGCGCATGCGGCGCGGTGAACGGGCTGGTCGCCGTTCGTTGGGCGCTTCCTTCGTTCATCGTGACGCTGGGCATGCTGGAGATCGGGCGCGGGGGCACGTTCCTTCTGACCGACACGCGCACCATCTACCTGGGCGAAAAGGTGGGCGTGCTGAGCAACCCCTTGGTCGGCGGCCTGTCGACGATGTTCATCGTGGCGGTGCTCATCGTGGTCGTCGCGCAGTGGGTTCTCACGCGCACGGTGTTCGGCCGGCTGATGGTGGCGATCGGCACGAACGAGGAGGCGGTGCGGCTATCGGGCATCAAGACCTGGCCGACCAAGGTGGCGGTGTTCGTGGTTTCGGGATTGATGTGCGGCATCGGCGGCGCGGTGGTGGCCTCGCGACTTCAAAGCGCGAACCCCAATGCGGGTACCGGTCTGGAACTCGAGGCCATCGCGGCGGTCGTCATCGGCGGCACCAGCCTGGCCGGCGGGCGCGGCTCGGTCGTCAACTCGTTCTTCGGCGTGCTCATCATGGCGGTGCTCAGCAGCGGCCTGGCCCAGGTCGGCGCCGAGGAGCCCACCAAGCGGCTGATCACCGGTTTGGTCATCGTGCTCGCCGTGATCCTGGACTACTATCGCAGCCGCATCACCGCCCGGAAGAAGGCCGTCGCCGCGTAGGCGACGGCACCGGCGTGATCTTCGCCGCCAAGTCCATATCGAACGTGGGCGTCGGGATGGGCGCCACGCCGCCCGACGAGTCGAGCTGCCGCCTGCCGACCACGCTGCCGCTTGTGGGCGAGTAGAACACGGCCAGGTACGCCCCATCGGGGAGCCCGAGCAGTTTGGGCTTGGCGCCGGAGAGCGGCGTGATCGTCGCATCGGTCGCGCCGGCGGGCCAGTCGTAGCTGCCATCCAGCACGTAGAGCAGGGCGGTCGTCCCGTTGCCGACCGCGAACGCCCGCACGATCGGGCCATCGGCCGACGGGACGGACGGCTGGAGGTTGGTCAGTTTCACCCAATCCAGGTAAAACCAGTCGTCGCCGGAGTTGAGCACTTCGAGCAGGTGGTCGCCGGCGGGGATTGCGACGGGGATGTCCTCGTTGTACTCGTTGTTCACCTCCCACTTGCCGTCGAGGTTGGGGAGGGCGCGTTCGAGCAACGTCTGGCCGTCGCAGACGACCCGGAGAACCGCGCCGTTCGAAACCGAGTTGAGGTGCAGCACCGCGGTCGAGCCCTGGTTGAAGTGGGCGTGGATCCGGAACGGGCGCTTGAGGTCGGCGTGAGAGCGGCCATGCACGAAGCAGTTGAGGCGGCCGCCCTGCATCTGGGTGGTGGCGCGGTCGTTGCAGTACACCTCGCCGATCGCCTGCCCAGCCCATGTGGAGTCGAGCGTGAGTTGGGCGTCGAACGGCTGCGCCGCGTCGTCGCGAGCGCGCAGTTCGTTGGGAAGGTCGGGCGTTTGGACGGCCATCGTGTTCCAGCCCTTGGCGCCGAGGCCGGTCGAGGCCAGGTACGCGCTCAACCTTGCGTACTCGGGGTAGACGTTCTGGTTGTGGAGGTCCTCCCACCACCAGGAGTGGGCGCATCCGGCCATGCCGCTGTGGAGCGTGCTCCAGAGCACCTGGTGCAGGGCTCGGCCGTAGGGGTCGGCAGCGACGTTGTGACCGCGGTAGTCGACGCCGTACTCACCCACCCAGACCGGTTTGTGGAATGCGGCCACGTACTCGGCGGCGCGTTGCGCGAAGGCGACCGTGGGGGAGGTTTGGCCGTAGCTGTGGATCTGGGCGAAGTCCATCTCCTTTAGGCTCCATAGCTCGGGCCAGGGTTGCCAGGCCAGGCTGGTGGTCACCAGGTGGCGGTACGGGTCGATGGCGTGAAGGTAGGCGCCCATCTCCTTGTGCCAAGCGAGCACGTCGGGCCTGTTCAGCCATCCAAAGTCGTTGTCGATCTCGTTCCAGAACTCCCATGCCGCAAGGTTGGGGCTGTAACCGAAGCGGGCGACGAGGTAGCGAAGGCGCTTCTTGTAGATCGTCTTGGCCTCGGGCGACGTGAAGAACTCGTTCGGGCTGGCGCACGGCCCGCCGTTGGCCGAGTTGTAGGGGTTCACCTTCCAGTTGTCGTTGCCGCCCCAGTAGTCGGGGACGGTGTTCAGCATGCCGTGGTAGTCCAGGCAGAGCATGGCGTGGACGCCGGTCTCCTCGCAGCGGCGCAACACCGTGTCGAGCGTCCAGAGCGGGGCCTGATCGTAGCGGTTGAGCGAGGAGGGGGTGACCTCGCAGCCGAACGCCCACGGGCACATCCAGATGCGGGCGTAGTTCATGCCGGCCGTCTGCATCGCCGGAAGCCAGTCGTCGTAGTCGTAGGTTCCGCGCACGCCGGGCCAGCAGTAGTTGGCGCCGATCGCCAGGAACGGCTTACCGTCGGCCGACATGAGGTAGCGCTCGTTGGCCGGGCTGCGGCGGATGAAGCCGCGCAACGGCGCCGGAGCAGCGACAAAAGAGATCGCCTTGCCGGTCGTGGTCGTCCCGCCGACCACGGCGGTCGCTCGGAGCGCGTGCCTGCCCGGGTTGAGCGGGGTGATGCGGAACCGCCACTCGCCCGCTCCAGCGGGGGTGAGCACCTCGCGCCCGTCCTCCAGCGCACGGGTGTAGGGCTGGTACCAGAACGCCGGCAGCCTGGCCGGAGCGGCGTTCGGGCGAACCACCACGACGTCCACGCGCGCGGTGTCGGGGTCGTAGGGGTTCGGTGCCGGGGCCACGCCCTCGATGCGGCATTCGAACACGCGGCCGACGGTGGCCGCGCCGGAGATCGGGGTGATCGTCGGCCCGGTCACGAGGGCTCCGGAGACCAACAAAAAGGCAAAGCTTAGCGCCGGGGACATCAACAAACCTCATGTTCATTGTAGCGCTGAGTGCTGGTAGGCTAACGAACGAGTTGACGGAGCTTCACTCGATGTTGTCACCTATGCTTGTACTCGCTTTGCTGGCCGGCGCTCAGCCGGCGCCGCAGCCCGCCGTCGAGGCGCGGGTCGCGGAGATCCTCTCGAAGATGACCCTGGAGGAGAAGATCGACCTGTGCCACGGCGCGACCGCCTTCGAAACCAAGGCGATGCCGCGGGTCGGGATACCGGAGTGGCGCATGTTCGACGGGCCGCACGGTGTGCGGTTCGGGACCTCCACGGCGTTCCCGACGGGCGTCTCGATGGCGGCCACGTGGAACCCGGCCCTGATCCGCGAGCTTGGGGTGGCGATTGGCAAGGAGTCGAAGGCGCAGGGCAAGCACGTGCTGCTGGGCCCCGCCGTGAACATCGTGCGCACCCCGCTGGGCGGGCGGTCGTTCGAGTACACGGGCGAGGACCCGTTCCTGGCGAAGCAGATCGGCGTTCAGTGGATCAAGGGGATCCAGAGCCAGAAGGTGGCGGCGTGCGTGAAGCACTACGCCGCCAACAGCCAAGAGGTGGAAAGGGTGACCATCGACGCCAAGGTGGATGAGCGGACCATGCGCGAGATCTACTTGCCGGCGTTCGAAGGGGCCGTGAAGGAGGGCCACGTCTGGAGCGCCATGGCCGCCTACAACAAGGTGAACGGGTTCTACTGCACGGAGAACGACCACCTTCAGAACGAGATCCTGAGGAAGGAATGGGGGTGGGACGGCACGGTGATGTCGGACTGGGGCGCCACGCACAGCACCGTCGGCGCGGCGTTGCAGGGGCTCGACCTGGAGATGCCCGGTAGCGGACCGAACGACTTCTTCGGCAACCCGCTGCTGCTGGCGGTGAAGGAGGGCAAGGTCCCGGTTTCGGTCGTCGACGACAAGGTGCGACGCAACCTGCGGGCGATGGTGCGCAGCGGGGCGTTCGAAGAGCGCCCCCTGAAGCCCCTGCCGCATGAGGAAAGCGAGGCCCTGGCGCGGCGCATCGCCCAGGAGGCGATCGTGTTGCTCAAGAACCGGGGCGGCGTGCTGCCGCTCGAATTGGCCAACCTGAGGACCCTGGCGGTGATCGGGCCGAACGCCACCGAGCGGCACTGCGGAAGCGGCGGCTCTTCGGCCGTCAACGCCCGCCACGAGGTGACGCCGCTGGAGGGGATCAAGGCGGCGCTTGGCCCGAAGGTGACCGTGCGCTACGCCCAGGGCTGCCCGTTCGATTACGGACTGGGGCGGCCCGTGCCCAGCGACTGCCTGCGCGTGGCCGCGGGGTCGGAGGAGAACGGTCTGAGGGGCCACTACTTCACGAACGTGCAATTTGCGGGCGAGGGCGTGATGGTGCGAACGGACAAGGATGTGGCGTTCGACTGGACCGACAAGGGCCCCGTCCCGGGGTTCCAGGGCGCAAACTTCTCCGTTCGGTGGACCGGCGTTCTCGTCCCGAAGGTGACGGGGCGGTACAAACTCGGCACGCGCAGCGACGACGGTTCGCGCCTGTACCTGGATGGCAAGCTCATCGTCGACAACTGGGGCGCCCATGCGGTGCAGACCAAGATGGCCGAGGTGGACCTCGTGGCCGGCAGAAGCTACGACGTGAAGCTCGACTTTTTCCAGGAGCGGGGCGACGCCTCCATCCATCTGGTGTGGGAGCAGCCCGGCGATACCGAGGATGCGGAGATCGACGCCGCCGCGGCGTTGGCCAAGGACTGCGACGCGGCGGTGCTTTGCGTGGGTACCACCCACCAATGGGATACCGAAGGCGGCGACAAGCCGAGCATGGCGCTGATGGGCCGGCAGGCCAAGCTGATCGAGAGGGTGGCGGCGGCCAACCCGAAGACGGTTGTGGTG
>CAZIIS010000022.1:19379-31843 GCA_964539295.1 uncultured Fimbriimonadaceae bacterium | reverse complement strand
CCATCCTACGGGTGTCATCCCGAACCAAAGGAATGGTAGGGGCGGGTCTGTGACCCGCCCGCGCGTGGCCTCCGTCCGCCGGGTCAGCCTCCGCCCCACGGGTGTCATCCCGAGCGAAGCGAGGGATCTCGGTCGGCACATGGTCCTGCGTGGCCGTTCCCGGCCGAAGAAGCCCGCGTGTTCGGAAGGCCGCGGCTGCCGGCCTCCCCCTACGCCCCCTCCGCACGCCGTCGGCTACGGAGGGGGAAACGCCGGCCGTGGCAAACGGCGCCACGTCGTGGCTGGCCTTGCGGTCCCCCCTTCACGCGTTGGACGCCGCAGGTCCGTCTGGTCCTTCGGACCGGGGTGCAAAAGACATCACCCCGGCCACCCTTATCCAGATTCACGCAGGGGCGGGTCCGTGACCTGCCCCCGCGTGGCCTCCGTTCGCCGGAGAAACCTCCATCCTACAGGAACCAGGGGCGGGAACGGACGCGGCCCTAGGAGGCCGAGGTGAGACGAACGACGTCGCTCCAGGCGCTCATCAGGTCGCCCAGGAGCGGCTTCTTGGCGCGCGCCACGGTGATCAGCTCGTAGTCAACGTCGGCCAGAGCCAGGTGCTCCTCCATGACCGGGCCCTGCGTCAGCTTCTGGCCCAGCGGGTCGAACGCCATGCTGCCGCCGACGAACCCCTTGCCGCCCTCGAAGCCGCAGAGCATCGCGTTGACGCTGTAGACGCCGTGCTCCTCGCTCAGCGCACGCAGCATCCGCTCATACCGCAGCAGGTTCCCGGGCTTGCATTCGGCGAAGCCCCGCGCCGGCGAGGCGCTCGGCACCAGCACCATCTGCGCGCCGCGAACCGCACACAGCGTGCCCAGGATCGAGTGCCACACGTCCTCGCAGATCAGCACGCCGACGCGCCCCAAGCGAGTGTCGAAAACGCCCAACTCGCGCCCGCGGGTCACGAACCGCTCCTCGTCGAACGCGCCATAGGTCGGGAGGAAGAACTTGCGGTAGACGTGGACGAGCCGTGAACCGTCCGGCCCGAACGACAGGTACGCCGCGCTGTTGAAGAGGTCCCCCTCGGCCTTCTCGTAGAACCCCACGAGCAGGTCGAGTTGGCGCTCCAGACCGTCCAGCCGCTTCGCCAGTTCGGCGAGCAGTTGCTCGCCGCCCATGGCGTGCTCCACCACCCCGCCCTCCAGGTAATAGGCCGTCGTGGCGGTCTCCGGGAAGACGGCCAACTCCGCGCCCTCGGCGGCGGCCTGTCGGCCGATCTCCGCGATCCGGTCCAGGTTCAAGGACACGGCGCCCTTTTCGGGAGCGAAGCTGACGGCGGCGACCCGGAAACCCATGGCGGCGAGTGTACCTACGCCCCCTGGCCGCATTCGCGGACGCGAACGCCGTCCGGTGCCTTGTCCTTCTCGCCCATTCGGTTCCACACGAGCCCGGCTGCTTTCCGCTCGGACCGACTGGGGTCCACCACAATGCAGAGCCGCTTTTTGGCGCGGGTCATCGCCACGTAGAGCAGCCGCAACGCCTCCTCCCTCTCCTGCGTCTGCTGCAGGCGCCCCAGCCAGTCGTGGTAGACCGAGGGCGCCGGGCCGAACTTCGTCGTCACCACGCCGCGGCGCGCATCGACCACCACGTCCGGCGCCTTGGGTTCGAGGCTGGCGTGCGTCTCCGGCAGCACCACCACGTCGAACTCGAGCCCCTTGGCCTTGTGGATCGTCATCACGGTCACGGCGTCCGCGTCCTCGTCCACCGCGGGCGCGTCGCCCTCCCGATGGCGCAACTGTCGGATCTCGCGGATGCGCTCCGCATAGGCGGGCGGCCCCATGTCCGGGTCCTGCGCGGCCAACGCGAACAGCTTGCGCACGTTCGCCACCGTTTGGCGGGCGTTCGGCCGGGTCGCGATCGCCTCCATGTAGGGCGAGTCGCGAAGCGCCGTGGCCAGCCCCTCCCAGGCCGACAGCCGATCGGCGTACCTGGCGAGCGGAAGGAACCAATCCAAGAACGCCTCCAGCTTCGCTTGGTCCTCCGAGACGGGCGACACGAACCCTTCCAGCGCCTGGAAAACCGGGCGGTTCTTGGCCAGAAGCGCCACCGCGTCCAGCGAGAGCCCGGCGAACGGGCTTCGAAGCGTCGCCAGCAGCGCGTAGTCGTTGGTCGGGTCGGCCAGCGCCTCCAGGGCGTTGGCCAGGTCGCGTACCTCCAGGCGCGTGTAGAACCGCTCCGATCCGCCCACGATGCGCGCGTCCACGCCGAGCCGCCCAAGCTCCTCGACCACCTGCTGACCGAAGCCGTTGGTGCGGGTCAGTACGGCGATGTCGCGCGCCCGACACCCCTCGCCGAGAAGCTGCTTCACGCCGCGCGCCGTGGCCGCCACGTCCTGCGTCGCCTGCGGCCAGTACTCCACTCCGTCGCAGGCGCCTTCGTCGTCGCTCCCGAACGGGTCCTCCTCGGTGGCCTGGACCTCCAACATCGGTTGGTACTGCCCCTGCCACAGCTGCCCGAACAGACCGTCGACGAACCGCAGCACACCGGGGTCAGATCGGTGATTGCGGCTCAGCCGCTTCGAGGCCGACTGCGCGGCGCGCTCCATGAACAGCTTCCGATCGGCCTGGCGGAAGGCGTAGATGGACTGCTGGGGGTCGCCCACCATCATCTCGTCCTTCAGGCCGAGCGAGTTCAGCAGTTGGTACTGCACCGGGTTCACGTCCTGCGCTTCGTCCACGAGCACCGCCCGGTACCGGTCGCGAAGGCGCCGGCGTACCAACTCGGAGCCCCGCAAGAGCCGCACCGCCTTCGCCTCCAAAAGCGTGAAGTCGAACACCTGCAGGCGCTCCATCTCCCCTTCCAGCGCATCCCACGCGGCCAGCACGAGTTGCATCAGGCCGCACGTGAACGCCGCCGCCTCTTGCGCCGCTCCGCGCTGGAACGCCTTCATCCAGACCTCATGAGGGAGCTTGTGCCGGCGGTATTCGGCGCTGAGCTTCGATCCAAGCTCCTCGTCGGGGGCGTCGGTGACCGCCAAGGCGGCCTCCGGCGCAACCGCGCCCAAAAGGCACTCGCGCCAGAACGCAAGCACGCTCTCCGTCGTGGCGTAGCGGTCGGCCAGATCGGCGCGCGAGATTCCGGAGGAGCGCAGCTTGTCCAGCGGCCGCCGCACCGCCGCCGCCAGCCTGGAATGAAGCGAGGACGGCGCACCGAACTGCTGCCGGGCGGCCATGTGCTTGAGCAGCAACCCCGCCTCCGGGCAGTCGTCGGTCGAGGCGCCCAGGCACTCGCGGATCGCCTCGTCCAACATCTCCTCGCCTGCGGAGGAGACCTCGAACTGCGGGTCCACGCCGGCCTCGAACGCGTTCTCGCGAAGGGTGCGCTCACACAGGCTGTGAATCGTCTGAATCGGGCCGGTCTCGGCCAACTGCGCGTCCTCAAAGCGGCCCATCGCGCAGAGCGCCTTCACGATGCGCTCCTTCATCTCGGCCGCGGCCTTGCGGGTGAAGGTCACGGTGAGCAGTTGGTCGGGCCGGTCGCCCAGGTCCGTCACGTGGCGCAGGTAACGCTTGACGAGCACGCTGGTCTTGCCGGACCCGGCCGCGGCCTGTACGGTCAGCCGTGGGTCGGTGGCCTCGATCGCCGCCAGTTGCTCGTCGGTGGGTCGGAAGGTGTGGAGGTCAGGCATCGTCTTCGTCCTCCTCCAGCGGCTCCACGCCCTCGCCGAACACCGAGGACCACCGGCACAGCTCGCCGTAGTCGCAGCGGTTGCAGGCGTCGCCCGGCGCGGGCCGCATCGCGCCCCGGTCCACGGCGACCACCGCCTGGTTCAGCTGGTTCTTGAGGCCCATGAAGAACTTCCTCTTGTCCTCCTCGACCTCCACGGTGCGCAGCATCGGCGCCATCGCCCTCAGGCGCGGGTGGGACTCGCGAGGCAACAGAGCAAGGAGGCGTTGGCCGTTCATCCCGTCGATCTCCAGCGCGGTCGGCCCCGAGCGATGAACCTGCGCCATCAGGTAGATCCCATAGCGCAACGCCTTCCCGCCCCCGCTTCCGGGATCAAAATCCTCAACGCGCTCGGGGACGCCCCACTCGAAAAGGTGCAGCACCGAGTACGGGCCGATCCGGCTCAGGGCAGGCAGCGGGTACGCGGGTTGCAGCGCGACCCGACGCCCGCCGATCTTGAGCTCGTTATCCAGACCGTACTGCCCGAGCGAAACGTCCGCCATACGCTCCTCGCCCTTGGCGTGCCAAAGCTCGCGCGCCTGGAACTCCCGCTCCACCCACTCGTCGATCAGCCGCCGCGCCGCGGCCACCAGCATGTTCACCTCCCAAGGGTCGAGCGCCGCGTACTCGGCGTCGACGTACCCGTGCACCGCGTCCCACAGCGCCTGCCGCGCCTCGTCGCGGGTCTTCTGCACGGCGAGGTTGGCGCGCTGCGGCAGTTGGCCGAGTCGGCGCATCGGCGATCGGCGGCTGGGCTCCGAGACCCTCAGGCGGTGGCGCATCGCGGACTGGAACGGACAGGTAAGCGCGTCCCCCAACTCCTCCGGCGAAAGCGGCTCCTCGGGCGCGGGCTGCACGGCCAGGCGCCCCTCCACTGAGCCGAGGATGGGCCGCGCGGCGGGCTGGCGGGGCGATTGCAGCGCGCAGCGAAGCCGAAGGTCGGCCTCGCTTCGACACTCCTCCTCCGGCGGGACGACGCGGCTGCGCGGGTAATCGACGCGCTCCACGCTCCCACCCACGGCGCGCGCCAACTCCTCCAGGTAGAAGGCAGGCACGTTGTCCCGGTCGTCGTCGGTGCGCGGGTAGCTCAGCACCAGGCGGTTCGCCGCCGCGGCGCACACCCGAACGAACTCGTCCCGCTCCGCTCGCGCCTTGTCGAACGAGGTCGGAAGCGGCGCCGCGTCCGGCAGCAGCCCGGCGATCTCCGCCCGAAGCGAATCCCCCAGCAGCGGGTCCTCGCTCCGACGCCGCGGCAGGGTCCCCTCGAGCATCCCGAGCACAAACAGAGTGTCGTACTCGCCCAGCCCGCTGGTGGCACCGGTGAACGCCACCCCCTGTTCGGGGCCGCGCAAGACCATCGTCTCGCTCTCCCACAGCTTGCGCGCCAGCCGCACGAACTCGACCAACTCCAGGGGGCGTTTGCCGAACCGGTCGTAGGCGAATGCGTAGTCCGCCAGCGCGCGTTGCATGACCGTCTGGGCGTTTCGGTCGCGCGTCCGGGTCGGCGCCTGGGGGTCGAGCGACCACTCCAGCATGTTGGCGCCGCCGACCAACGCGGTCAGTCGGCCCAACCAGCCGGCCAGGTTCGCGCCCGAGTAGACCGCCTCGGTCCGCCACGTCAGCAACTGTCGCAGCCAGGGGAACTCCTCCTCGTTCGCCACGGACCAACCGTCGAGCGTCTCCCAGGCGGCCTCGCGCGCCCGGTACGCCTCGCAGAGCCCCTGCCACAGCACGTCCCGGCGCTCGTACGGCACGGCCACGTAGCTGCTGCGCGCCACGCGCATCAACGTGCGCACGTCGCGCGAGGCCAGCGCCTCCAGCGTCCGCAGGACAAAGCCGGCGAAGCCGTTCACCAGCAGCGGAAGCGTTTGGCACACCGCCAAGGAGACCCCCAGGCGCGCGGCGGAGGCGTCGAGCAGCGGCGCGTACGTCTCCACGTCACGCGCCAGGATGCCGATGCGGTACGGCATCACGCCCTCGGAGATGCGGGCCATGCACCCCCGCAACGCCCATTCGCACTCGGCCAACGGGTCCGCGGCGCTCGTCAAGCAGACCTGCGGGCGCTCGCCCGCAACCTTGTCCGTGAACAACGCGCCGGTCCAGCGGGGCTCCGCATCCGAAGGCTTGATCGTCGCGCCCATGCGTGCGGCCGAACGCGCCGAACCGGCGAACAGCGCCGGATTGCCGGGCTCCCAATCGGCCAGAACCGTCACCTTGACGCCCTGCTGCGCGGCCCAGCGCAGCCACCGCTCGTAGAGCGGGCGCTCCTCCGAGCCCAGGATCGCGACGATCGGTTCGCACGGCAGCGGGCCGTCGGCGGTCAACTCCATGCAACGCAACGCCCGGTCGGTCGCCGGCTCCATGGCGTTCTCGTCCAGCGCCGCGCGCAGGCCGCTCTCGATGCGGGCCAACGAGGCCATCCGGGCGGCGAGCGGCGGCGTCCCTTGCTCCACCAACGCCTTCAGGTCGGGCTCGCCAATGCCCGCGTTCCGCAGTTCGTGCAGGCCGTCGACGATGAGCGACACGGCGCCGGGGTACCGCGCCGAACGCACGATGGGCGACTCGTCGTCCAGGGACTCGCACAGTAGCCCGACCAGCGCGCGTTCGCGGCCCCTCGGGCAGATGCGGCGCGACGGCTGGCCGAGCATCAGCAGGAAACGGCCGAGCAGTTCGCCAAAGGGGACCGTCTCAACCTGCGTCTCCTCCGGCAACATCGTGGCGGCCACGCGCATCCGCGCGTCGTCAAACGATGTGAGGATGCAAGGCTTTCGGGCAACGCGAAGCAACGCCCGACGAAACGCCTCGCCCGACGGGGAGACGCCGAGAACCTTGAGTCTCCCTTCTGCCATAGTGTGGTCATATTATGCCGTCAGCAGGCAAACCCGTCTGGACTGCCGCCCGCAAGCTACAAGGCAACCTGGTCCCCCTCGTTGTCGGTTTGGCGGTCGGCGTATTGGTGTGGCTGATCACCGCCCGCCGGGGCGGCCCGAAGCCGGAGATCCCGGTGGCCGCCTTGGCGCCGGCGATCGCCGGCTTCGTCATATCCGCTTGGGCGTCGCTCAACTGGTTTGGCCTGGCGGGCAACGCGGCGATGCGCCGCGAACTGGGGCGCCGCCTATCGGCCGAACGCGAGGGGGCGGTCGAGAAGCCCTGGTTCGTGGGTTTCGCGCGCCCCAGCAGCATGAGCCTGCTCGACGCGCACGAGGACGTCGGCTTCCTCATCTTCCACGCCGACGAACTCGAATTTTGGGGCGACCGGCTCCGCATCTCGGTGGAGCGAGCGGCGATCCAGAGGGTGCGGTTCATGCCCTCCGTGCACACGGCGGTCTGGGCCGATGGGTGGCCGTCGAGGGCGAGCTTGAGGGCAAGCCGATCCGGCTGATGCTCGAGCCCCGCGAGAAAGAGACCATGCTGGGCAACCTCCGCGCCGGATCCAGGCTCAAAGCGGACGTGGCGGCCTGGCTCGCCGCGCCGCCGTCCCCGACCGCCGGCGGCGGTTAGGTATGATCGGTATCCGGAGGACGTTTGGCTTGATCACGATCAACGTTCAGAACAACGAATCTATCGATAGCGCCTTGAAGCGTTTTAACCTGAAGCTCCAGCAGAGCGGGCTTCTGCGCGAACTCAAAGAGCATTCGCACTACGAGAAGCCCAGCGAGAAGCGCCGCCGCCAGCGACGCCGCCGCGCCAACCGGCAGTAGGACCTGAAGTTCGGGGGCCCGTCCGACGTCGGACGCCTTTCGAGCCGAAGATGGTCAACCTTTTTCGCAGAGAAACCTGGCGCGCGTACCGTGCGAGATTAGGGGAGCGCGGTAGCTTGGTGCTCCGGGGCGGCGCGCGTTTCTTGGGCGCCCTGTTGATGGGCGGTGTATTGGTGATGCACCGCTCTTGGCCTGTGGACCCGGCCAACTTCGCCAGCATGGTCACGCTGAGCTTGATCGGCGGGCTGTTCTGGCATTACCACGTCCGGCATACGCCGGTCCAGAGCACCAACCCCCAGAACGCCGAGCGGCTGATCTGGGCCACGTCGTTCCTGGCGATCCTCGGCGTGCAGGCCGCACTGCAATCGGTGGCCAGCAACGACGTAACGCGGGTGGCGTTCCTGTTCATGGCGCCGCCGATCGCCGCGACCATGCTGGTCTCGGCCCTCCTCGGGCCGGCCCACAGCCTGGTCGCCCTCACCATCACCTCCCTGCTGCTGGGCGTGAGCGGGGCGCTGCCGATCGACCTTTTGGCCGCCACGTGGCTTGCGGGCGCCGTGAGCGCGCACGTGGTGAACCCGCTCAAGCGGCGGAACGACCTGTTCCGCGCGGTGAGCGTGCAGGTTCTGGCCAACGCGGCCATCGCCGCCTGCACCACCGCCGTCGCCGCCTACCAGCCCATGGCCGTATTGCAGGCCGCCGTATGGGGGTCGATCGCGGCGGTGATCGCCACGAGCATCTTCTGGTTGGGGGTCGTCCTGCTCGAGCGCGCCTTCGGCATCGTGAGCGACTGGACGCTGCTCGAACTCTGCAGCCCGGAACAGCCGCTGATCCGCGAGCTGTGCCTGCGGGCGCCGGGCACCTACGCCCACTCCGTAATGGTGGGCAACCTGGCCGAGAGCGCCGCGCGCGCCATCGGCGCCAATCCTCTGCTCTGCCGTGCGCTGGCCTACTACCACGACATCGGCAAGATGATGCGCCCGTCGTACTACATCGAGAACCAGGCGGGCGATAACGTGCACGACGACATGTCGCCCACGCTGAGCGCGCAGGTGATCGCCGCGCACGTGAAGGACGGGCTGAGCCTTGCCCACCAGCACCGCCTGCCGCCGGTCATCCTCGACGGCATCGCCCAGCACCACGGCACGTCGCTCATCCGCTACTTCTTCGTGATGGCCCTGAAGGAGAGCCGCGAGGACGAGCAGCGGAACCTGAACCTGGAAAGCCTGTTCCGCTACGAAGGTCCGAAGCCGCAGTCTCGCGAGACCGCCATTCTGCACCTGGCCGACATCCTCGAGGCGGCAAGCCGCACCTGGCCGCGCAACGATTCGGTCGAGAACATGGTCGCGCAGCAGGTGGAACGCACGCGGGCCGACGGGCAGTTGGACGAAAGCGACCTCACGTTCCGCGAACTACAGCAGATTCGAGACTCCTTCGCGATGTCGCTCAGCGCACTGAGGCACGAGCGAATCAGTTATCCCAGCATGGAGGGCTATGGGGAACCCACAAGGGCGCCGGGTGTCGGTGAGAAACGAATCGTCTCGCCGTCTTAAGCACACCCTGATCCGGACGGCGCTGGAGACTTTGCTGACCGCGTACGAGGTCCCGCCGGCCGAGGTGAGCGTGCTGCTGGCCGACGACGAACGGCTGCGCGAGTTGAACCGCGACTTCCGCCAGATCGACGAGGCCACCGACGTGCTCACCTTCCCATCGCCGAAGTTCGAGGGCGCGCCGCTCGGCGACATCGCCATCTCGGTGGAGTTCGCCGCGCGGCAGGCCGCCAACCGCGGCGTGTCCACATCGGAAGAGGCGGCTTTCTTGGCCATACACGGCGGTTTACACCTGCTGGGTTTCGACGACCTTACCGACGATGATAGGCGTGAGATGGTACGCCGGATGAACGAGGTCGCCATCGCGGCCGGCCTGCACGAGGCGCCCGACTGGACCTCCCTACCCCACGAGGGGGAAGGCTAAGCCATGCCCGGCCGCAACATCCTCGAGCCATTTCGCGTGGCGATGAACGGCATCGTCCACACCTTCCGCACCCAGAAGCATATGCGGGTGCACGTCTACGTCACGCTTATCACCGTCATCGGCGCGATGGTCCTGAACATGCGGATCCGCGAGATCCTGATCCTGCTGTTCATGGTCACCTTCGTGCTGGTCGCCGAGATGTTCAACAGCGCCATCGAGGCGACGGTGGACCTGGTGTCGCCCACCTTCCACCCCCTGGCCAAGTACGCCAAGGACATCGCGGCCGGCGCGGTGCTGCTCACGACCACCATGGCCATCGTGGTTGGCTCGCTCATCGCCCTGGGCGAGAGCAACTGGGAGCGCATCCGCATCAACCTCTCAACCGGCGGCGTCGGCGTGCCGATCGGCGGGCGCATCATCGTCGGGATGGTGCTCCTGCTGTTCGTGGTGATCATCGGCAAGGGCGTCGGAAAACACGGAAAGGTGCTCCAGGGCGGCCTGGTGAGCGGACACGCGGCGTTCGGCTTCTTCCTCGCCACCTGCGTCTTCTTCCTCACCGACAACATGCTGGTGGCCTCCATCGGCATCCTGTTGGCGGCGATCATCGCGCAGAGCCGGTGGGAGGCGAAGATCCATTCCGTGTTCGAACTGACGCTGGGCGCCTCGATCGGCGTCATACTGGGTTTGTTGCTTTTCGGACTCGTACCCAAGTGACACATAGATGAAAACGGACCCTCCTGAACGTCCCCGGCCCGCACGCCCCGAGCGCAACGCGCTTGGAGCGGCAACGGCCGGTCTGCCCCTGCTCGGACTGGGCGCCCTCTCTCTGGACGCGACCACTTCAATCAACCAACCGAACGGCCCCGGAGTCGAGGTCGCCGCGGCCATCCTCGCGACCATCGCGCTGAACGCGCTCTTCGTGGCCGGCGACACGGCGTACGACCTGCTGCGCGTCGCCCAATTGCGCTCCCACGAGCCCACCGAGCCGGGCGCAGCGGCGATGGAGGACATCGCAGAGCACAAGGCGCTGTACGTGGGGGTCTGCAACCTCGGGTCGCTGACGATGCGAGCCTGGATGATGCTGCTTTGCCTCCTGCCGGCCCAGGCTGTCGCCGCGTGGGCCGAGCGGACCTGGGGGCTCAACCTCGGCTGGACCGGGGTGTTCCTTGCGGCCGTCGCGCTGTCCATCCCGGTCGCGGCGCTGAACCTGCTCGTGGGCGAGCTGATCCCCAAGAGCTACGCTGTGGCGCACCCGCTGCGCACCGCCCTGCGATTGCGGCGCTTTGTGAAGGCGTTCGCGACCATCTTCGGCCTGCCCAGCCGGCTGGCCCGCGGCATCGCCGGCTTCGCCACCCGCCGGTTTGGCGCGAGCGCCACCTTTGCGGTCGCCAACCAGGCCGAGGAGGAGATCAAGACGCTGCTCGAATCGGCCGAAGAGACCGGCGAGATCGAGGAGGAGGAGAAGGAGATGCTCCACTCCGTCTTCGAGTTCGGCGACACCGTCGCCCGTGAGGTCATGACCCCCCGCGTCGACCTCGACGCGCTGCCGGTCACGGGAAACCTCGACCAGGTGATCCACCTCATCGAGGAGTCCGGCCACTCGCGCATCCCCATCTACGAGGGGACCGACGACCAGATCCTGGGCATCGTGCATGCCAAGGACGTGCTGCGCGCCATCGCCCGGGGCACGACCGAGGTGCCGCTCCGCCAGATCATGCATCCGGCGCTCTTCGTGCCGGAGAACAAGCCGCTGCACGACCTGCTCGACGAGATGCGCGCCACCCGGAGCCAGATGGTGATCGTCCAGGACGAGTTCGGTGGCACCGCCGGCGTGGTCACCATCGAGGATGTGGTGGAGGAGCTGGTCGGGGAGATCGTGGACGAGTACGACAGCGAGGAGCCCGAGATCGTCCAGCACGGCGACGGCTTCCTCATCGGCGGCAAGGCCAACTTGGACGACGTGAACGACGAGGTCGGCTCCTGCATCGAAAGCGACGAGTTCGACACCATCGGCGGGTACGTCTTCGGCCTTTTCGGCCGGCAGCCGCGCAAGGGCGACAGCATCGTCTCGGACGGCTACCGGTTCACGGTCGACGACACCGACGGCCGTCGGATCTTGAGGTTGTTCGTGGAGCCCGAGAACGACTCGCAGCCCGGGCCCGCCCCGGACCAAAGCGAAGCCACGGCCTAGGCTACTCGGAGACCTTGAGCACGCTGAGGAACGCTTCCTGCGGCACCTCGATGGAGCCGATGTTCTTCATGCGCTTCTTGCCGGCCTTCTGTTTCTCCAGCAGCTTGCGCTTTCGCGTGACGTCGCCGCCGTAGCATTTGGCGATGACGTTCTTCCGGTACGGCTTGATCGTGTCGGCGGCGATCACCTTCTGGCCGATGGCCGCTTGCACGCGCACCTCGAACTGCTGCCTGGGAACCACCTTGCGAAGCTGCTCGACGATCGCCTTGCCCCGGGTGTAGGCGAACTGGCGGTTCACCACGAAGCTGAGCGCGTCCACCGGGTCGCCGTTCAGCATGATGTCCACCTTCACCAGGTCGGAGGTTTCGTAGCCGGCCAATTCGTAGTCCAGGCTGGCGTAGCCGCGCGTGGACGACTTGAGCTTGTCGAAGAAGTCGACCAGGATCTCGGAGAGCGGGAGCGTGTAGTAGAGAATCGAGCGGTTCTCCGACGGGTACTCGGCCTTCTTGTAGGTTCCGCGGCGGTCCTGGCACAGCTTCATGACCGTTCCGACGAACTCCTTCGGCGCCATGATCGTCGCATGGACGACCGGCTCCTCCACCTGGGCGATGCGGCTCGGGTCCGGCATGTCGCTCGGGTTGCTCACGTGCATCGTATCGCCGTTGGTGAGCTGAACGATGTAGTCCACGCTCGGGGCGGTCAGGATCAGGTCCAGGCCGAACTCGCGCTCGAGCCGCTCGCGGGCGATCTCCATGTGGAGCAGGCCCAAGAAGCCGCACCGGAAGCCAAAACCGAGCGCGGCGGAGGTCTCCGGTTCGAACTGCAGCGAGGCGTCGTTGAGCTGCAATTTCTCGATCGCGTCACGCAGGTCGCCGTAGGCGTCGGTATCGGTC
>CAZIIS010000022.1:0-19365 GCA_964539295.1 uncultured Fimbriimonadaceae bacterium | reverse complement strand
AGCGGCTTGGCCTTGCGGTAGCCCGGCAGCGGCGTTGGCGCGGGGCGCTCGGCCAGCGTCACCGTGTCGCCAACCGCCGCGTCGCCGATGTTCTTGATGGCGCCGGTCAGGAAGCCCACCTCGCCCGCGCCCAGCTCTTGGCCGCGTTCGAGCTTGGGTCGGAAGACGCCCACCTCGTCCACGTCGAACTCCTTGCCCGTGGACATCATCTTGATGCGGTCGCCCGGCTTCACCGCGCCGTCCACCACGCGAACGTAGGCGACCGCGCCCTGGTAGGTGTCGAAGTGCGAGTCGAAGATAAGCGCCCGAAGCGGGTCGCCAGGGACGCCGCTCGACGGCGGCACCAGGTTGACGATCGCCTCCAGGATCTCGTCCACCCCGTCGCCGGTCTTGGCGGAACAGGGGATGGCGTCGTCCGCGTCGATGGCGAGCACCGACTCGATCTCGTCCTTGCACCGCTGCACGTCCGCGTTGGGCAGGTCGATCTTGTTGATGACCGGGATGATGGCCAGGTCGTGGTTCATCGCCATCCCCGCGTTGGCGATCGTCTGCGCCTCTACGCCCTGCGTGGCGTCCACCAGCAGCAGCGCGCCCTCGCACGCGTAGAGCGCACGGCTCACCTCATAGGTGAAGTCCACGTGACCGGGGGTGTCGATCAGGTTGAACTGGTAGGTCTCGCCGTTCTTGGCGGTGTACTCCAGCCGCACGGCCGTCATCTTGATGGTGATCCCACGCTCACGCTCGAGGTCCATCGAGTCGAGCATCTGCTCCTGGTGAGGTCCGCGAACGCTCCCGCAACGCTCGAGGATTCGGTCCGCGAGGGTCGACTTGCCGTGGTCGATATGCGCGATGATGCAGAAGTTGCGGATGTGGGACTGGTTCATACGGTGCGGCCAGACTCTCCATTTTACCGCCGATGGGCCCCGCGCTCCGACCTGGCCCCAGACGCGCCGCGCCGCCCCTCCGCGAACGGCGCAGGGGCGGCGCAGCTTCGTCGGGGCGAGCTAGTCCACCAGTTCGATCGTGGGCCAGGCGGGCGGCGCCGGGTCGTTCGCCGCCGATACCGCGAACACCTTCATCCTCGGCTCGTCCGGCAGCACGACCGAGGTCGCGCCCTTCGGTACCGCGACGTCGACCTTGAACAGGTATCCGAACACGTACGGCAGGTCCTTGCCCGCCGCGTCGTGCAGGTGCGTGGCCACCCACGCCACCGGCGTGCGCTTGACATAGCCCGGGACCAGCTTGGAGGGGTCCTGCTCGAACTTGCCGGCGACCATGCGGCTGTCCCACTGGCCGATGAACCCGGAGAAGCTCGGCACGGAGGCCACCGTCCTGGTATCGCCCGACCAGAACGACACATAGAGGTCCTCGGCCGAGGACGCCACGAGCAGGCTCACCCGGTTCCAGTCGCCCTTGGGCAACTCGATCTTCTGGCCCCGGGCAACGAGCGCGTTCGCGGCGCCCGGTGAGCGTAGGCCCATCTGGAACGTCACGCCGTCCGAGCCCACCGTCCGCGGGAACAGCTCCGCCGGAAGCGACCGACCCTGGCCGTCCAGGTCGCCGTCCTTCGCCTGGCCGCGAAGCGACACCGCGTCCAGGTCATAGGCCAACGCGACCGGGGCCGACGTCGGCGCAACCGACTTGAGAACCGGCCCGGCCAACCGGACCCCAAAGGTGCGCGGCCGATACGGCTTCATGTCCACGCGGAGCGTGGAGCCGGCGACGCGCACGCCGCGCGGCGAATCCGGCAGCGGCTCCTCGGCGCCGTTGAGTTCGCGCACGGCGAGGATCTCGCCCGGAAGCGCGACCCTCGCGCCCTTGGCCGGGCGCCCCCAGTTCTCGTAAAGCCGAACGACGATCTCGTCGCTCGCCTCCGCCCTTTTCAGCGCGTGAACGCCGACCTGCGGGGAGCCGACCGTGGAGATCGGCACGCTCTTGCCAAGCGGCCCCTCGTGCGGCAGGGTCTGGAAGGCGACCATGGGTCGGTTCAGGCGCTCGGCCTGCGCCTGCACGCCCCGACGCCAATCGCCGGAGTGGCCCATGAGCGCGTACTGGTAGTGGTGGGAGCCGAGGTCGTTCGTCTCCTGGAAGCCCCACCCGCCCTTGCCGTTGGCGGTGTGAAGCAGGGTCAAGCGCAGCGTGTCGTCGGTCGGCTTGTCCCAACCGTACTTGCTCTCGCTGAGCACCGCCGCGCCGTACCTGCCGTCCGTCGCCGTGAGGTCCGCCCACTGCTGCGCCACGACCTCATACTTCTCCGGCCGGTTGTTTCCGCGCTCGACCGTGCCGATGCCGAGGTCGTAGGTGGCGTTCGGGTTGGCGCAGGTCAACGGGAACGCCGCCTTCAGCAGCGTGCCCTTCGAGAGCCAGCGCACCTGGTCGTCGAACTCCAACCGCGCGCCTTCGCCGGCGTCAAGCCGTATCTGCTGGACGACGGTCGAATAGCCCGCGGGGCGGGTCAGCTCGAGCGCCACCCGCGCGGGCCCGGACTCCACCACCTTCACGCTGGTCGGCGCGCCGACGTACTCCCTCGGCTTGGACGACACGGCGTCGTAGAGCACCTCCCAGGCCGCCCAGTGGGGCGAGACGTCGTCCAGCATCTGCAGGCGGATCGGCGCCTTGAGCAGTTCGCGCCGGAGCGATTTGTCGAAGACCGACGCCACATCGCCGTCGGCGTTCAGCTTCACACGGTAGCGCGCGTTCTCCAGGCTTCGCTCCTGCACCGAGAGACCGGTCTTGATCGTGCAGGGCGTCTCGGACGGCCGAACGTCGTAGATCGCCGTTCCGGCCCCGGCCATTTTCGCGACAAACACGATGGAGAGGTAGCTGGACGCCCGCCCGACCACCTGCGACGGGACCTCGCGGCCGTCGGGCCCGTAGACGCGCACATGCTGCGGTTGCGCGTCCTTGAACCGCACGGTCGCCTCAACGGCATCTTGGCGCGGGGCGGCGACTGGGTTAAAGACCGTGAGCGGCACGCCCTTGGCCCGGGTGTCCATCTGCGCCGACAACTGCTTCACCGAGCGCGACAGCACCTGGGCGAACCGGTTGAGCGACAGCACCTCGTCGTTCCAGGAGAACTCGTAGGCCTGCGGGATGCTGGTGCCGGTAAGGTCGTCGTGGAACTGGTGCCAGAGGAACCCTTTCCACCCCTCGGCCAGCTTTTCGCGCGGGTAGGCGTCGCCACCCATCAACTCGGCCGCCACTGCGGCCCGCTCGGCAGCGTCTCCCAGAAGCTCGTTCTTCCGGTTCCACCGCTTCATCGCCGCCTGGGAGGTGTAGCATCCCGTGCCGTGCGCGGTCATGAGCATCTCCCCCTTGAACGACGGCAGCTTCGCCACCTGTTGGGGGGTGAGGTCGCGGTAGATCTGGTCGGACCCGGCGCTCAGCACCTTCAGCGGCCCTTGGGCGTGGATGCTCGCCTCCAGGTTGGCGACCGAATGCTCCGACGGACCTCCGCCGGTGTCGCCGGTACCGTGGTACCGGTATACGGCGTAGACGCCCGACTTCGCCCCAAGCGTGTCGGCGTCCTTCAGGGCGCCCGCGTCGTTCTGGAAGTCCTTCCCGATGCTGTTGCCATAGGGGCCGGGCGCCAACGTCGCCACGACGGAGGAGCCGTCCACGCCCTCCCATCGACCGATGGCGAACGGCGTGCCGACCGACGAGCCCCAACTCAGCTTCTGGGTGGAGAAACCCTTGAGGCCGCAGTGCGCGGCGATGGTGGGCAGGGCGTATCCGAAGCCGAAGCAGTCCGGCAGGAACACGTCCAGACTCTCTTTTCCGAACTTCTCGCGGAAGTAGCCGTTGCCGTACAGCGTGTGACGGATGAGCGACTCGGGCGAAGGAACGTTGACGTCGGGGGCGTCCCAAAAACCTCCGGACACGCGCCACCGCCCGTCCGCAACGTACTTCTTGAGCCGCTCGAACTCCTCCGGGTAGTACTCCTCCATCAGGCGGTACCGGAAGGCGCCCTCGAAGCTGAACACGTAGTCCGGGTACTTGTCGAAGAACCCGAAGTTGACGTTCAGCGTGCTCGGGATGTACTTGGCGATGGTGTCCTGGATGGTCCAGAGCCACTGGGTGTCCAGGTGGGCGGTGGCCACCACGTAGGCGCGTTTTTCGGGCGGCGCCGAGTCGCCAGGCGCCAGGGTCACGGCCGTGACCGACGCGGCCGAGGCAGCAGAGATGGCAAGGATCAGAAGCCGATGGCTGAACATAGGTCACCGGCGCCGCAGCGCCGGCCTCACCTTACCCAGCTATACGGGACGATGATCGACGTTACCGAGGCAACGCCGGATACATCTCGCGGCTGATGCCGCGAACGTCGACGAGCCAGCGCCCGCTCACCTTGATCAGCGCCAGGTCGTAGCGGTCCTCGTACGGGCTCGGGCTGTCCACGTTCCGCCAGACGTTCATGCGAACGCTTGCCGTCTTCTCGTCGGCCTGAAGCTCACCCAGGATCTGCCAACTGAAGCGGTAGTAGCGGGCGATCTCCGTGGAGGCCTCCCACTTCTTTTGGATCTCGTCCTTGCCGGCCTCGCCCAAGTAGGTATAGCGGGTGAGTGTGTTCACGTCGCGGCGCGCAAGAGCCGACATGAACTTGTTCGCGGCAGCGGAGGGGGATTCGCTGCCCAAGAAAAGCATCGCCACTAGAATAACGGCCCCGATCAGGCCAAGAATCGCAATCCAGTTGGCACGGCCCGCGCGCTTCATACGCCAGATTAAACCCCATCTAGCCTGTGAGCGACTGCTGTATGAGGTCCAGGGTTTTGCGGGCGTCGACCAGCCAGGCGCCGGTCGACTTCCTCAACGCAAATGGGATGATCGCCATCAGGCCCTGCTGCGGGAGCTGGTAGGTGACGAACACCCGGGCGTTCTTGCCCTCTTGGACCACCTTGGCCACGCCGACGCGCGCCCGGTTTTGCAGGAGCACGAGCACTCGCGCCCGCAGTTCCCGCGCGGCCTCCACGTCCCGCACGTCCGCCAACTCCGCGGCCAACCGGTCGCCGCTCCCCTGCAACAGCGCCTCGTGGAAACGCCGCACCGCGCTCTCGGGTCCGCTGTTCTGCGTCAAGCCGAACACCGTCAGCGTCAGGGCCGCAAGCACCGCCGCCGCGAGGATCGACTGTAAGCGCCGCGAGAGGCCGGACATGGCTCGATCTTACCTGGGCTCCTTGCGGGGCCCCGCCAAGGCTCGCCGAACCCAGAACCGGCCCCGCTGCCCTGAGAAAACTGCCGGTTTTGCCGATAACGATGAATGCAGCGGCTTCTAGCGGGGCCGCCAGGAGCAGGGCACAGGAGCATGGGCAATCGGCAGAAAGGCTGCAGATCCGACGAGGCCGTGGGCATCAGCATTGCGAGTCGCATCACAGGAGTCGAAGTACACACCCTTCGTTACTGGGAGCGTGAGTTCGCAGGCATTCTGAACCCCATCCGCACCGAAGGGGGACAGCGCCGGTACCGCCCAGAAGACATCCAGGTCGTCTTCCACCTCAAGCGACTCCTGCGCGACGAGATGTTCAGCATCGCCGGCGCGCGCAAGCACCTGGCCAAGCTGCGACTAAGCTCCGCGGCCTAGGGCGCCGCCTGCTTGGCGCCCACCATCTCCTTCCAGCTATCCCGGTCGAGGGCCAGTAGGATCTCGTCCCGGTAGGCGCCCCGTTTCCAGAAGCGCTGCGGCAGGCGGCCGCACTCCCGGTAACCGGCCTTCTTGAGCATGCCCAACGACCGCTCATTGCCGTCGAGAACCGAGGAAAGAAGCATCCTTAGGCCAAGCACCTCAAAGGCGTAGCGCGATCGGACCTGCGCCGCGTCCGTGCCGTAGCCCTGCCGCCATAGCTGCTTGTTGCCGATGAAGCTGCCGGTGACCGCCACGCCGTGCCGGTAGTTGACGTTGTGAAGCCCCGAAAAGCCGATGTGCTCGCCCGCCAGCGTCTCGATGGCGAAATGCACCTCGTTCGGGTCCCGCTTCATGGTTCTTTCGAAGAACTCCCGTTCGGCCAACCGCGTGAGCGGCATGTCGCCGGTCAGCAACCACTGGGTCACCTCGGGGTCGTTCAGCCACCGCACGCCGTTCTCCAAATGCCGAGCGTCGTCCAACGGCGCCAGCCGCACCAACTCGCCTTCCCATCCGGTCGACATGTTTCTCTTCCACCGGCGATAGCCGGGTTTATGGTATCTAGGGTAGCTCGGTTTGGTCCGATCGGCAGATGCCGATGGGACAAAAGCGACAGAACCCCGGCCGAGGCCGGGGTTCTGTTGGACGTGGTGCTTGCGCTCACGCGAAGCACGGACCGCATTAACCGCGCAGAAGCGAAAGCACGTTCTGAGGCAGCGAGTTCGCCTGCGTCAGCATCGAGATGCTGGCCTGCTGCAGGATCTGCAGCTTCGAGAAGTTCGTCATCTCGGCGGCCTGGTCGATGTCCTCGATAGCGGACATGCTGGCCGTCAGGTTGGTCTTGGCAACGGTCAGGGACCGGGTGTTCGACTCGACGGTGTTCTTGATGAACGAACCGATGTCGGCGCGTCCACTGGTCACCTGGGCGATCGCGGAGTCGATGACGGCAAGGGCCTCGTCGGCGCCCGCCGCCGTGTCGATCGCGATGTTCGACATGTTCTTGCCGGCCACGGCGGTGCTGCCGAGGTTGCTCGCCGCGTAGTTGCCGATCGACAGGGTCGCGGTCTGGCCCCGGTCACCACCGATCTGGAAGGTGCAGGAGTTGGCCGTCACCTGAGCGACGTTGGTCATGTCGGCCACGGCGTTGCCCGCGGTCGTGAGCTGGATGGCGTTCCCGTAGGCGTCCTTGAGCGAGAGGCCCGAGCCCTTGTCGAACGCAACCGCCGTGCCACCGAAGGTGACCGTCGCCACCGCGTTGGCGCCCGCATCGGATGCGTAGCTGGCCGCGGCCTGCACGATCCCCGCCGAGTCGTTGAGCTCGATCTTCGCGTCGGTCCCGTAGGCAACCGACTTGAGGGAGATGCCCTGGGTCGCCGACCAAGAGGCGGTGACGCCGGTCTGGCCCGAAGCCGACTGGATGGCGGAGACGACGTCGCTGACGGACTTGCTCGAGTCGAACGTGAAGTTCACGCCGTTGATCGAGAAGGAACCCGCCGCAACCGTGTCGGTCGCATTCGCATAGGCCTTGGTGCCGGTGACCGTCGCCTGAGCCGCCGCCGTGGTCACGTTGACCTCGACTGCGCCGCTGGCGGAAACGGCCGAGCCGTTCCAGTTGCCGCTCATCGACATGCCGCTGATCTTGTCGGCTGCCGTCACGCTGGCGTTCACGCCCGCGCTTCCGTCGAGCAGCTTCTTGCTGCCGAAGGTCGTCTGCCCCGCAAGGCGCGTAATGGACTTCTGGATGTCGGCCAGGCTGCGCTGGTTGGCGGCGCGCTGGTCGGTGCTGAGAGTACCGTCGCCGTTGGCGACCGCGAGGCGCCGGGCCTCGACGAGCAGTGAGTTGACTTCCGAAAGAGCACTGTCCGCGGTCGACGCGAAGTTCTTCGCGTTGCCGTTGTTGCTGATCGCCTGTTCGATGCCCGCGATCTGCGCCTTGAACTTCTCAGCCTGGACCAATCCAGACGGATCGTCCGCGGCGGAGTTGATGCGCTTGCCGGTCGACAGCCGATGCAAGGACTGCTGCAGCGAACTGGAGTTGTTCGACAGGACGCTGAGCGTGTTCAGGGAAGCGATATTGTTGTTAATGCGGAATGACATGGTTCCTCCGTGAGTCTGGTGCGTCTTCTCGGACGGGGCTTGCGTCCCCGGTCATCATGACCTTCGTCCAAGAACATGAATTGGCTGCGCGGAAACGCCACATCCTGCTATCGTTACCAGGGTTGGGACATACTGGTATTGCTTACAGTTTAAGCAGTACAAACCCATACCCGGTATGTTTGACAGTCCAGCAAACGGTCTCGCCGTGCCGAACGCGGTCGTCTGCTCCCTCACACGCCACTTCAGGTTCGCCGCCCGGCGCGCATCAGGCCTAGATTCGCGTTCAAAACGGACAGGCCGCGCGGGATGCGCATCCCATCCCGCCTCCGCCAAACCCCCACGCACCTTTACTAGGTTTTGCGTTTTTCCCTCGGCCCCGGTTCAACTTGTTTTTGTCATTTCCCATTTCCGCGCACAGCGCGCAGAAGTTTCTGTTCTGCTTCGCAACGCGTTAACGTGCTGCCTAGCTTTGCGTTTCCTCACAAACCGACTTCCCAAGAGTGCGTTATGACCAAAGCCATACACTTGACGCAGCTGTTCTCACGTCGTTATCGTCTTGCGGGCGTCGCTTTGTCAATTTCCTGGTATTCCTGCCGGGGCGATCCTGGTATTAGTGCGGTGGGATCGGCGCGCGGGGTAGCCTTGCGCCATGCCTACGTTGCTGGCGACCTGGGACGAACCAGGCAAGGTAGCTATCGATGCCGCGGTCTCCAACTGGCTTTCGCGTGGCGATCTTCTCGACGCTTTGGAGGCCGGGCTCACGGCCGCAGAGGACGACCCGAGCCTGATGGCCATAGGGCGGGGCGCGCTTCCCAACGCCGACGGCGAACTGGAACTCGACGCCTCGGTGATGGACGGCGCCGACCTGCGCTCGGGGGCAATCTGCGCCATGCGCGGCATCTTGCCGGCCATCTCGGTCGCGCGCATGGTGATGGAGCGCACCGACCACGTGATGCTCGCCGGCGAGCAGGCCCGTCGCTTCGCCATCAGCCAAGGGCTCGCCCCCCAGAACCTGATGACCCCGGAGAACGTGGCGCGGTACCAGGAGTGGCTCCACACCCCCAAGCTGCGCGGGCGGTACTCGCGCGAGTTCGTCCCCCAACCCGCCGACACGGTGACGATGCTCGGCGCCAACCTCGGGCACTTCGTCGCGGCCAGTTCCACCAGCGGTCTGGCGTTCAAGCTCCCCGGCCGCGTCGGCGACTCGCCCATCATCGGCTCCGGCATCTACGCCGACGACGAGGTGGGCGCCGCGGGCGCCACCGGTTGGGGCGAGGAGCTCTGGAAAGCCTGCGCCTCCTTCCGAACCGTGGAAGGGATGCGTGCCGGCCTCAGCGCCCAGGAGGCGTGCGAGCGCACGATCCGCCACCTGATGCGCCGCCAGCCCGACGCCGAGGGCAAGGACTGCGTGGTGCTCGCCGTCGACCGAAACGGCGGCTACGGCGCCGCCGTCAGCCACGGCAAGTTCGACCTGTGGATCTACGACGGCTCGGGCGAGCCGCGCAAGCAGACCTACCACGCGCTCGAAGGCTGATGGCGAAGCTCATCGGAACTGCGGGGCACGTCGACCACGGCAAGACCGCCCTTATCCGGGCTCTCACCGGGATCGACGCCGATCGCCTGCCGGAGGAGAAGCGCCGCGGGCTGACGATCGACATCGGGTTCGCCTGGCTCGACCTTCCCAAGGTCGGCCGGGTCTCCATCGTCGACGTGCCGGGCCACGAACGCTTTCTCACCAACATGCTGGTGGGGGCGCTCGGCATCGACGTGGCGCTGCTCTGCGTGGCGGCCGACGAGTCGGTGATGCCCCAAACCCGGGAGCACTTCCAGATCCTGGAGCTACTGCCCGTCGACCGGATGGTGGTCGCCCTCACGCGCGCCGACCTGGCCGACGAGACGTCCCGCGCCATCGCGGCGGAAGAGGTGGCCGGGCTGCTGTCCGGGACCCGCTTCGCCGGCTCGCCGGTTATCCCCGCCTCCGCGATCACCGGCGAGGGGCTGGAGACGCTCCGCTCGGCGCTCATCGACGCCCTGGGCGAACCGGAGGGCGTGCAACGGCGCGACTGGTACCTGCCCGTTGATCGCGTCTTCACCGTCAAGGGCCACGGCGCGGTAGTCACCGGCACGTTGGCCCAGGGCGTGGTGCACGAGGGCGACGTGGCCGAGGTGATGCCGGGGCGACGCCAGGTGCGCGTGCGCAGCATCCAGTCGCACGACGAGGCCCGAACCTCCAGCGAGAAGGGCACGCGCACCGCGCTGAACCTGGCCGGGATCAAAGCGGAGGAGCTGCATCGCGGCCAGGCGATCGGCACGCCCGGCGTGCTGTTCGAGTCCGCGGTCGTGGACGCCAAGGTTCGTTGGCTGGGCGAGCCCAAGCACGGCGCTCGGGTGCGCGTTTCCGTAGGCGCCGCCGAGGCGATCGCCCGGCAGTTTCTCTCCGACGCCGACCCGGAGACGGTCCAGTTGCGCTTGGAGAGCCCGGTGGCGGTGGCGCTCGGCCAACCGCTGATCATCCGCCGCTACAGCCCGCCGGACCTGATCGGCGGAGGGCGCGTTGTGGTTCCCCAAGCCAAGGCTCGGCGGCGCAGCGCGCCGGTCGCAGCCACGGCCGGCGAAGCTGACGACGACGAAACGCGCATCGAGCGCCTGGTCGGCTCCTCGCGCGACGGCATGCCGACCGACGAGGTGTGCCGGGTTCTCGGCCGTTCGCCGCAGAGCCTGGGCGACACGTTCGAGAAGCTGAAGACATCTGGCCGACTCCTGGGCTTTGCGGGATGGTGGATGACGCCAGAGACCTACGAGGACTGCGCGGGCCGGCTTCTGGAAGCGCTCATGGCGCTCCACCGGGAAACGCCGACCCACGTGCTGCTTCCCCGAGAGCCGGCGGTCGCCCGGGCGGGCCTGCAGTGGCGCGGCAAACCTCTGGACCGCATCCTCGCGCGGCTGGCCGAGCAGGGACGGCTGCGGCAAAGCGGGACGGCCATCGGCCATCCCGACCACCAAGCGCAGTTGAACCCTCGCCAACGCGAACTGCTCGACCGCGTCAAGGCGGAGTTCGAGCGGGCAGGCCTCAACGTGCCCGGCGAGAAGGAGGTAGCGGAGGCGTTGCGCGTGCCGCCGCAGGCGGTCAGCCAGATCCTGCGCGTCGGAATGGAGTCGGGCGAGTTGGTGCGCGTGGCCGAAGGGCTGATTTACGCCAAGAGCCAGCTCGACGCCCTTGCGAGTTGGGTGCGGGAGTCGCTCGGAGGAAAGCCGTTCACCGCGTCGGAGTTCCGCGAAAGGGCAGGCACCACCCGCAAGTACGCCATCCCGCTGCTGGAATACCTGGACGCCAAGGGAGTGACGGTGCGGCGGGGCGACACGCGCTCGCTCGCTTAGCGAAGGGTGAGCAACGCCTCTTCGAGCGACGGTTCGCGGACGACCACGGCTCGAACCGCCCCATAGCCAAGCGTAAGCAGCTTGGCCGCCACCGCCTGACCGTCCTCGGCCTCGACCTTGAGCCCGTCGGGTCCGGCGTGTACGGCGATCGCGAACGGCTCCGCCATCGCGCCGGCCGTCGAAGGATCGTCGGTCTCCACGTCCAGCTCGGCAGGCCGGCAGCGCCGCAGCAGTTCGCGAACCGACCCGACGTAGCTCGGAGTACCGTCGCGCAAAACCAACAGCGAGCCCAGCCTCGTGGCGACGTCGGCGCGGTGAGTGGCCGCGAGGACGGCTCTGCCGGAAGACGCAACCTGTTCCAGCAGGTCCAGCACCGGGCCGAGCGTCCACGGGTCAAGCCGGTCCAACTGGCCGTCGATCAGCATCAGCTCGGCGTCCGACATGAGGCAGGTCAGAAGCTCAGAGGCGGCGGTCTGCCCCGGGCTGAGTTGGGCCACCGGCTCTTGCCGGTTCTCCCAGAGCCCGAGGGCCGATAACGCCTGCGCGGCGCGGTCGGCCAGGTTCCTCCGCCCTCCTTGGCGGGCGAGGCTCTGCGGAGTCACGCGACGCCCCAAGCGCCCGAGCCCGGCGCAGCAGACCGTCCCCGCGACCGTCAAGCTGCCCTGCGCGGGGCGTTCGCCCTCCTGAACAGCCCGCAGCAGACGGCTCTTGCCCGATGCCGAGGGACCCATGACCGCGTACCGGTCGCCCGGCCGCAATTCCAGCGTCAGGACCGGCCCGCGCGGCGCCAGCGAGAACCCTTCCAGCAGAAGAACCGGCGCCGCCGAGGTCAACCCACCACCATCAAATCTTTCGGGAACGTGGTCAGCAGTTCGGGACCGCTCGGGGTGACAAGCACGTCGTCCTCGATGCGCACGCCAAACTCGCCGTCGATGTAGACGCCGGGTTCGATGGTCCAGACCTGACCGGCCTCGATCGGCTGGTCGACGTTGACGCTCAGGCGCCCGTCGTCATGAACCGCCATGCCGAGCCCGTGGCCCAACCCGTGCCCGAAGTACTGCGCCATGTCCTTCTCGTCCAGGATCTGGCGGGCCAGGCCGTCGATATCCCGCCCGTTGGCGCCAGGCGCCAGCGCGTTCACGCACGCGACCTGCGCCTTCAGAACCTGCTCGTACACCTCCCGCTGGCGCTCGCTCACCTCGCCGATGGCGAAGGTTCGGGTGATGTCGCTGTTGTAGCCGTCAACGCTCGCGCCGATGTCGAGCGTGAGGAAGTCCCCCTTCTGCAGCTTGCGGTCGCCCGGCCTGCCGTGCGGCTTGGCGCCGTTGGGACCGGCGACGATGATCGGCGAGAAGCCGATCTCCGCGCCGCGGCGGCGGATTCCGAACTCGATGTCCAGCGACAGGTCGTACTCCGTCACGCCGGGTTGCATCATGCGCATCGTGTGCCGCAGGCAGTCCTCGATCAGGTGGCACGCCTCTCGGATCTTGGCGACCTCGTCGGGCGTTTTCACCATGCGAAGGTCCTTGAAGAGGTCGGGCGCCGGAACGAGCTCCACGCCCTCGAGCGCCTCCTTCCACCCGTTCCAGGTGGCGTAGGTGACGCTTTGCTCAAACCCAAGCTGCGCGACGCCGAGTTCCGCGGCGCTCTCGGCCAAAAGCTGGGTGGTCGTCTTCGGGCTTTGCAGCGTGCGCACGTCCAGTTCCTGCACCTGCTCGCCGGCCTGGATGCGGTACCGGCTATCGGTCAGGAACTGCCCGCCGCCCGCGGTCACGACGACCATGCCGAACGAGCCCGTGAAGCCGCTCAGCCAGCGCACGTTGCCCATGTCGCTCACCAGCAACGCCGGCAGGCCCTGCTGCGCCATCCGGTCGCGGAGTCTCCTCAGGTTCTCGTTCATATGGACGCCTTCACGATGTTGTCGATGGCGCGAAGCGCCAGGATGTAGCTGAACGAGCCGAAGCCCGCGATCTGCCCAACGGCGACGGGGGCGACGACCGACTCATGCCGGAACGCCTCGCGCGCGTGGATGTTCGACATATGCACCTCGATCACCGGCAGGCGCACGCTGGCCAGCGCATCGCGGATGGCGTACGAGTAATGGGTGAGCGCCCCCGCGTTGATCACAATGGCGTTGGCCCAACGGCGATGCTCCTGGATGGTATCGATGAGCACCCCCTCGTGGTTGGACTGGAGGACGCGCACCTCCATGCCAAGCTCCTCGGCGGCCTTCTGGATGTCCTCGTCGATCTCGGCCAACGGTTTGCGCCCATATAGCTCGGGCTCTCGGAAACCGGTCAGGTTGATGTTCGGTCCGTGGAGGACCAGCACGTTCGTCTTAGTTGTGGTCAACGCCAGTGTTCTCCTCGCAGGCCGGCGGAAGCGCCTCCTCCGGCAACAGGTGCGGCACGTCCTTCACGACCCGGTAGCGCCAGCCACAGCGGGTGCAGACCAAAAAGCCGTCCTCCTCGCGTAGCGGGGGCCGCTCGGGGCACCGCGGGCAGGCCAACAGTTCGGGGTCTATCATCCGCGCACCTCGCGGTAGACCTCGAGCGTCAACTGCGCCGTATGCCTCCAATCGAACGCCTTTACACGCTCCATACCCCGCTCCCGCATCTGTTGCAGTTTACGCGAATCGGCAAGCAGCGTTCGGACGCGGGCGGCCCAATCGTCGGCCATCCACGACGGCTCGACCCAGGCGGCCTCGCCGGCCACCTCCGGTAACGCCCCGCCCGACGAGCACAGCACCGGGCAACCGCACGCGAACGCCTCCAGCAGCGGGATGCCGAAACCCTCGTGCCGGCTGGGCGCCAGGTAGAGCGACGCGCAGTGGTAAAGCGCGGTGAGTTGGCGGTCGTCAACGTAGCCAGTGAAGTGGGTTCGGTCGCCCGGCGCCTCGGACCCCCATCCCGGTTTGCCGGTGACGACCAACCGGTGCGGCAGGTCAGGCGGGAGCAGCGCCGCCGCGTCCATCGCCAACTGCATGTTCTTCCGCGGCCACCGCGTGCCCACCGTGAACAGGTAGGGCCCTTCGATGCCGAGGTCCGAACGGACGATCCGCTCGGCCTCGCCGCGCTCCATCGGCACGATGTTCTCGCCCAGAGCGTTCGGCGTGACGCGCACCTTGCCGGCCGCAGCCGGGATGTACCGCTCGATCTCCCGCTTCGAGGTCTCGGAGACCGTGATCACCCGCGCGGCGCGACGAACCGATGCCGGGATGGTGCGACGCAACAGCAGACGGTCCTTGACCCCAAACCACTCGGGTCCGACGAAGAACGATACGTCGTGCACGGTGGTCACCCCGCGCCGGCCACAGAGCGGGCTCAGCGTGTACTGCGTGTGCACGACGTCCGCCCCGAGCCGCCGGGCAGCCAGAGGGAACTGCACCAGACTCCAATAGCGGGCGTTGCGCGTGGGGACGAAAACCCAGCGAAACGACGGCGAGTCGGGAATCCCTGGCGGCCGCTCGGTGTTGGAAATGAGAAGAAACCGGGCTTCGCTTTCGACCTCGGTCAGGCCACGCAAGAGACCCCGCCAATAGCTGGTGTCTCCGGTCTTCGTTTGGCCGGCCAATCGGGCGTCGATCGCAACGGTAAGTGGGTTCACAACGTGGGGCTACCTGCCTTTCGTGGCTTGGTTTTTGCTATCGTATCCATAGTGGAGTCCGCCATAGACCACCTAATCGTACTCTTGGTGCGCGTATGAACAAGCAGAAGACGCCAGTTTGGCTCGTCATCGTCGTGATCGTGTTGCTCGGGATCGTGGCCGTGATCAACGGCCGAACCCGTCCGGCAGGGGAGGGCGAGGCGCCGGCGCCGGAAGCGGGCGCCGATCTGCAGTCCAAGCCGATCACGCAGGGCGAAAAGGCCAAGGACAAGAAGGACCTGTCGCAAGGCCTGCCGTCCCCGTCGAAACCGGGCGCCGTACCGAGCACGGCCCTGCAGGAGCGAACCCCCGCCCCACCCAAGATGAAGGGGATGCCGGAGAACTCCATCTCGACGCCCAGAAGGAGCGATTTCAAGCCGAAGCCCGAGGATTCGATGACCAGCGGCCAGTGGTGGACCGAGGGGTCCCTCCGCAAGGAGCAGTCCGAAGAGAAGGCGACAACCCCGTAGCGCGCTAGTCGGCAACCGGGAAAACCCGCCAGCCGTCGCCGACGCCCTCGGCCAAGCAGAAACGCACGCCGTACGCTTGGTCGAGGGTTTTCTGTTCCAGGGCCTCGCGCAGGGAGCCGTCGTGGATGATCCGCCCCCGGCTCAGCACCACAGCCCTCTCCGAGACCATCGCCGCCCAGTTCAGGTCGTGGACCGCGGCGACCACGGCGTACCCCTCCTCCGCCAGCGACCGCACCAGCTTGGCTATCGCCAGTTGGTGCTTCACGTCCAGGTGCGACGTGGGCTCGTCGAGCAGTAGCAGTCCTGCCTCCTGGGCCAACGCCCGCGCGATCAGGGCGCGCTGCGCTTCGCCTCCGCTCAGGCCGGTGATCGGCCGGTCCGCGAACTCCATGCACCGGGCCCGGTCCATCGCCTTTTCGGCCGCCGCCATGTCCTCCTCGGTCTCGAACAGCCCGTCGGAATGCGGCAACCGCCCCATCAGCACGATCTCGCGCACGGTGAACGAGAACGCGGGCGTCTCGACTTGCGGCACATAGCCGACGGCCTGGGCGATCTCGCGGGCCGACATCGACGCCAGCGCCTTCCCGCGCAGCCGGACCGTGCCCTTGAGTGCAGGTATGGCGCGGGAGATGGTCTTGAGCAGGGTGGATTTCCCGCTGCCGTTCGGGCCAAGCAGCGACACAACCTCGCCGGGCCGCACGGTCAGGTTCACGTCCTCCAGCACGGCGCGCTCGGCGTAGCCGCACCGCACGCCCTCGGCGACCAGAAGCGGATCAACTGACGTCGTCATCGAGCACTCCGCTGATGAAGGCCCTGTACATCCCGGCGTATGCCGACTCCCGGCTGAGCAGATCCTCGTGCGTGCCGACCTCCAGCACCTTGCCCTTGCGCAACACGATGATGCGGCTGCTTCGGGCCGCGGTGGTCAGGCGGTGGGCGATGAAGAGCGACGTGCGCCCCTCCATGATCTCGTTCAGCGCCTCGGTCACGATCTTCTCGCTCATCGCGTCGAGGTTGCTCGTGGCCTCGTCCAGCAGCAGCACCTTGGGGCGCCGCACCAGCGCGCGGGCCAGGGCGATCCGCTGGCCCTCGCCGCCGCTGAGCCGCACGCCGCGCTCACCCATCTCCGAGCGGTAGCCATCCGGCATGCTCGATATGAAGCCATCCGCGTTGGCGGCCTTCGCCGCCTCGCGGATCGCCTCGTCGCTGGCCGATGGCTCGCCGAGCCGGATGTTGTCCGCCACGGAGCCCGCGAAAAGGAACGTCTGCTGCGGCACCACGCCGATCTGGGAGCGGTACCAGGCCACCTTGAGCGTGCGGATGTCCACGCCGTCGAACAGGATACGGCCCTCGGTCGGGTCGTAGAATCGGAGCAGCAGGTCGGCGATGGTGCTCTTGCCGGCGCCGCTCGGCCCCACGAGCGCCAACGATTCGCCGGGGTCGATGGTGAACGACACGTCTTCAAGCGCGCGCGTGCCATCCGGATAGCAGAAGCCCACGTTCTCGAACTCGATGCGGCCGATGGTCGCGGGCAGTTCGCGGGCGTCCGGGGCATCGGCCAGCGTCTCCTCGACCTCCAGCACCTCGCCGTAGATCCGGTCGGTTGCAGCCCCCACCTGGGCGAGCGTCTGGTTCAACGACCCGAGGTTCCGCGCGCCCTGGTTGATCACGTCCAGCGCATAGACGAACGCGCCCAACTGGCCGACCGTCAGGCCGCCGACCTTGACGAGGTAGCCGCACGCATACACCGTGACGGCCAGGGCCATCGCGCCGATCAGCTCGACCATCGGCCGCAGGTAGGCGATGCGCCGCGCGGCGCGCATCTGGCTCTGGTAGGAGCGCTCAACGAGCCCGTCGAAGCGCCCGGTGACGTCCCTTTCGGCGCCGAACGCCTGGATGACGCGCGTTCCCTGCAGCGCCTCTTGCATCGCGGCGGTCAGGTTCGCAAGGTCGAACTGCACGTCGGCCTGCGCCACGCGCATCTTGCGGGCGTTCTTCTGGATGACCACGGCCATCAGGGGGAGGATGGCCAGCGAAACCAGCGCCAACTGCCACTGGACGATGAAGATGGTGACGAAGCCGACGACGACCTTGATCGGACCGTCGACGGCGTCGCGAACGGCGGCGATCGCGTTCTGGTAGACGTTGACGTCGTTGGTCAGAACGCTCTGGATGCCCCCCGCGCGGCGCTGGTTGAAATAGCTGATCGGAAGCCGGTGCAGCTTCTCGAAAAGGCGGATGCGCAGGTCCGACGTAAGGCGGTTCGCGGCCTGGCTCAGGTACACCATCTGGCCGCGCGTCAGGAAGTACCGCACCCCGAAGACGCCGACGACCGCCAGGCTCAACATGGCGAGCCGGAAGGAGTCGCGCCCCTCGACAGCCCCCAACGCCTCCTTGATGAGCCAGGTCGTGGCGGCGAGCAACGCCGACGCCAGGCCGGAGCAGACTAGCCCCAGGATGACGGGCACACGCTGGCGAACCAGCTCCTTCCACACGCGTGGGTCGAAACGGGGCATTAGCCTCTTCATGGGCGCGGGCCGTAGTTTACGCCCAACCCGACCCACGCTCTGGGATTCGTATCACCCGTCTCGCTTAGAACTTGGCAAACTCGCCGCCGGAGAGTTCGTTCTCCTCGAACTCCCGGTCGGCCAGGGCGAGAACCTCTCGGATGCCGTCGATGCCCGCCAGCTCGTCGCCCGAGCCATACTCCTGCGTCACCGCCCCCCCGCGCTCCTTGGCCCACCACGGCCGCACGGCGAAGTACTGCCCGAAGTCGACCGTCCGGTCGAGCTCCTCCTCCGAGATCAGGATCTCGTTGAACTTCTCGCCCGGCAGGATGCCGATGACGTCGTACTCAAGCGGCTTGCCGAACTCCTCGCTGATCACCGCGGCGATGTCCACGATGCGCGCCGCGGGCGCTTTGCGCACGAAGATCTCCCCGCCGGTGCCGTTCACCGCGGCGTAGAGCACCAGGTCGATCGCCTGGTTAAGGGTGAGCAGGAAGCGCGTCATGCGCTCGTCGGTGATCTTGAGCCGCTTGCCCTGGGCGAGTTGCCTGCGGAAGAACGGCACGACCGACCCGCGCGAGCGTAGCACGTTGCCATAGCGCACGCAGCCGAACTTGGTTCCCTTGTTCTTCCGCGACAGGTTGCCCCGGAGCACCATGCGCTCCTGCAGCGCCTTGGTCATGCCCATTACGTTGACCGGCTTCACCGCCTTGTCGGTGCTCACGGCCACGAACGTCTCGATTCCGTGGTCGAGCGCGGCGTCGATGGCGTTCTGCACGCCGAGTACGTTGGTGAGCACGGCCTCCATGGGGAACTGCTCGCAGGTGGGCACCTGCTTCAGCGCGGCGGCCTGGAAGACCACGTCGATCTTCTCCATCGCCTCGTTGACCGAGTACGGGTTGCGCAGGTCGCCGATGACGAAGGTGAGGTCCTCCCGTCCAGCGTAGTGGACGCGCATGTCGTACTGCTTCTTCTCGTCGCGGCTGAAGACGCGCACCTCTTTGGCGCCCGAGTTGAGCAGCCGGTGAACGATGAAGTTGCCGAAGGAACCGGTGCCGCCGGTCACCAAGATGCGCTTGCCCTGAAGATCCATCGCGAAGCCTCGCCCCGGCGAATGCCAGGGATAGAGATATTATCGGCGCTCCCGGCAAGATTGCCAGGCTCCGGCGTCGGAGATGGGGCTCAAACGCAACGAAGCCCGGGTGGCGAACCACTCGGGCTTCTTTTTTGAAAGCTCAGGGAAGCGACGCATCGACCTGAGTATGTCGACCTCTCAATGAGAGGGCGAGTACTTACTCTTTTAAGGAGGTGATCCACCCACACCTTCCGGTACGGGTACCTTGTTACGACTTAGTCCCCCTTACCCCCCGCACCTTCGGCCGCTCCCTCCTTGCGGTTGGGCCACGGACTTCGGGTGCAGACAATTCGGGTGACTTGACGGGCGGTGTGTACAAGACCCGGGAACGTATTCACCGCAGTATGGCTGACCTGCGTTTACTAGCGATTCCGTCTTCATGCAGTCGAGTTGCAGACTGCAATCTGAACTGAGGACGTATTTTTGGGATTAGCTCCATCTCGCGATATCGCTGCCCTTTGTTTCGCCCATTGTAGCATGTGTGAGGCCCCAGGCGTAAGCGCCATGCTGACTTGACGT
>CAZIIS010000021.1:13235-31888 GCA_964539295.1 uncultured Fimbriimonadaceae bacterium | reverse complement strand
GCCGACGCTGGCCGGGTTGTTGCTGCCATCCCAGTCGAGCATGTTCGTGCTGGACGGCCGGTAGCTGCCGGGGTTCTCGACCTGGCCGAACATGGCGGAGGGCTTCACGGATTTGGCGTGGCCGTCCATGAACACCGTGCTCGCCTGACCGGAGTAGGTGATGGCCGGGGTGCCCGGCACGTTGAAGCACTCGGTGATGATCGCCTTGCCGTCGAAGGCAGGGCCGCACTCGTCGCCGGTCATGTCGGGGCCGCCCGCCACCTGCTGAACCGAGAACGGGTGGCTGTACTTCCAGGACATGCCGAGGATGTTCCGGGCCGGGTCGGGCGCCTGCGTTTCCACGATCGCCGGCCGCGAGCCCGCGCCGTTGGAGTAGAGCGCCGTGTTGGTGCCCATCACGCTCCAGTTCAGCTCGACGGAGCGGGTGATGCCAATGTACGTCTCGAGGTTGCCGTACCACATGCCCGACATGCGCGAGGAGTTGAACAGCGGGTCCTTGAAGAGCGGCTTGCTCTTCACGTACGGCATGATGGCGTAGCGCCAGCCGTACCAGGAGGTGACCGTGCCGCCAAGCTCGGGCACGTTGGCCGACGTTCGCCCGATCATGACCCACGACCAGAAGCCGTAGCCGCCGTCAGGGTCGCCGCTCGGGATGCGGTCGTCGTAGTCGCCCGTATACATCTTCAGGCCGAGAGCGATCTGCTTGGCGTTACTGATGCTGGCCGTCTTCTTCGCGGCCAATTTGGCTTGGGCGAACACGGGGAAGAGGATCGCCGCCAGGATGGCAATGATCGCGATCACGACTAGGAGTTCAATGAGAGTAAAGCCTCTTCGCTTCATGGTGTTGCACCTGCATGCGCAAGTCGAGCTTGCTGGGACGATATTTACCTCAATGTTGAGTCGCTAATCCTGAAAACGCGCGCAAATCGGAAGATAATTGCGGTATCCCCAAACGGCGCATGGACATTTCGGGTGGATATCCGCCAGTTGAGCGTTCCCAGTCGGACGTGCGGACGAAATGGTCTGATCGGGTACACACGATTAGCTCGGAGAACCATCACGTGAAGCGATATGAACCGTCTTGGCCCGATGAAAGGGTCGTCGAAGGCTCGGAATACACGTCGTTCGACTTCGATGTGACCGTTACGCGCGATCTGCCTGGGTTGGCAGTGCGCTGGGCCGGGCGCGAGGTGGTCCATTCTGGGTCGCTTACTCGTGCGACCAGCTACCCGTTTGCAGTGCTCAAGATGACCATCGCCGGCCGGAGCCGGTTGAGCTCGGACGAGGGTTCGTGGCCGGTTGAGCCGGGGATGATCGTCTGGATGCCCCGGCGGCTCCCCTGGAGCCACGAGCCGGAAGGAGATGCCAAGCCTGTGAACCTGGTGGTGATGCTCGCCGGGGACGAGGCCGACGCCCTTCTGGCGACCCACCTGTCGCCCAAGGTCGGTTGCGCGCCCTTGGGGCACCCCCATCACATCGAGTCGGTGTTCAACGAGATCATGATGGAGGGGCGCATGCGGACCGAGTACCTGGAGCCGAACTGCGTTTTCCTGACGCGCGTGCTGCTGGCGCGCATGGGCGAGGACCTGGCCTCGGGGGCCAAGCCCTCCGGCGTGGCGAGGTCCACCTACACCCGGTGCCGCAACTACATCGCCGCCAACTACACGTCGATCGCCTCGTTGGCGCAGGTGGCCGAAGCGTGCAACGTCAGCGTGCCGTACCTTTGTCGTCTCTTCGAGCAGTACGCCGACACCAGCCCGTACGACCTGCTCATCCGCCTTCGCATGCAGAAGGCGGAGATGCTGTTGATGGGCGGGCACGTGCCGATCGCCAAGGTGGCCGAGTCGGTTGGCTACCGGGACCAGGGGCACTTCGCGCGCATCTTCAAGGCGACGCACGCGATGTCGCCGACTGAGTTCCGCCGCAGAAGGTGATCGCCGCGCGCCGGACGGGATAACATGCTGGCCGCAATGGCTACCGGCGTTCTTCCTGCGACTCATCTGACGCTTCACACGGAGTTCGCGGTCGGCGCGGTCGACCCGCGCCTCTTCGGCGGCTTCATCGAGCATATCGGCCGCTGCGTCTACGAGGGCGTCTTCGACCCGGAGAGCCCGGTTGCGGACGAGCACGGCTACCGCGCGGACGTGCTCGAAGCGCTCGGCCGCCTTAACATGACCGCGATGCGCTACCC
The DNA here is from genome assembly GCA_964539295.1 of uncultured Fimbriimonadaceae bacterium. Classification (GTDB taxonomy): domain Bacteria; phylum Armatimonadota; class Fimbriimonadia; order Fimbriimonadales; family Fimbriimonadaceae; genus CAZIIS01. The sequence continues at coordinate 29,697 of CAZIIS010000021.1, read as the reverse complement.
GGGCGGCAACTTCGCCTCGGGCTACCACTGGCAGGACGGCGTTGGCCCGAGGGAGTCGCGGCCCTCGCTTCGCGAGCCGGCTTGGCGCAGCGTGGAGACCAACCAGTTCGGCACGGACGAGTACATCCGGCTTTGCGGGGCGATGGGTTGGACCCCGATGATCACGGTCAACCTGGGTACCGGCACGCCGGAGGAGGCCGGCGCGTGGCTTCAGTACTGCAACGCCGATCCCGGTACGCGCTACGCCGACATGCGCGCGGCGAACGGCCACCAAGAGCCGTACGGCGTGAAGCTTTGGTGCCTGGGGAACGAGATGGACGGGCCGTGGCAACTGGGCCATCGCCCCGCGCGCGAGAGCGGCATCGCCTCGCAGCAGACCGCCAAGCTGATGAAGGACCTCGACCCCTCGGTCGAGGTGGTCGTGGCAGGCTCTTGCGGAACCGGCATGAGCAGCTACATCGCGTGGGATTGGGAGATGCTCGAACGGGTGGGCGACCACGCCGACTACCTCAGCCTGCACCGGTACGTGGGCAACCCCGAGGGGGACACGCCGAACTTCCTGGCCGTGACCAACGCGATCGACGCGCAGATCGAGGAGATGGATGCGGTCTGCCGCGCCGCCCAGGCCCGTCGGAAGAGCAAGAAGCGCACCTTCCTCTGCTTCGACGAGTGGAACGTATGGTATAAGGCTTCGAACCTGGATGGCAATTGGCAGGTTGCGCCGCCGATCAACGAGGAGGTGTACAACCTCGAGGACGCGCTGGTGGTGGCCGGGTTCCTGAACAGCTTCATCCGGCACGCCGACTGCGTGAAGATCGCCAACCTCGCTCAGGTGGTGAACATCATCGCGCCGCTGCTCACTCGCGGGCCCGAACTGCTCGTCCAGTCCACCTTCTTCCCGTTCGAGATGATGAGCAAACGGCGCGACGGCGTCTCGCTTGCGCCCGTCGTTTCGGGTCCGACGTACGATTCGAAAACCTACGGGGAGGCGGCGTTCGTCGACGCGTCGGCGATCCTCTCGCCCTCCGGCGAGGAACTGAGCGTCTTTTTGACCAACCGGAGCACGGACTCGACCGCGCCGGTGGAGGTGAGGCTTGCCGACCGACCGCTGACGGCATTGGTCTCGGGCGAGTTGCTGACCGGAAACGACCCCAAGGCGGAAAACAGCTTCGATTCGCCCGAGGTGGTTGTCTCCAGGCCGCTTTCGGGCGTGTCGTTCGAAGGCGGAGTGGCGAAGCTCGCGTTGCCGCCGCTTTCGTTCGCGGCGATGACGTTGCGCGTGGGGTGAGCCGTTCGGGCATGGCCGGGCGACGTTGAGGGGTTTGCCTCGTTAGTTACGATGCGGGCCGGCGGAATGCGAACCGAACTCACGATCGAAGGGATGACCTGCGCCGCGTGCGTCGCGCGGCTGGAGAGGGCGCTTTCGCGCGTGCCGGGCGTCGAGCGGGCCGAGGTGAACCTGGCCGCCGAGCGCGCCGTGGTCACCCACGACCTTCGGGTCGGCGTGGGCGAGTTGTGCCGGGCCGTGGAGGACGCGGGCTTCGGCGCGGCGCCGTTCGTCGGGGCGCGCCCCTCGGAGGTTCGCGGCGAGGCGGTCCGGCGCGACCTGGCGCTCTCGATCGGGCTTTCCGCGCCGGTTCTGGCGGCGTCGATGTTCTGGCACCCCCGGCCCGAGGCCGTCAACTGGCTGCTGCTGTTGTTGGCCACGCCAGTCGTGTTCTGGTGCGGACGCGGCTTCTTCGCGGGCGCTCTCGCCAATTTCCGGCACGGCGGGGCGAACATGGACACGCTGGTGGCGCTCGGCACGCTTGCCTCGTGGGGCGCCAGCCTTGCGGCGCTGGTTCGCTACTCGGGGGCCCCGCACCAGCAGTCCCAACACGTCTACTTCGAGAGCGGCGCGGTCATCGTGACGCTGGTCCTGACCGGGCGGTACTTGGAGGCACGGGCGAGGGGGCGCGCGTCTGCGGCCATCGAACGGCTTCTGGCGCTTGTGCCGAGCACGGCCACGCGGCTGACCGAGGGGGGCGAGGAGTCGGTGGCGATCGCCGAGATTCGCCCCGGGGACAGGCTGCGGTTGCGGCCCGCCGAGCGGGTGGCCGTCGACGGCGAGGTGCTGGAGGGCGAGTCGTACGTGGACGAGGCGATGCTGACCGGAGAGCCCGAGCCCCGCGCGAAGCTGGCGGGCGACTTGGTGACTGCGGGCACGATCAACGGTTCGGGAACGCTGGTCTACGTGGCGCGGCGGGTGGGCGCGGACACGGTTCTGTCGCAGATCGTGCGCATGGTGGAGCGCGCCCAGGGTTCGAAGGCGGGCGTGCAGCGGCTCGCCGACCGGGTGAGCGGCGTCTTCGTGCCGGTGGTGGCGGCCATCTCGCTGGCAACGTTCGTCGGATGGCTCGTCTTTGGGGGCAAGGGGTTCGAGGGGGCGGCGTTGCCGGCGGTCGCCGTTCTGGTTGTGGCGTGTCCATGCGCGTTGGGGTTGGCCACGCCGTCGGCGATCATGGTGGGCGTCGGACGCGGTTCCGAGCTCGGGATGCTGATCAAGGACGGGCCCGCGCTGGAGCGGGCCGGGCGGATCGACGCGGTGGCGCTCGACAAGACCGGCACGTTGACGCTCGGCAAGCCGTCGTTGCGGGCCGTGGCGTCGGCGGGCGCCCTGCCGGAGGACGAGGTGCTTCGGATGGCCGGCGCCGCGGAGTCGCCGTCCGAGCATCCGCTGGGCCGGGCGATTGCGGAGGCCGCTGGGGATGGCCTCCCGCCGGTCGAGGGGTTCGAATCGCTCACCGGTCGCGGCGTTCGGGCGCGGGTGCGGGGGCGCGAGGTGCTGGTGGGCAGCCGCGCTCTGCTCGCCGAGCGAGGCGTTCCGGTTCCGGAGGCGTTGCTGGCGCGGGCTGAGCGGGCGGAGATCGAAGGGGCGACGGCGATGCTTCTTGCCGTGGACGGCGTGGCGGAGGGCCTGCTCTGCGTGGCCGACGCGCCCGCTCTGCACAGCCGCGAGGCGGTCGAGCGCTTGAGGGCGATGGGGCTGCGCACCGTGATGCTGACCGGCGACAACCCGCGCGCTGCGGCGAGCGTGGCGAGGGAAGCCGGGGTCGAGCGGTTCGAAGCCGAGGTCGCGCCAGGGGATAAGGCCGCCGCGGTCGCGCGGCTTCAGGCCGAGGGGCTGCGCGTGGCGATGGTGGGGGACGGCGCCAACGACGCGCCCGCGTTGGCGCAGGCCGACCTGGGGATCGCGATGGGCGCGGGAACGGACGTGGCGATCGAGGCGGCGGGCGTGACGCTGCTGGGCGCCGATCTGCGGGGCGTCCCCGCGGCGATCGAGCTGGCCCGGGCGACGCTGCGTACCATCCGTTGGAACCTGGTGTGGGCGTTCGGCTACAACGTGTTGATGCTGCCGCTGGCGGCCTCGGGGGCGCTCAACCCGATGGTCGCGGCGGCGGCGATGTCGCTTTCGAGCGTGACCGTCGTGGGGAACTCGCTTCGCCTGCGGCGGTTCGAACCCCGATGGAGCAATCGATGAACACCGTTAGGCTGCATTCGACCGAGATCGCCTGCGAGGGCTGCGTGAACTCAATCAAGCGCGCGTTGGGCGCGATGCAGGGCGTATCGTCGGTGGTGGGCGACGCTTCCACCCAGACCGTGGAGGTCGCCTACGACCCGACGAAGGTGAGCGCGGAGGCGCTGATCGCGCGGATGGAGAAGGCCGGCTTCCCGGCGACCGTGGCGGGCTAGTCGCCCGACTCGACCTCGACGTCCACGAGGTGCAGTTCGCGGCCGGCGCGGATGTCCGCCGACGGCAGGCCGCAGGTCGGGCACTCGAAGATGCTGCCCTCGGGGTGGAACTCGGCCTCACAGGTGGGGCACCAGCAGCGCACCGGCACGTTCTCCCAACTCATCTTGCCGCCCTCGGCGATGGTCCCCCGGGTGACGGCCTCGAAGGCGAACTCGAGCGCCTCCGGCACGACGCCGGCGAGTTCGCCGATGCGCAGCCGGATCGAGGCGATGCGCGTCGCGCCGGCCTTGTTGGCCGCCTCGATGGCGAGCGACACAGCCTGCTCCATGATGGCGACTTCGTGCATGGGTGTCCGGCAAGTGTACCGGCGGAGCGGGCGGACGGAACGGTGTTAGAATAGTTACCAATGAACGACGCGACCACGCCGAGCCAAAGGAGGCGTCAGAGGGAGCGGGCGGAACTGCGCTCGAAGATCCTGAACGCCACGCAGGAGATCGCCCAGCAGGACGGCCTGGGGGCGGTGACGATCCGCAACGTGGCCGCGCGCATCGAGTACAGCCCGCCCACGATCTACGAGTTCTTCGAGAGCAAGGAGGATCTGCTGGGCGAGTTGGCGGGGGAGTCGTACTCGATGCTGATGGCCCGGCTGCAGCCGGTGGCGGAGCTTCCGGTCGGGCCGGGCGACCGGGTCCGAATGGTTGTGAAGTTCTTCTGGAGCTTCGCATTCCAGCAACCGGAGCTCTATGGGGCGATGCTGCTGCCGTCGAAGGACGCGTCGGGCTTCCAGAACGTCGTGGCGTTGATCGCGAGGTTGGTCGCCGAGCACCGCCCCTCGTTGGGGGCCGAAGGGGCGGAGAACGCCGCGATCCGGCTGCTGGCGGCGGTGAGCGGGCTGATCTCGCTCGCGAACGGCGAACGGGCGCCGGTCGGCGCCGAGCGCGCCGAGGCCCTGCTCGACGAAACGGTGGCGGCGTTCCTGGCCTCGTAGAACCGCGCAGTTGGCCCGGTCAAGAAGGAAACGCCGGTCCCGCCATCGAAGCCTAGAAGCGATGCGTCGCAACCTCATGGCGATCATGGGATCGCAACAGTTTGGCTTGGTGGTGGTGATCCTGCTGCTCGGCGGAATCCTCACGGCCTTCGCCGGCACGCACGTCGATGAAGGCAGGGTCGTCAACAACTTCCTGAACCCGAGCACGTTGTTGCAGGTCGCCACCGACACGAGCGTGTTCGCCATCATGGCGGTCGGCGTCACGATGGTCATCATCTCGATGGGCATCGACCTCTCCGTCGGTTCCATCTACGCGCTGAGCGGGGTGGCGATGGCGCTGGCGTTCCGCAACCAGCACGACCTGAGCGCCGGCGGGACGGCGATGGCCGTCCTCGTGTGCTGCGGGGTCGGATTGGCCTGCGGCACGGTGAACGGCATCCTGATCACCGGGTTGAACGTGCACCCGTTCATCATCACCTTGGGCACGATGATGATGTTCCGGGGCGTGTCGTTCATCGCGACAGGCGGCCAAAGCATTCTGACGCCCGAGTCGCTGACGAACCTCACCAAGGCGCCGCTCGGGCTTCGGTCGGACCTCTGCCCGGTACCCCTGCTGGTGATGCTAGCCGTCACCGTGGCGGGGTGGATCTACCTGTCGAAGATGGTTGCCGGGCGCCGGGTGTTCGCCGTCGGGGGCAGCGTGTTGGCCAGCCGCTACTCGGGTCTTCGCATCAACCGGATACTGGTCGGCATCTACGCCATCTCCGGTCTCACGGCCGGCATCGCCGCGTACGTCGCCGCGACCTATTACGGGGCGGCGTCGAGCGGCGATGGCGACGGATACGAGCTATACGTGATCGCCTCGGCCGCCGTGGGCGGCGCCAGCATGTTGGGAGGCAAAGGGAGTGCGGCCGGAGCCATGCTGGGCGCGCTGCTTATCGCGTTGATGCGCCAATCTGTACGCACTTTACACTTCGACCAGAACTACGAGAAGATTATAATCGGCTGTGCGATCATCGTCGCCGTCGTGCTGGACCGCATGAGTTCGAACCTCGGCGCCCGGCGCATGATGAAGGCGAAGGTGTAGGGACGATAGAGGTACGCATGAAGACCATCGGATGGATGAGTTTTGTCATTGCTGCAGCGGCGGTCGGCACGCTGACCGTCGGTTGCGCCCCGAGCGGCGGCGGCACGACCGCCGGGACGACGCCCGCGACCGGCGCCAAGGGCGAGTTCAAGAAGCCCAGCAAGCTGACGATCACGATGATCGCCAAGAGCGCGAACAACCCGGTCTTCCCGACCGCGCGCATCGGCGCGGTGGACGCAGCCAAGAAGCTGGAGAAGGAGACGGGTGTGAAGATCGAGATCGACTGGCGCACCCCCGACACCGAGGACGCGCAGCTTCAGGCGCAGCGCATTGCGCAGGCGGTGAACGAGGGCACGAACTGCGTGCTGATCTCCTGCTCCGACGCGAAGAAGGTGACCACCGCCATCAACGACGCCGTGGCCAAGGGCGTGCCGGTGATGACGTTCGACAGCGACGCCCCGGCCTCCAAGCGCTTCGCCTTCTATGGCGTGGACGACGAGAAGACGGGCGCCCGCGTGATGGACGAGCTGGCCAAGCTGAACGGCGGCAAGGGCAACGTGGCGATCTTGGCCGGGAACCAGAACGCGCCGAACCTGCAGAAGCGCGCCAACGGAGCCAAAGAGGCGGCCAAGAAGTACCCGGGCATCAAGATCGTGGACACCTTCTATCACGTCGAGACCCCGCAGGACGCCGCCCGCACGGTGCTGCAGGCGATGAAAGCGAACCCGCAGATCGACGGCTGGTGCATGATCGGCGGCTGGCCGCTCTTCACCCGCAGCCTGCTGGACCTCGACCCGAACAAGGTCAAGATCGTGGCGGTCGACTGCCTGCCGGCGCAGCTTGACTACATCGAGAAGGGCGTGGCGCCCGTGCTGTTGGCGCAGCCCACCTATCAGTGGGGCTACGTTTCGGTCGAGAAGATCGTGGACAAGCTCGTGCTGAACAAAGAGGTGCCGGTCATCAACCCGATGGAGCTCGTGCGCGTCTCGAAGGAAAACCTGAACGAGTGGGCGAAGCAACTCAAGGACTGGGGCTTTGCCGACGTTCCTGAGAAATACCTGAAGTGACCAACAGGAGCGAGATAGAGGACGAGCGTCCGCGGGCCGTGCGGCCTGCGGGCGCTCGGGCGCGCCGGAGGGATTGGTGAACGCGCTCGAGGTCCGGCACGTCAGCAAGCGGTTTCCGGGGGTGCAGGCGCTCAGCGACGTGAGCGTGGCCGTCCGCGCCGGCTCGTGCCATGCGCTGATCGGCGAGAACGGCGCCGGCAAGAGCACCCTGGGGAAGCTCGTTTCGGGCCTCTTCCGACCCGAGTCCGGCGAGATCCTGCTCGGCGATAAGCCGGTCAGCTTCTCCGGCCCGCTCGACGCGATCAAGGCCGGGGTGGGGATCGTCCACCAGGAACTGCTGTTCTGCGAGAACCTATCGGTCGCCGAGAACCTGTGTCTGGACGACCCGCCGGTGCGAGGGCCGTTCGTCGATGCGAAGGAGGCGGCGAAACGCGCCAAGGGATGGCTCGACGCCATCGAGGCGGACATCGACCCCAACGCGTTGGTTGGGGCGCTCTCGGTGAGCAAGCAGCAGCTTGTGCAGATCGCCGGGGCGGTGGGACGGGGCGCGAACGTGCTCGTGTTCGACGAGCCGACCAGCAGCCTTTCGGTCCGCGAGGCCGCGGTCCTCTTTGAGCAGATCCGCAAGTTGCTTGCCGCGGGCATCACCTGCGTCTACGTTTCGCACCGCCTGGACGAGGTGTTCGAGCTGTGCGACATGGTCACCGTGCTGCGCGACGGCGAGGTTGTGGACACGCGCCCGGTCGAGGGGCTGACCAAAGACGAACTCGTGCGCATGATGATCGGGCGGAACGTCGAGACGCCCACCAGCGCCGGGGAGCGGGCGCCGCTCGGCGAGGAGCTTCTGCGCGTGGAGGGCCTATCGAGCCCGTCCAAGTTCACCGACGTGAACCTGAGCGTGCGTGCGGGCGAGATCGTGGGGCTCGCAGGACTCGTTGGCGCCGGGCGGACGGAGATCGCCGAGGCGGTGTTCGGGCTCGACCCGCTGGCGCAGGGCAACGTTTTTGTCAAGGGCGAGCGCGCCGAGCACCGGTCGCCGATCCGCATGATGCGCATGGGCGTCGGGCTCGTGCCGGAGGACCGCAAACGCCAAGGGCTGGTGCTCGGCATGAACGCGCGGGAGAACATCTCGCTACCCACGCTCGACCAGCTTTCGCGCATGGGTTGGGTGAAGACCTGGCAGGAGCGCAAGCAGGCCAAGACCTACTTCGATGCGATGCGCGTGAAGGCGCCCACCATCGAGGCGCTCGCGCTCGGCCTTTCGGGCGGCAACCAGCAGAAGCTGGTGATCGCCAAATGGCTGGCCGCCGAGTGTGACGTGTTGATCCTCGACGAGCCGACCCGCGGGGTGGACGTCGGGGCCAAGGCGGAGATCCATGCGCTGGTGCGCAAGCTGGCGGCGGAGGGCAAGGCGGTGCTGGCGATCTCCAGCGAACTGCCAGAGCTGCTTACGCTGGCCACGCGCATCGTCGTGATCCGGAACGGGCGCGTCAACGGCGAGCTCGATTCGCGAGAGGCCACGGAGGAGTCCGTGATGCGCCTCATGACCGGCGTGGGGACGGCCAACGGGGCCGATCCCCTCTAGACGATTTCCTTTGCGAAGACTGGATAGCGGGACACACCGATGACCACAGCACTACTTATCGCCATGCTTTGTGCGGGGCTTGCTCCCACGCAGGACGTCACAACCACCCTTTCGTCGCTTGACCTGAGCCAGGTCGTCCAGAGCTACGGAACCCCCAGGAAGGACAAGAGCGTGGATCAGCACCCGCTCTCCGTCGGCGGGGTCACGTACGCCCAAGGGATCGGCAGCCACGCCGTCAGCAGCTTCTCGGTGCGGTTGGACGGCAAATGCAGGCGGTTCACCGCCCTCGTGGGGGTGGACGACGAGCAGAAGGGGCAGGGCACCGTCGAGTTCCAGGTGTTCGTCGACAAGAACCTGGTCTGGAAGTCAGGCGTCATGCGCGGCGGTCAGGCGGCCAAGCCGATCGACGTCTCGCTCAAGGGGGCCAAGCTCCTTCGCCTGGTGGCGACGGACGGCGGCGACGATATCAACTCGGACCACGCCGACTGGCTGAACCCGGTGATCGTCAGCGCCGCCGGGTACGTGCCGAAGGCGCACCGGATGCCGGCGGCCATCGGCATCAAGGTCGCCCACGGCATCCCGGCCCAGACGATGATCCACGGGGCGCGGATCGTGGGCTGCACGCCCGGGCACGACTTCCTCTTCCGCATCCCGGCGACCGGTAAGGGCACGCTCCACTTCTCGGCCAAAGGCCTTCCGGAAGGGATTACGCTGGACGCCAAAACCGGTGTCGTCTCCGGGGTGGTCAAAGCGGCCGGAACTTATACGGTGAACGTGACGGTGAAGGGCGCGAAGGGGACCGCCAAGCGCGACATCAAGGTCGTGGCCGGCGAGCACAAGCTGGCGCTGACCCCGCCGATGGGTTGGAACTCATGGAACGTCTGGGCCACCTCGGTGACCGCTGAGCGGGTCCGCGCAGCGGCGCAGACGATGGTCGATTCCGGCTTGGCGAACTTCGGCTATCAGTACGTGAACATCGACGACGCCTGGGAGGCCGGCCGCGACGCCAATGGCGAGATCCTGACGAACGAGAAGTTCGGCGACATGAGGGCGCTGGCGAACGAGGTTCACGCGATGGGCCTCAAGCTCGGCATCTACTCCTCGCCCGGCCCGAAGACCTGCGCCGGCTACGAAGGCTCCTACCAGCACGAGTCCCAAGACGCCAAAACCTACGCCAAGTGGGGCATCGATTACCTGAAGTACGACTGGTGTTCCTACACGGGCGTGGCGGGCGGCGAAACCCTGTACCACATGCAGAAGCCGTACGCGCTGATGCGCGAGGCGCTCGACGCCTGTGGACGGGACATCGTCTACAGCCTGTGCCAGTACGGCATGGGCGACGTCTGGAAGTGGGGCAAGGAGGTCGGCGGCAACTGCTGGCGCACCACCGGCGACATCACCGACACCTGGGGCAGCATGTCCTCGATCGGCTTTGCCGAGGTCGAGCGCGCGAAGTATATCAAGCCCGGCGGTTGGAACGACCCGGACATGATGGTGGTCGGCAAGCTCGGTTGGAGCGACAACCCGCGACCGTGCCGCTTGACGCCGAACGAGCAGGTGACCCACCTCACAATCTGGTCGATGGTCGCCGCGCCGATCCTGTTGGGGTGCGACATGACGAAGCTGGACGACTTCACCAAGGACCTGTTGATGAACCACGACGTGATCGAGGTCAACCAGGACCCGGCCGGCAAACCGCCGGTGAAGGCGTGGACGAAGGGCACGCTCGAAGTCTGGACCCGTCCGCTTTGGGACGGCACGACCGCGGTGGCGCTCTTCAACCGCGACACCGAACCCGAGCAGTTGAAGGTCTCCTGGAAGGAGCTCGGCGTCAAGCCGGGTCAGAAGGTCCGTGACTGCTGGCAGCGCAAGGACCTCGGCGTGATGGACGGCGGCATCTCGCGCAACGTGCCGGGCCACGGCGCCCTGCTCTTCCGGGTCGGCGAGGTGAAGCCTTGAGAACGGCGGCGTTTGCTGCGTTGGGGCTGGCGCTGTGCGCGCCGGCCCTGGCCGAGGTTCAGGACTACGTCGTCGGTTCCTGGCGGGTGCAACCGCTGTCGCCGACGCTGGTGCGCATCGAGAAAGCCGGCCCGAAAGGCTTTGAGAACCGGGTCACCTTCTCGGTCGTCGAGCGCGATTGGCCCGGTGTGAAGGCCGTGCGTCGCGAGAAGGGCGCCTGGGTCGAGGTCGCGACGGGCAACTACGTGGTCCGCGTGCCGAACGTGACCAACGCCTCCGGCGTGCCGGAGGTGACGACTCCCGCCGGGACCCCGCTCTTCAAGTACGCGGGCGTGCCCAAGATGGCCTATCTGCCCGGGCCGGGCCAGAAGTTCCTCTCGTGGGTGATGCCCGACTCACCGCGGGCGGTTCCGCCGGCTTGGGGCGCCGTTCCTCCGCCGGAGGGCAACACGCTCAACCCGGAGACGTCCGGCTGGGACGTGGGCAACAACGCCCCCGACCTCTACGTCTTCGTCACCTCGAACTACCGGAAGCTGCGGAGCGATTACCTGCGCCTTACCGGCCCGGTGCCGCTGCCGCCGCTCTACACCTTCGGGCTCTGGAACAGCCGGTACCACGCGTACACCGAGGAGGAGGCGCTCGGCGTGGTCGACACCTATCGCCAGCGCGGCTTCCCGCTCGACCTGATCGTGATCGACACGGACTGGCGCATCGGCGCGAGCCATGGCTACCGGATCGACAAGAAATACTTCCCGGACATGGAGCGGTTCCTGCGCCGGGCGCACGAGAAGAACGTGATGGTCATGTTCAACGACCATCCCGAGCCGATCGTGGCGAACGCGGTTTCGCCCAAGGAGCTTGCCTATCGCTGGGGGAACCTGACGAGCGTGTTGGCGATGGGCCTGGACGCGTGGTGGTTCGACCGAAACTGGAGCACTTGGCTCCGCGAGCCGATGCCCGGGCTTCGCAAAGAGGTCTGGGGCATGCGGATGTACCACGACATGACGCAGCGGTTCCGGCCGAACCGGCGGCCGCTCATCATGGCCAACGTCCAGGGAGTCGACAACGGGTACCGCAACTACCCTTCTGACCCGGCGGCGCATCGCTACCCGATCTGGTGGACCGGCGACACCGCGGCGACGTGGGACTTCCTCCTTAAGGGCGTGCAGAACGGCGTCGACCTCGGCGTGGTCTCGTTGTTGCCATACGTGAACGAGGACCTCGGCGGGCACGCCGGACGCCCTTCGGACGAGTTGTACGTGCGGTTCATGCAATTCGGCATGTTCTCGCCGGTCGCTCGGCCCCACTGCACGCGCGGCGACGTGCGTTATCCATGGGAGTACGGGCCGACCGCCGAGGCGATCGTCGCCGACTTCACCCGGCTGCGGTACCGGTTGATGCCGACGATCTATGCGGCGGCGCGGAGGGCGACCGACGACGGCACGCCGATTCTGCGGCGGTGCGACCTGGAGTGGCCGGGCTTCAAGCAGGCTGCCGACTCGACCCAGTACCTCTTTGGCGACGACGTGCTGGTGGCGCCGGTGACGGCGAGCCGGTACGGCGCCGATGCGCCGATCCCCGCCTCGCTGTATGGCGCCGGGCTGAAGGGCGAGTACTTCCCGAACACGGAGTTGACCGGCGAACCGACCTTCACGCGGACCGACCCGCAGTTGGCGTTCGACTGGGGAACCGGCTCGCCGAAGGAGGGCTTCCCGGACAACCGCTTCTCCGTCCGATGGACCGGGAAGGTGGGGCCTGCTCCGGAGACCGGCGAGTACCTGCTGCGCACGACCAGCGACGACGGCGTGCGCGTGTGGTTCGACGGCAAGCCGCTCATCGACTCGTGGAAGCCGCAAGCGAACGGCATCCATGAGGCGAGGGTCCAGTTGGAGCAGGGCAAGAGCTACGACCTGCGCGTCGAGTTCTACGACCTGGGTGGCGAAGCGGTGTGCAAGCTGAGCTGGGAGCGTCCCGGCCAGGCGATGCCCGAGTCCGAACGGAACGTCTGGATCCCGCCGGGGCAGTGGGAGAACGCCTGGACTGGCGAGGTCGTCAAGGGCCCCAAGACGGTGAAGGTCGCCGTGCCGCTCCGCGAGATCCCGATGTGGGTCCGCCGTGGGGGACTGGTGCTGACCGCGCCGGTGATGCGCTACACGGGTGAGAAGCCGTGGAGCCCGACGATCGTGGAGGCGTTCCCGGCGCCCGCGACATCCGCTTCGCGCGAGCTGTACGAGGACGACGGCATCTCGCCGCTCTACAAGGTCGGCGCTTCGCGCAGGACCGCCGTGACGGTCTCGCAGAAGGGCAAGACGGTCGCCGTGTCGGCCGGGCCGGCCAAGGGCGCGTACGCGGGCATGACCCGCGACCGCGCGTGGCTGGTTCGCGTGCACCTGTTGCCGGGCCAGAAGGTCGCGAGCGTGCAGCTTGACGGCAAGCCGGTGAAGCTCGGCACAGGCGGGCCAAACCGAGTCGTCATGCCTGGCCCGGCTCGCCTGCCCATGCCGCTCATGGGGACCGGAGCGGCGCCCGCGGCCAAAGCGGGCCCGGTCGTGCAGGTCGAGGCGCCCTCGCGCGACGTGGCGAAGGGCTTCAAGCTGACGGTCACGTTGAAGTAACCTCCGCCCGCCGGGGCAGGACAAGGCTTGTCCTGCCCCGGTCTTCTGTCTGAACCATGCCAAAACCCCGCCAGAACCGACCGCCGGGCTTCCTGTTCGCCAAGAGCGAACTGCACAAGTTCCGGATGGAGTTTTCGATCGAGCTGGACGGCCCGGTCAACGCGCTGAAAGCCAAGGAGTTGGCGCGACGGGTTTGCGACCGATTGCGGCTGGAACTCGTGGACGACGGGAGCATGCCCGAAGTGGTTGTCGCAAAAATGACATGCCGAGAGCTAGGGCGGACGCTACGAATCGACCGCGATCAGGAACACTGATCTAGCCCGTCCGTATGGAGGGGCTGAGGAAAGAATGTTGCGAACACTATCTGCGGTTTGCGTCGGCGTGTTGGCCTGTGCGGCCGTCGCCGCGCCCAAGTCGCCGAAGCCGATCGTCCCCTCGTGGAGGTCGCTTCCCAACGTCAAGCCTGTCGGAACCATAGACTGGACCGGTAGCTATATCGTGGCCGACCGCTCCAAAGCGGTCTGGAAACGGCCGAAGTTCGTCTACAACGAGCAGGCGGCGACCGGACGGAAGACGGCCAAGGTGATCGTCATCAACTACGACCCGGTGCTCAAGAGCGAGGGCGGCAAGCGCCTGACCGAGTACCTGCATGCCGTGGACGCGCTGGAGATGTCGCACATCCTGGCGGACGTCGTGCGCGAGGCGAGCTGGGGCTACATCAACTACGAGATCGTGGACTACCTCCACATCGACGGCTTCACCAAGAAGACGGACGGCTTCCGCTACACCGAGGACACGTTCATGGCGGACCGCAAGACCCAGAAGTGGCAACCCGCCACCACCTCCTACCGCAGCGTCATCGAGGAGAACCACCTGATGGACCGCATCAAGAAGGAGGGCATCACCGAGATCTGGCTGTGGGGCGCCGGCGGCATGGCCTGGGACGAGTTCGCCTACTACATGCCGAACCGGTATGCGCGCTTCGGGCCGACGGACAACCCGTGGCTCTACCGGCCGTACGACATCCCGCCGGAGCTGGGCAAGACCTTCTGGGTGATGGGCTTCAACTACGAGTGCGGGCCGGACAACATGATCCACAGCTACGCGCACCGCATCGAGAGCATGGCGCTGCTGGCGATGTCGGACGGCATCTGGGATACGCACGAGAAGCGCGACCCGTGGAACGTGTTCTCCTGGCTGGAGCTCGACCATCCGAACACGCCGTCGATGGTGGGTAACTGCCATGTGCCGCCGAACGGCCAGGGCGGTTATGACTACGGCAACAAGCGGCACACGCTCTCCTGGGCCGACAACTGGACCCGTTACCCGGACCTGCGCGGCGCCGAGCCGCGGGCCATGTACGCCGAGGAGTGGGGCAACAGCCAGTTTGGCTACATGAAGTGGTTGCTGGAGCGGGTGCCGAAGTTCCCGGGCTACACCAAGTACGGCTACAACAACTGGTGGCTGTACATCGCCAACACGGACGAGGACCTGCCGGCCTACAAGATGCAGGAGCTGAAGGAGTTCCGGCTGCCCAAGGGTTTTCCGGCGCCGGCTCCGCGCCCGAAGCAGTAGGGTAGGGCCGTCGACGAGGGGGAGAGGGATGGCCGACGCGTTCTCGCGTCGGCCCTTGACGTTTCATATCTACTTCCGTCAACGCGGGATTTCGATCCCTTCCGTCTGGTTGGCAGACGGGCCGACAACCTCGTAATCTGCCCTAAGGAAACCTCGCATCTGTACCGACATATCTTGTGTGGACGGTTTGAGCCATGCGGAGGCGAACGCAACGCGCGAGCGCCGCATCGGAAGCAGACCGCACAAGAATCAGCAAAAAGCGCTGACACGGGAATTGGCGCTCCGCAAGACGGAGCGCCCTTTTTTTGCCCGACCGCTCCCCCATGCGCTTGCACTGCCGGTAAGCTAAGCGATAACGTCGCTTTTCCGACGCAAATGGCAGACCGAGATAGGCTGTTTGCGGAAGCCATTACCCCGGGGCGTTTGTGGCCCATCGGTCTCCAACTCATGTGGTTCAGTTAACTGTTTGGAGGCAACTGCCCACCCGCAACTTGGGTTCAAAGGCACCCAAAGGTTCTCAATGTCCGAGCGATGGTCCTTGCATCCACAAGGCTTCATCGTGTATAATTATCATAACGTCGTTACGCTGGTACTCCCAGCGTGTCGCGTTGGAGGACTTGAGTAGTATGGCTACGTTGCAGGCGCAGACTCGCGAACAGATGTCGTCCGCCGAATCGCAGAGGATGCGGAAGAGCGGCTTTCTGCCGATGGCGGTTGTGGGGCACGGGAAGGAAACCCGCCTGATCAAGGCTGCATTGACGGATATCCGCACGGTGCTGCATGAGTCGCGCGGCGCGGCCGTGTTCGGCCTGACGCTCGACGAAGCGGCCAAGCCGATGAACGTGGTGGTCAAGCAGATCCAGCGCGATCCGGTGAGCCGCAAGGTGACCCACCTCACGCTACAAGAGGTCCGCTCGACCGACAAGATCCGCATCTCCGTGCCGGTGGTCGTTACCGGCGAGCCGGAGTCCGTGAAGCAGGGCGAGTGCACGCTGATGACCCCGATGAACAGCGTCGAGGTCCACGCGCAGGTGAGCAAACTGCCGGACGAGATCACGGTGGATGCGAGCGGCCTCGCCGCTCGCGAAGCGATCCACGTGTCGGACCTGGTCGCTCCCGAGGGTGTGGAGTTCTTGACCCCCGGCGAGTCGGTCGTCGTGGCGACGGTGGTGCTCCGCCAGACGGCGGAGGCCGAGGAAGAGGCGCCGGCCGAAGGCGCTGCCGAAGGCGCTGCCGAAGCCGAAGCTGCTCCGACCGCCTAGCAGGGCTCGCGCCTGCGGAGACGAACGAAGCGCCTTTCCCTTGTGGGAAAGGCGCTTCTGGTTTGGCGAGGCCGCACAGGGCAACGTCACCACAGATGCCTATTGGCAAATGCCCTGCCCGATCCTGACTTCAGGTACTGCTCGAAAGCCGCTGCTTTGTCGTCGTCTTCGAACCTGATGAAGGCGACGAGTTCCCAGGGTTTGTACTTGCTCGTGTGAGGCGACCCGCCTTCGTTGTGCTTGGCAATGCGTGCCCTGATGTCTGAGGTGAGGCCGGTATAACGCTGGATGGGATGGCCTATGCTGCGGAGCAGGTAGACGTATCTCATCGCTGGGTTGTAGCAGAGAGGCGCCGGTCGGCGCAAGGCCATTCCTTGGCCAAAGCCAGAAACAAAGGATTGTCTGGCCCCTCCCCCGCCCAGCCTTCGCTGAAGCTACGGCTGGCAAGCCGAGGGTATGGAGCAAGCTCTTGCGCGCAGCCTTCGCTAAAGCTTCGGCGCCCGGCCTTCGCCCAGGCCACGCCCTGCAACGCGGAGTTTTGGCGCGGGCTTCGGCGGACAAGCTCCGCCAAAGCCACGGCTTGCCAGCCGA
>CAZIIS010000021.1:10254-13135 GCA_964539295.1 uncultured Fimbriimonadaceae bacterium | reverse complement strand
TTTTGGCGCGGGCTTCGGCGGACAAGCTCCGCCAAAGCCACGGCTTGCCAGCCGACGATATGGAACAGCCTTCTGTGCGCAGCCTTCGCTCAAGTTTGGGTGCGCAGCCTCCGCTGAAGCTTCGGCGCCCGGCCTTCGCCCAGACCACGCCCTGCAACACGGATTTTTGGCGCGGGCTTCGGCGGACAAGCTCCGCCAAAGCCGCGGCTTGCCAGCCGAGGGTATCGAGCAACCTTTTTTGCGCGGCCTCCGCTGAAGCTTCGGCGCGCAGCCTTCGCTGAAGCCACGGCTTGCCAGCCGTAGCTTTAGCGAAGGCTGGTGGAGGCGCGGGGAATTGAACCCCGTTCCAAAGCCGTCGCCCTCAAAGATCCCACGAGCGTCTCCTCTGTACTGTTTCTCGACGCCGCGCTCTCCCAGAGGCAGGCTGCGCGGTCGTCCAGTCCGATTGGTTTCGCCGGGCGGGCCGCGGACAGAGACCCACTAGACTAGTCGGATTTGGCGACGCCCGACTCAGACCCTACCGACTCGGGTCTGGCGGACGCGCGGGCCTATTTAGGCCGCGAAAGCGAAGTTATCGTTCGCAGTTGCTTTTTTGCCGCTTTTTACGAGGCCAACGGCGCCTCGGCTCGCATCTCTAAGTCGATCCGACTCTGTCGAACCCTGTCGCCCCCACGGGCACACCATTATAGACCATTCCCGGCCGATGGGAAGTTCCAGGGGCCGGCCTACGCCTCGGGCCTGTCCGTTTCCGGCGGTTCCTCTTTGTGGGAGACGAAGTCGCGCAGCGCCTCCCAGCCCAGCAGGACCGCGGCAAAGGTGATGCAGATGTCCGCCACGTTGAACACCGGGAAGTCGATGAGGCGGAACCAGAACATGTCGGTGACGTGCCCCAGCGCCAGGCGGTCGATGAGGTTGCCGATCGCCCCGGAGGCCAGCAGCGCCGTGGTCACGTGCGTGCCGAGGGGGTCCTTGGGATGGCGGAAGCTGTAGACGCCGGCGCCGATGGCGATCGCGAGTGCCACTGGGGTCAGAAGGACGCCCATGCCCTGCATCATGCCGAACGCCACGCCCTCGTTGTAAACCAGCTTGAGCTCGAAGACGTTGGGCCAAAGGGCGACCAGGCTACGGCCCTCCACGCCCGAGGCCGCGACGCGCGCCCAGAGCTTGACCAACTGGTCGATCACCAGCAGGCCGAGCGACAGCCAAACGAACAGCCGAAATCGGCCGTTTCGCTTCATCGCTCGCTCCGGGCGCGGACCACGGTCAAACGCCCAGCACCTTCCGGTCGCGGGCGGAGAGCGGCACCTGCTTGCCGTGCCAGGACACCGTCTGGACGTCAACGCGGCGCAGGCGGCTTCGCTCGCACTTGCAGTAGGCGCTCTTGCGGAACGTCACCTTCTGCTCCTCGCCTGGCTGGACCTCGACGTCGCTCATCTTGAACAGATTCGCGAGGTCGTCGCCAAAGGAGAGCAACACCTCGGCTTCGGGAGTGGCGAGCGTGGCGATCACGTCTTGGCTGTCCTTGATGCCGGACTCGGCCTTCCACTTCTCGAACTCGGAGAAAACCCAGGCGCGTTCGGCGTAGAGCTTCTCGACTCTGCCGTGCAGTTCGTTCTCCTCGCGAGCCTTGAGCGTCTCCGGGTCGACCCGCTCGATCGTCTCCATATGCACGGACGGCAGGTGTTCGACGCCGGGAACCCTTGGGTAGACCTCCTCGGCGGTGAACGCCAGGATCGGCGCGGCCAGCTTCACGAGGTTCGCGAGCACGTACTGGCAGGCCACCTGGGCCGAGCGGCGCGTCGGCCAGTCGGCGCCGTCGCAGTACATGCGGTCCTTGATGGCGTCCAGGTAGAAGGCGGAAAGCTCGTTCACGCAGAAGTTGTGGATGCCGTTGATGGCGGCGGTGAACTCGTAGCGTTCGTAGGCGGCGAGCACCTGCGCGACCAGCGCGTCAGTCTTCTCCATCACCCAGCGGTCGAGGTCGAGCAACTCGGGCCTGGCCTCGGGGTCGTAGTCGTTAAGGTTCGAGAGCAGGAACCGGAAGGTGTTGCGGATGCGCCGGTAGGTGTCGCCGGCCGTCTTCAGCAGGTGGTCGGAGCACGGCACGTCGTCCTCGTAGTTGACGCTGGCGACCCAGACGCGCAGGATGTCCGCCCCGTACTGGTCGCTCACCTTGACCGGGTCGACGACGTTGCCGAAGCGCTTGGACATCTTCATGCCCTTCTCGTCTACCACCCAGCCGTGGGTGACGACCTGGCGGTACGGCGCGTGGCCCCGCGTGCCCATGCCGACGATCAGCGAGACGTTGAACCAACCGCGGTGCTGGTCGGAGCCCTCCAGGTAGAGGTCGGACGGCCACTCCTCCTTCCAGCGGGGCTCGACGTTCCCTTCGAGCACGCAGAGCGACGTGCATCCGCTGTCGAACCAGACGTCGAACACGTCGACCTCCTTGCGGAACTCGGTTTCGCCGGTCTCGGGGTGCTTGTAGCCCTTGGGCAGGATCTCGTCGGCGGGCCGGGCGTACCAGGCGTCCGAACCCTCCTTCTCGACCAACTGGGCCACGACCTCGATGAGGGCCGGGTCGAGAACGGGTTCGCCCGACTCCTTGCCGTAGAAGACCGGGATGCCCACGCCCCACGGGCGCTGGCGCGAGATGCACCAGTCCGGGCGTCCGGATATCATCGCCGTGAGGCGCGCCTGGCCCGTCGGCGGGAACCACTTCACGTCCTGAATCTGCTCGAGCATCACCTGGCGAAGCGTCTTGGACGGGTCGAGGTGATAGGGCTGGTCCATCCCCACGAACCACTGCTCGGTGGCGCGGAAGATGACCGGAAGGCCGTCGCGCTCGCCGTGCGGGTAGCTGTGGATGAACGGCTCGGCG
>CAZIIS010000021.1:0-10154 GCA_964539295.1 uncultured Fimbriimonadaceae bacterium | reverse complement strand
GCCACCGCGAGGTTGGCCGGGATCGTCCAGGGGGTCGTGGTCCAGATGATGGTGTGGACCTGGCTCAGGCCGGCAAAAAGTGTGTTCGGGTCCTCCAGCAGCGGGAAGCGCACGAAGATCGATTGCGAAGTGTGGTCCTGGTAGACGATCTCGGTGTCGGCCAGGGCGGTCTGGCAACTGGGGCTCCAGAGCACCGGGCGAAGGCCGCGGTACACGTAACCGTTCTCCACCAGCCGCTTGAAGATGCGTAGGATCTCGGCCTCGAACCGGTAGTCCATCGAGTTGTACGGCCGGTCCCACATGCCGAAGACGCCGAGCCGCTTGAATTGCTCGGTCTGGACGCCCATGAAGTGGTGCGAGTGCTCGCGGGCCGCTTTGCGGAAGGTCTGCGTCTCGAACTGCTCGCCCTTCTCCCGCATCTTCTTCATGACCGCCTGCTCGATCGGGATGCCGTGGCTGTCGTAGCCGGGCACGTTCGGAGCGCGGTAGCCCGTGAGGGTGCGGCTCTTGAAAACGAAGTCCTTCAGCACCTTGTTCAGCGCGGTGCCGATGTGGATCGGGCCGTTGGTGTACGGGGGGCCGTCGTGGAGGACGAAGGTCGGCGCGTCGCGACGAGCCTCCATAATCCGCTCGTAAATGCCGAGTTCGTCCCACCGAGCCTGAATGCCCGGCTCTCGTTTGGGTAGGTCGGCCTTCATCGGGATGGTGAAGTCCGCGTCCGGCAGATTGAGCGTGCTTTTGAGGTCCATCCTGGCCCGAGTTTACCTACGGGCTCGCATCAGCCCCGGGTGCGGAACACGCTCCTACTCGCGCCGGAGGAACTCGCTCACCTGGGCAGCCAGCGTCTTGGTCATGGTGGGCACGGCGGCGATCTCCTCCACCGAAGCCTGGCGGATGTGCTCTACCGAGCCGAACGTGCGGAGCAGCAGCCGTCGGCGGCGTGGTCCGACGCCCGGGATCTCGTCCAGAGCGCTGCCGTGCGCCCGCATGTCGCGCACCTTGCGGTGGTAGGTGATGGCGAAGCGGTGCGCCTCGTCCCGCAGGCGGCGAAGCAACAGCAGGCCGGGCGAGTTCAGGGGCAGCACCACCTCGCTGAACTCGTAGCCGCCGGCGCCGTCTGCCGCCGCGGTCCGCTCCGGGACGTAGATGATCTCCATCTTCTTGGCCAGGCCGACCATCGGCACGCTCAGGCCGAGTTCGTCGCGTGCGGCAAGCGCGGCGGAGAGTTGCCCCTTGCCGCCGTCGATCATGATCAGGTCCGGCAGCTTGACGAACTTCTCGTCCTTGTCGAGGTGCGCCCGCAGCCGCCGGGTGATCACCTCGTTCATCATGGCGAAGTCGTTCGGGTCCTCCGGGTGGAAGCGGATCTTGAACCGCCGGTACTCGGCCTTGGCCGGCTCGCCGTTCTCGGCCACAACCATCGAGCCGACGGGGGCCGTTCCCTGGATGTTGCTGATGTCGTACCCCTCGATCCGCGCCGCCGGGGCGTTGAGCCCCACGGCCTCGCTGAGTTGGGCGACCGCCTGCTCCGCCCACTCCTCTTTCTGCTCGATCTCGGCGGCGAACGTCTTGAGCGCCTCTTGGGCGTTCTTGGCGGCCAGGTCCACCAGCCGGGCTCGCTCGCCGGTCTGCGGTACCTCGACGGTCACGGCGGCTCCGCGGCGGTTTCTCAGCCAGCTTTGGACGATGTTCTGCTCCTCGATCTCCACCGGGAGCAGGATTTCGCGCGGGATGTCTACCGCGTCGGCGTAGTACTGCTTGACGAACTCCTGCACCGCCTCGGTGGGCGCGGCCTCGGAGGAGCCGTCGAGCATGAAGCTGCGCTGGCCGATGAGCCGCCCGCCGCGCACGTAGAGCACCTGGATCGCCGACCCTCGCTCGTCCTTCACCACGGCCACCACGTCCCGGTCCTCCTCGTCGTCGCTCATCACCTTTTGCCGTTCCTGGATCGCCTGGATCGACTGCAGGCGGTCGCGCAGCACGGCGGCGCGCTCGAAGTCGAGACCCTGGGCGGCCTCCTCCATCTCGCGCCGGATCCCGGCCGCGATGGCGTCCTGCTTGCCCTTGAGGAACGACTCGACCTCGGCCAACACCTCGGCGTACTTCTCAGGATCCGAGAGGCCGGCGCAGGGCGCCAGGCACTGGCCCAGGTGGTAGTAAAGGCAGGGGCGCTGCTCGTTCCGGCCCGACCAGCTCTTGCCGCACGGGATGAGCGGGAAGACCTTGTGCAGCAGTTGGAGGGTGTCGTGCACCATCCAAGCGCTGGTATAGGGGCCGAAGCACTTGGCGCGGCCCTTCTTGGGGTTGCGGGTGAAGATGACGCGGGGGAACTTCTCGCGGGTGATGGCGATGTACGGGTAGCTCTTGTCGTCGCGCATCCGCACGTTGTAGGGCGGGCGGTGCTTCTTGATCAGGTTGCACTCGAGCACCAACGCCTCGAGTTCGCTGTCGACGACCATCCACTCGATGTCGGCGATCTTCCGCACCATGCGGTCGATGCGGGCGGAGTGGCGGGTGCTGGCGCGGAAGTAGCTGCGTACGCGCGAGCGAAGGTTGACGGCCTTGCCGACGTAAAGCACATCCCCCTTCCCGTCGTGGTAGATGTAACACCCCGGCGTAGTCGGAAGCTGCTTCAGCCTTTCGGCCACGGGTTCGGGAACCTTCCGCTGCGGCATCGTCGGCCCAATGATATCTACTCGGCCAACCCCGACGCAGTGCCGGGGCCGGCCGGGCGCACCGTCAGTCGGCCTTCTCGGCCTGCCAGAGCCGCTCGAACTTGGCCACGAACGCTTCGATCGCGTCGAAGCCGCCCTGCCAGAACTCGCGCGAGCGCAGGTCGACGTCCACCATCGCCATCAGATCGTGAGGCGACTTGGAGCCGCCCTGGCGCAGCACGTCCAGGTATCGGTCGGCGAAGGCCGGGCCTGCCTTCTTGGCTTTCTGGAAGATGGCCAGGGCCAGAAGTTCGCCGAACGAGTAGGCGTACACGTAGAACGGCGCATAGAAGAAGTGGCCGACGTAGCTCCACCAGAGCTTGTGCTGCTCGCCCATCTTCACGCTGTCGCCGAACATCGATTGCATCTCCTCCTGCCAAACCTCGCCGAACTGCTCGGCGGTCAACTCACCCTCGGAGCGCCGCATCTCGTGGCATCGCTGCTCGAAGCGGAACATGGCGGCTTGGCGGTAGACGCTGGCGAAGATGCTCTCAACCTTGTTGGCATAGAGCGCCATCTGGTCCCTTGGGGTGGCGGTGGAGACGACCTTCTCGAACACCAGCATCTCGCCGAAGATGGAGGCGAGCTCGGCCATCGGCAGCGTGCCGTGCATGTTGAAGTAGGTCTGCTGCCGGGCGAGCGAGCCGTGGACGCCGTGCCCGAGCTCGTGGGCGAGCGTCATCACGTCGCCTAGCTTGCCAAGGTAGCTGAGCAGCACCACCGGGTGGGTGTCGGGGGTGATGCTGGCGCAGAAGGCGCCGCCGGTCTTGCCCTTGCGGCTCTCGGCGTCGATCCAGCGCTTGTCGAAGAACTCGGCTGCGCACTGGGCCATCGTCGGGCTGAACGCGCCGTAGGCTTCGAGCACCATCTCCTTGGCGGTCTGCCAATCCACCTGCTCGGTGCTCTCGAAGAGCGGCGCGTAGCGGTCGATGTGGGTGAGTTCCGGAAGATCGAGCACCTCGCGCTTGACGTCGTAGAAGCGGGCGACGAGGTCGCCGCGCTCTTTGCAGAGCTGCATCACCAGGTTCACCGTCTCCTTGTCGAGCTCGTTGCTCAGGTGGCGCGAGTGCTCGGCGTAGGGGTGCTTGCGCAGGCCGTCCTCCAGCTTCTTGTCCGCCATCAGCGTGTTGTAGGTGAAGACCACGGGGCGCTGAAGCTCGGCCAAACCCCGGGAGAGGGCGTCGGCAGCGGCCTGGCGGAGTTCCCGATCGGGTTCGTGAAGCAGGTCGAGCACCTGCTCCTGAGTCATCGGCTCGGCCACGTCGCTGCCCGGCCGCACCAGGTGGAACGCGTGGTTGGCGGTGAGCTCGTCGTGCAGCCGAACCCAGGCCCGGGAACCGGTGTTGGCCACCTGCTCGAGAAGCACCTCTTCGGGTTCGCTCAGCTTGTGCGGGGCGAAGGCCCGAACGACGTTCAAATGATGAACATAGTTAGCCATGGCCGGATCGGCCAGGCAGCCGTCGATCCAGGCCTGGGGCGCGTCCTGCAACTCCAGGTCGAAGAACATGAGCTTGACCTGCACCTCGGACGCCTTCTCCATCTGCGCCTGCATGAACGCCCCGTTCTTAGGGTCGCTTGTGTTGGCGGAGAAGACCAGGTTGGCGTAGATGGCCGGCTTCGACGCTTGCTGGGCCAGGTTCTCCAGTTCGGCGATGGCCGCGGCGAGTTCGGCCGGAGTGAGGGCGCCGATCGCCGGCTTGCCGCGGTACTTGGCGGCGAAGGCGTCCGCTGCCCGGTGCGCCTCGGCCCACGACGCCTCGATCTTGGGGTCGTCCGGGGAGGAGAAGAGGTCCGTCAAGTCCCACGCCACGCCGGCGGCGGGCGTTGTTTGCGTCGATGCACTCATGGGCGCCATTATGGGCGCCCATGGACGGGTTTGAGGGACTCACCTAAGGTCGATGCAGCAGAGGGCACCTTTGTTTCGCACCAACAGCCTGCCCTGTGCCAGGACCGGCGCCGTCCAGCTCTCGCCGCCGAGCGGACGCACGCGGCCCAGCTCCTGGTACCGGCCGGGGTTCAGCTTGACCATCACGAGCGTTCCGTCTGCGGTCAGCGTGAAGAGCACGCCGTCGGCGGCGATGACGCCGGATTTGTCGAAGCCGCCCTGCTCCCACAACCTCTGGCCGTTGGCCGGGTTGATGCACTTGAGCATGCCGGGGTCGCCGGTACCGTAGAGGTAGCCGCCGCTCACGACGGCGGAAGCAAAGTGCGCCTTAATCTCCCGGTTCTGCCAGCGGACCTTGGGTTGGCCGCTGGAAAGGTTGAGCATGACGCACCCGTGTTCGTAACCCGAAGAGACGAACACGTTGTCGCCGATCACGATCGGGTTGGCGGCGTTCACGTCGTAGGCCGTCTCCCACGGATACCGCCAAAGCTGCCTGCCGCTCTCTGGGTCGACGCCGACGATGCACTTGGCCAAAAAGACCACGTACTGCTTGCGGCCGGCCAGGTTCGCCAGGACCGGCGTGGAGTAGCCCGAGCCCTCGTCGCCCCCTCCCTGCCAAATCGTCTTGCCGGTCTCCTTGTCGAGCGCAACCAAGGCGCCGGCCGGTCCGCCAGGCACGGCGATCGCCTTGTTCCCGTCGATGAGCACCGACCACGCGTACTCCCAACTGGGTCGACGGCCGCCGAACTCGCTGGTCATGTCGCGGTACCAGATCGGCTTGCCGGTCTTGGCGTCCAGGCAGTAGACCTTGCCCAACCGGCTGACCGCGTACACCTTGCCGCCCGAGACGGTGGGCGTCGAGCGCGAGAAGCCGTAGTTGTCGGCGTCGGCGTCAGGGTAGCGGTAGGTCCAGGCGTCCTTGCCGGTGTTCAGGTCGATGGCGCGGAAGATGTCCTCGCCGCCCTGGTGGTCGATGATGTAGACGAGGCCGTTGGCGACCGACGGTCCGGCGTAACCGTTATCGCCCATCGGCGTCTTCCACAGCATCCGGGGCGGCTTGGCCTGCCAGTCCTTGTTCAGGCCGGTCTCCGGCGAGATACCGTTGAAGCTGGGGCCGCGGAAGTTGGGCCAGTCCGAGCCGCCGTTGGGCGCAGAGGTCGGCGCGGTGGCGACCAAGGGGGCCAAGGCGCCAGAGCGCACGGCGCCGTCGGCGCCCGGTCTGGGCGGAGCGCCGGTGCACGAAAGGGAAGCGGCAAGCGTCAAACCGGTGGCGAGAAGGCACATCATGGGGCGCAAGTTCCTACCTCTACCGAGCCGCCGCGGGCTTTTGCGAGCGGCACAGACGTTACCGCCATTCTACTAGCGCCGGCCACCGCGCAAGGCAGCGATGTCAGATACTTGGCGCGTTGGACTTCACGCCCAGATGCTCGCGGAGCTTGGCCATCAGGTCGTCCGCCTCGGCGGCGTGCAGCGGCAGCCGCACGTCTGACCGGGCGAGGGTACCGAACGCCTTCAGCACGGCCTTGTTGGTGGCGGGTTGCGTGGCGGAACGGATCGCCTCGAGCGCGGGTTCGAGGACCGCAAAGGTGGCGGCGGCGGACTCCTCCTCTCCCTTGAGCCAGGCGGAGACGACCTTCGTCAGCCAACTGGGGACGACGTTGGCGGCGCCGCTGATCGAGCCGTTCCAGCCGGCCTTCAGCGCGTCGAGAAGTAACGTCTCGTCGCCGGTGAACAGCCGCTTGTGCGGCCCGACCGCCTGCCGATACTCGTCGAGGTTGGCGCGTTCGCCGCTGCTGTCTTTGACGCCCGTGAACCGCGAGTGGTCGGCCAGCGAGGCGAGGAACTCGCCGTCCATGCGGAAGCCGGTCATCTGCGGGAAGTTGTAGACGATCACGTCGCAGCCCGAGACGTCCATCACGCGGAGGAACCAGTCGCGAACGTCGACCGCGGCGGCGCCACGGAAGTAGAAGGGCGCCATCAGCAGGGCGCCGCGCGCCCCGGCGGCGTTGGCCTGTTTGCACAGCCACTCCGCCTCGCTCAGGCTGGGCGTGGCGACGCCGAGAAGCAGGTCGAGCTTGCCCCGCAACGAGGTTGCGGCCCGGATCAGGTCGCGCTTCTCGATGGCGCTCAGCGAGGGACCTTCGCCGGTCGTGCCGGCCAACACCGCCCCCTTGCATCCCGAGGCCTCGAAGAAGGCAAGCAGGCGCGCCACCGATGCCAGGTCCACACGCCCATCCTGGCTGAACGGCGTGACGGCAGCGGGGTAAACGCCTTGCTCGAGCATGGCATCATTATGAAGGCCCGGGACGCCGGGTCAGAGCTTTCGATGAATCTACAGACTGAACGACTCATCCTTACGCCGGTGGAAGAGGCGCACTTCGGCGATTTCCGGCAACTTTACGGGGATGCGCGGGTGATGCGCTGGGTCGGCTCGGGCGTGCCGCTCGCGCCGGAGGTGGCCGACCTGGCGGTGACCCGCATGGCGCGGCACTGGGCCGACAACGGCTTCGGCATGTTCGCCGTGCGGCTGAAGGCCACGGGTGAGTTCATTGGCCGGTGCGGCATCTGCCGCCTGGACAACACGCCCGACGTCGAGGTCGGCTACACGCTGCTGCCCGAGTTCTGGGGGCACGGCTACGCGACCGAAGGCGCCAAGCGTTGCCTTGAGTTCGGCTTCGGGGAGATCGGTTTGGGCGAGATACTGGGCATCACCCTGTACGACAACGTGCGCTCGCAGAACGTGCTGATGAAGTGCGGGCTGGGCTTCCAGGGGACGGCCTACTACTACCGCGCTCACGTGCTGCTGTACGGGTTGTCCGCCGAGCAGCATGCGCTCCTCGGCTACAATCGGGGCTAGTCATGGAATCCGACCCTAGGGTGACTGCGGTCGCCGGCCTGTTGCTGATGCTGGGCAACGCGTTCTTTGTCGCGGCCGAGTACGGCCTG
Source organism: uncultured Fimbriimonadaceae bacterium (assembly GCA_964539295.1). GTDB lineage: Bacteria > Armatimonadota > Fimbriimonadia > Fimbriimonadales > Fimbriimonadaceae > CAZIIS01. The sequence goes on along the minus strand of CAZIIS010000021.1, from coordinate 2,609 downwards.
GTAGGGTCGCGCCGCACGCGTCTGGAGTCCATGGCCAAGCACGGCAACCGGGCGGCGGGCCGCGTGCTGCACGCCCTGGACAACATGCCGACCTACGTCGCGGGCATCCAGGTGGCCATCACGCTGTTCAGCATCTCGATGGGCGCCATCGCCGAGGAGCCGATCGCCGCGCGACTGGCCCAGTACTTGGTGTGGGCGCCCCAAGGCGTGGTTGCGGCGTTGTCGATCGTCCTGGTGGCCTTCCCGCTCGTCGTGCTCGGCGAACTGGTTCCCAAGTACCTCTGCATCCGCCACCCGGAGAGCGCGGCGACGGTCACCATCACCCTCACCGATTGGGCGGTCACGGTGCTCAAGCCGCTCGTATGGTTGACCCAGTGGGCGGGCGCGCTGCTGCTGAGGCCGTTCCACGTGGACATGGGGGTGGCCAAGGGTACGGGCGTCACGCCGGAGGAGTTGGCGCTGCTCGTGCGGGCCGGGGAGTCGGAAGGGCAACTCAATGAGCCGCAGGCGGACTTCCTGACCCGCGCGCTCAAGCTGGATACCCTGGACGCGGCGGACATCATGGTCCACCGGCTCGATATGGGCTGGCTGGACGTGGACGCGAAACTGGAGCAGGTCGTGGCCAAGCTCAAGCAGATCCCCCACAGTAGGATCCCCGTCTGCCGGGGCGACATCGACGAGGTGGTGGGCGTGGTCTACCTGCAGGACATCGTGGGGGCGATGGGCGTCGAGCCGTTCTCCCTGCAAACGGTGATGCGCCCGGCGGAGTTCGTCCCGGAGAACCTCGGCCTGGACCGCGTGATCGGCCGCATGCGGGAGTCGAAGACGCAGATCCTGATCGTGCGCGACGAATACGGCGGCACGAGCGGGCTCCTGACGCTCGAGGACGTGGTGGAGGAGGTGTTCGGCGACCTGGAGGACCGGCTGGAGAGCGAGCGCCCGCCGATCGAACGGGTGAGCGAGATGCGCGTGGTGGCGCGCGCCGACGTGCGCTACGACGAGTTGTTGCACTTCCTGAAGGTCGAGCACGAGGACGAGGAGCACACCACGGAGACCCTCGCGACGCTGATCACCGAGGGATTGGAGCGGGTCCCGCGCATGGGCGACGCCGTGGAACTGCCGATCGGCCGGCTGCGGGTGGACAACATGGCCCGACGGCGCATCACGCGCGTCTCGATCACGCTGAACGAGGCTCACCGGGGCTCGGCCGGCGCCTAGCTGCGGCTATACTGCCGGGCAGGCCTTGAGGCCGAATGGAGAAGCAGATGAAGCGAACATTGCTCGCAGCTTTGCTGGCCGTGATTGGGCTCGGCGCGCTAGCGCTCGCCACCCCCTCCAGACTGGCCCACGCGCAGATTCCGCCGGATGCCGTGCCGCAACCGCCGATAATGATGCAGATGGGGCCCGGCATGGGCGGCCAGCCGGTAATGCTGCAGGACGATGGTTTCCTCTACGTCCTTCAGGGACGCATGATCTACAAGGTTGACAAATCGTCCATGAAGCTGGCCGCATTGTGCGAGTTGCCCGGGCCGAGGCCGCTTCGACCGGCACGAGAGGGCCTCCGCGAGGACGTGAAGTAGACGTTGCTCCCCGAAGGGAAACGACGCGCGATTCTGGTCATCCTTGACGGCTGCGGCGCCGGGCCTGCGCCCGACGCCGCAGCGTTTGGAGACCTGGACGAACCCGCCACGGTCCGCCACGTGTGGGAGGCGGTGGGCGGCTTCTCGGCCCCGAACCTGGCCGCATGCGGCCTTCTGGCGGCGTGCGGGGTGGACGCCCCTCGCTTCGACCTGCCGGGCGGCCTGGGCGCGCGGTACGGGCGGCTGCGCGAGTTGAGCGCGGGGAAGGACTCGGTCACCGGCCACTGGGAACTGATGGGGGTGCTGACGCCCAAGCCGTTCCCCACCTACCCGCGCGGCTTTCCCCCTGAGTTGATCGGCGCGTTCGAGCGGGCGGTCGGCAGCCCGGTGCTGGGCAACAAACCCGCCAGCGGAACGGAGATCATCGCCGAGTTGGGCGAGGAGCACTTGCGAACCCGTCGCCCCATCGTCTACACCAGCGCCGACAGCGTGTTCCAGATCGCCTGCCATGAGGAGGCGATCCCCGTCGAGCGGTTGTACGAGATGTGCCGGGTGGCGCGGGGGCTCTGCGTGGCGCCGCACGACCTGCAGCGGGTGATCGCCCGGCCGTTCGTGGGCTCGCCCGCCGAGGGGTTCACCCGCACTGGCCGCCGCCGCGATTTTCCGCTGCCCGCCCCGCCGAACCTGATCGACGACGTGGGGGACGTGTTCGGCATCGGCGTGGTCCCGGAGCTGTTCGCGGGCCGCGGTTTCCGGCCGGTTCGGCGCACGGCGAGCAACGCCCAGCATGAGCAGCTTCTCTTCGAGGCGCTGGAGTCGGACGCGCGGTTCATCTTCGCCAACTTCGAGGACTTCGACATGTTGTACGGCCATCGGAACGACGTGGTCGGGTTCGCCAAGTGCCTGGAGGCGTTCGACGGCGTGCTCGGCCGGGTGCTGGCGGGGCTGCGCGAGGGCGACCTGCTGCTGCTAAGCGCCGACCACGGCAACGACCCGACGTCGCCCTCGACCGACCACACGCGCGAGTAC
>CAZIIS010000020.1:0-32043 GCA_964539295.1 uncultured Fimbriimonadaceae bacterium | reverse complement strand
CCGAAGGCGCCGGCGAGCGAATACCGGCCTCCCCCTGCACCCCCTCCGTACGCCTGCGGCTACGGCGGGGGAAATGCGCGGCTGCGGCCTGGCCAGGTATGTCGGCGAGCGGACTGCGACGCGCCGAGGAGAACGTTGTCCTTCGGACCGGGGTGAACGCTTCGCGTCACCCCGGCCACCCTTCTGGTCAACGGCCTCGCCCAACCTGGGGGCGGGCGGCGACCACCAACTGCGTAGGGGCGATTCGTGAATCGCCCCTACAACGGCCACCCGGTACCGGCGAGCCGTTCCCCGAGCGCCGTCAGAGCGACTTCGGACGCGAGAGGTTGGGCCGGTCGGCAAAGCTGGGCTTGGCCGGCGGATTGGCCTCGAGGCGCCTCAGCACCTCTTCGATGCCGACCTTGAGCTGCGGGTCCTCGCCCCGGGCGAAGTCCATCGGGGTGAAATCCACCTCGATGTCCGGGTCGGTCCCGTAGTTCTCCACGCCCCAGCCCACGTCCTTGAACCAGAACGAGAACTGCGGCTGCGTGGTCAGCGAACCATCCGCCAGCGGGTTGCGCGGCCAGATGCCGATCACCCCGCCCCACGTGCGCATCCCGATGAGCGTGCCGAGCCCCATCAGTTTGAAGCTGTGGCTCACGATGTCGCCGTCGGATCCGGCGAACTGGTCGGTCAGCATCACCATCGGCCCGGCCACCGAGAACGGCGGGTAGGGCTCGGGCTCCTGCCATCGCCCGACGTCGTAGCCGATGCGCCGGCGCGCGAGCTTCTCCAGGATCAGCGGCGAAACGTGCCCACCCCGGTTGTTCCGCACGTCCACGATGAGCGCGTCGTGCCGAACCTCGGAAAGGTAGGTCCGGTGGAACTCGGCATAGCCGGATGCGCCCATGTCGGGGATGTGTACGTAACCGACCTTGCCGCCGGTGGCCTCGTGGACCGCCTTGCGGTTGGCGTCCACCCACTCGCGGTAGCGGGCGGGCAGTTCCGAGGCGAGCGTCTTGACCGTGACCTCCCGCTCTTTGCCCTCCGCGTCGGCCACGCGCAGGCGCACCTCGCACTCCGGCAGGTCGGTCAGCAGTTGCTGGGGCAGCACGTCGGCGGCCAGCTTGCGGCCGTCGATCGCCTTCAGCACGTCGCCCTCGCGCACGTTGACGCCCGGCGCGGCCAGCGGCGAGAACGCCTTGGGCTCGCCCGGAGCGCCCCGCACGATGTGCGTGATCCCGTATCCCGCCGCCGCCTCGTCCCAGGCGAAGTCCGCGCCGAGGAAGCCCTGCGGGTAGCTCGGGCCGGGGCGGTAGTCGCCGCCGAACTCGTAGGCGTGCGACGTGCCGAGCTCGCCCTGCATCTCCCATACCAGGTCCGAAAACTCGCCGCGCGTGCCCACCCGGTCGATGAGCGGCGAGTAGGCGTTCCACACGTCGTCCCAGTCGATCTGCGACATGTCCTTGGTCCAGAAGAACTCCTTCTGCAGCCGCCAGGCTTCGCGCGCCATCTGCCGCCACTCCTGCGCCGGCTCGACGCACAGCTTGATGCGGCCGAGGTCGATCCAGCCGGTTTTGCGGGTCGGGGCGTTGGGGTCGCCCTCGCCGGGTTTGTCCTCGACCTTCGCGCCCGCGGCCACGACGCGCAGCCGCTTGCCCGAGCGGTAGAGCAGCGTCTGGCCGTCGCGTCCGACCTGGAAGTCCGAGATCGGGCTGACCAGCGCCTCAGCCTTCTGCTCCTTGAAGTCGTAGGCGTGCAGCGTGCCTTTGGGCTGCGGTTCGCCGAAGAAGTCGGCCTGGACGGCCCCCTCTACCGGGAACGAGCTGTAGATCGCCTTGCCCTTGATGCCGGCGATCTGGCCGTAGATCCCCTCCGGCGCCGGGAACGGCAGCACGCGGTTCGCGATCCCCTCCCAGTCGATGACCACGGGCTCCGGTCCTTCCTTCTTCTCCTCGTCCTTCTTCTCGTCGGGCTTGGCGCTCGGCTTCGGCGCCTCCTGCAACGGCCGTGGCGTGGGCAGGAACGGCGACGGCAGGTCGGCGCGCAGGGTCACCAGGTACGGCCTTGTCCCGGCGGGGAACCCCAGGTCGAAGTGGAGGTTGTCGTAGACGGGGTTGAACTCGCGCGCGCCGATGAAGTACAGGTACTTGCCCTCGGGGTCGAACGCCGGCTCAACGTCGTGGAGGATCGGCTCGGTCGCGTCGTGGCGCTCGCCCGTGGTGCGGTCCCACACCCGGATGGCGGTCGTGAAGGCGCTGTCGGCGAACCCGTAGGCCAGCCATCGCCCATCGGGCGACCACGCCATGCCCTGGATCGGCTTGTGGGCGCTCTCGTCGACCACCGTCGCGGTCTTCGCTTCCAGGTCCACGAACACCAGCTGGTTGCGATGGTTGGCGAGCGCCAGGTGGTCAGCGGTCGGGGAAACCACCAGGGCGGCGGTCCGCCCCAGGTCGAGGCCCTCCAGGCGAACCGGGCTCTCGCTTCCGTCCAGGCGGTGCAGCTCGATGGCGTCCACGCCGTCCAGGTCGGTCACGGTCGCCAGCCGCTCGCCGTCGTTCAGGTATGCCGTGAGCCGGCAGCGGATCGGGTCCTCGACGTCCGGGTGTTGCTGCGCCACGGCGCCCTCCCAGGCGCCCATCGCAAAGCTCTTGCCGCGCGCGTTGACCGCCAGCGAGTGCCCCTGCGGGTGGAGCGATGCGCCTTCCAGGTACTTGGAGGCCTCAACGAACTTGCGTTGACGGTGCACCTGCGGGCTGAGGTACTCCACCTCGACCAGCCTGTCGTCGCCGGTGGCGGGGTCGAATACGTATAGGTTCGCGCCCGCATGATATACGATGCGTCTGCCGTCCGTGGCAGGGAAGCGCACGTAGAAGTCGGTCCGCGACGTGTGGCGGCGCAGGTCCTCGCCCGACGGGGCGCAGGAGTATAGGTTCCCGATCCCCTCGTGGTCCGAGACGAAGTAGACCCGGTCGCCGATCCACATCGGTCGCGCCAGGTTCCCCTTCAGCGCGATCAGCCGGTGGAAGTCGCCGTGGCCCTCGGCGTCGACCCAGATGTCGCCGGCGGTGCCGCCCCGATACCGTTTCCAGCGGGCCGGATCGGTGTTGTTGCGCCCGATCGCCACGCGCCCTCCCGGCGCCACGGCGACGCTGACCGCGTGACCCCAGGGCATGAGCTGCGGCAGGCCGCCCTCGGGCGGGACCGCGTAGACGACGGTCGGGTTGTTGAATGGCCGTCCGGCGATGCTGGCGAAGAGGATTCGGTCGCCCTCCGGGTTCCAGCCGAGCACGTTGCTGACAACGCCCAGGTGGGTGACCCGGCGCACCGGCCCACCCTCGGCGGGCATCGTGTACACCTCGGCGGCCCCCTCCTCGCGGCCTGTGAAGGCCAGCGTCTTGCCGTCAGGTGAGAAGCATGCGGAGGCGATGGCGGCCAGGTTCGACGTCAAGCGGCGCGCGACCCCTCCGGAGGCCGGCACGCTCCACAGGTCGTCCTCGCTGACGAAGACGACGGTGTCGCCGTATATGGCGGGAAAGCGGTAATAGCCTTGCATGGCGGTGGTGGTACCTCTCCCTGTACTTACACCGTTCCTGTACGGCGCGTTGCGTTGCGTTCCGGCCATCTTGCGTGGCGATCGGGGACCGCATGGCGGCAAAGAGGGGATGGACCTGCCATGCGTTACCGCTTTTCCCGTGTCAGTCTGCTTCTTCTGTTGGCGGTTGGGTTTGTCGCTCAACTGCTGGCCCAGGATCTGCCCGACAGCGCCACCTCGCAGCTCAAGCAGAGCGTTGCGCACGCGGACCGCGCCACGTCCGACCCGGACAAACACCTGGCGCTCGCCCGCCTGGGCGGGGCGCTGATGAGCGACGGGGTGCGGCTCGGCATCCAAGAGGCCTCGCTTGGGCCGCGCGCGGAGGAGCGCCGGCGGGCCGTGGCCAAGGCGCTTGAAGTGTGGAAAACCCGTCTGGAGGGCGACATGCCCGTCAACCTGGTTTCGCCGTCCGAGGCGCCGCAGGTGGTCGTTGAGTTCGTACCCGCCATCCCAGATCAGGGCGCGAACGCGCTCGGGTTGATCCGCTTGGAACGCCAATACCAGTGGAGCGCGCGCCGGCACACCGCCCAATGCCACGGCACGATATCCATCGCCGTGGCGTACCGGGGGCGCTCGCTCAGCGAGGAGGAGCTGACCCAGGTGGTGATGCATGAGCTTGGGCACCTGATCGGCCTGGACGACGCCCCGGGCGGCGACCTGTTGATGGCCCCGATGCGCATGGGGATAACGTTGGACGAACCCACAAACGGCGAGGTGGCCGATGTGCGGCAGCTTCGCGCGGCGCTCCGAGCGCGCATTGGACGGCTCGAACAGGCGTTCGCCCCGCGCGTGGTTCGCCGGAACTAGGCGCGCAGCACCAGGCGCAGCAGGCACAGCGCGACCAGCAGCCAGACCGCCACGATGGCCGGGGCCATCCATCGGCTGCGCGGGCGTTCGGCGGCCTGCTCCGCCAGCGCGCGGCACTCGTCCAGCACCTGCCTGGGGACCATCTGGCGGGCCAGCGCCACCCCCAAGGGCAGCAGCGCCAGGTCGTCCAGCGCGCCCAGCACCGGGATGAAGTCCGGGATCAGGTCGATGGGGCAGAACGCATACGCCACGACCGCGCCCGCCACCAGCTTGGCCGCGAGCGGCGTGCGGGGGTCACGGCCGGCGTAGTAGAGCGTGAGCGCCTCGCGCTTCGCCCCCTTCGCCCATTCCCGCCACCGGCCCAGCCCCGCCATCTCCGCCAGGGATACCCGGTTCCGCCGCATCCGCAGCTGGGGCCGAGTATAAGGTAACCTCATCGTATGGCGACCCAATTGATTGGCTACCGAATTGCCGCGGTCTACGAGGTGCAGTCGGCTTGGCTGGAGCCGCGCCTGGCCGGACTGGGGTTGTCGTGGAACGCGTTCCAACTGCTCAGCGCGGTGTTGGGGGCGGGAGCGGACGCTTCGCAGGTCGAGGTGGCGCGGCGGCTCGGCGTTACGCCGGCCACGCTCAGCGAGACGGTCCAGTCGCAGGTGAAGAAGGGTCTGCTCTCGCAGGTCCCCTCCGAGAAGGACCGGCGCGTAAAGCGGCTCGAACTCACCGACCGTTCGCGTTCGCTCATGAAGAGGGTGGTCGCGCTGGTGGAGCAATCCGAGGCGATCATGGCCCGTTCCATTCCGGCCGCCGACCTGGGCATGGCGTGCGCGGTGCTGGACCGAGCGCTGGCCAACCTTGAGGCCGACCTCGAATCGCCGAATGAGGGCGAAACGCCGCATCGAAGCGATGTGCCCTAACGTCCCAAGGTTGAGGCCGGGTGATGATTCGTATCGTGGGCGTTCAGCGAAGCGGGGATCCCGCTGACGAGTTCGTGCTCCTGCAGAACCAGGGCGCGATGCGGGTGAACCTACGGGGCCACGCCGTCGCGGGCGAGGTCGCCGTAGAGCTCGGTCGGGTGGCCGACGGAGTCCACCTCTTTCCGGACGAGGTCGAAGTGCTGCCGGGGATGTACGTGATGCTCACCACGGGGCCGTGCGAAAGCGGTTGGTTCCGCACGCGCGAGGGGATGCTGGTCTTCCGGACGAGCATGGGCCGCAACCGGTCGATGTGGCAATCGTGCCCCGGGGCGCTGCTGCTGCTTTCGCCTCAGCACACCTACGTCGAAAGGCGGCGCGAGGCGCTGCTGGTCTAGCCGGCGTTGACGCGCGTGAGCGCGCGTTCGAGCCCCTCGGTGACGAACGACTCGCACCCCTCCACGCACCGCGCGATGGCGGAGTCGATCAGCGCCCGTTCGTCGGGCGAAAACCGGTTGAGCACGTGGTTGATCGCGTCGTCTCCGCCCTTGCCGATGCCGACCTTGATCCTCGGGTAGTCCTCCGACCGCAGGCATTCGATGATCGACTTGTGGCCGTTGTGTCCGCCCGAACTGCCCTTCGGCTTCATCTTCACCTTCCCGACCGGCAGGTCCAGGTCGTCGGCGACCACCAAGATGCGCTCGGGGGGGATGCCGTACTGCTTCGCCAGCGGCGCCACGGCCTGGCCGCTCAGGTTCATGAAGGTCATCGGCTTGACCAGCGCCACCGGAGTGCCGCTCATGAAGCCCACGCCGATCTGGGCGCGGTTGCGGAACTCCATGCGCACCTTGTGCCGGGCCGCCAACGCCTGAAGCGCCTCAAAGCCCACGTTGTGGCGCGTGCGCGCGTACTGCGGGCCCGGGTTGCCCAGCCCCACGATGAGCACCAGCGGAGTGACGTTCGGCGCTTTCTTGCGACCCGCGAACCGCATCTTGCTTACCTCGCTGCGACCGTTGCCGGCACGGGGCGCGCCGCCTCGACCGGCAGGTTGTCAAAGCGCCCTCCGAACGCCAGGAACAGCACGACCAAGCCCAACACCACCCGGTAGACGATGAAGACGAGCGTCGTGCGCTTCTTCAGGTAGGCCATCAGGAACTTGATGGCCAGGTAGCCGGTCGCGAAGGACACGAGCGTCGCCACGATCGTCGGGACCAGCATGCCGGGGCCGAGGAGGTCGTGCCGCTGCTTGTACAGCTCGTACAGGCCCGAGAGCACCACCGCCGGAATGGAGAGCAGGAACGAGAAGCGGGCCGCCGTCGGCCGGTCGAATCCCGAGAAGAGCGCTCCGGTGATGGTGCATCCGCTCCGGCTGGAACCGGGAACCAGCGCCAGCGCCTGCCAGAGCCCGACCACCAGGCCGTTCTTCGCGGTGATCGTCTCCAGGCCGCGCTTGCGCTTGCCGACCAGTTCGGCCGCCCCCAGAACGAGCGCCAGAAGGATCAACGTGGAGGCCACCACGTAGGGCGAGCGGAACGTGTTCTCGATCGAGTGCTGGAAGGCCAGACCAAAAACCACCACCGGGAGCGTGCCTATCGCCACGGCCCAACCCAGGCGGCTCTCGGGGGTCTTGGCGGCGTCGCCGCCCCGGAACCCCTTGGTCCAGCCCTTCATTGTGTTCACGATGTCCTGCCAGAAGTAGATCACAACCGCCAGCATCGTGCCGAGCTGGATCACCGCCGAGAAGCCTGCGCCGGGGTCCGCCCAACCGGTGAGCGCGGGCACGAGATAGAGGTGCCCGCTGCTGCTGATCGGAAGGTATTCGGTAAGGCCCTGGATCAGGCCGAGGATCACCGCTTGGAGCAGGCCCACATCTTCTCCTCGGGCGTCTCAACCCCCAGGTGTTTGAGCGCGGCGTAGCGCACACGCGCCGCGGCTCGTCCGTCGCCGTAGGGGCTGGCGGCGTGCGCCATGGCCCGATATGCCTCGGGATCGTCCAGGAGCCGGCGCCCTTCCTCGATGATCCGTCCCTTGTCCGTGCCGACCAGCAGCGCCACGCCGGCAGATACCCCCTCCGGCCGCTCCGTGGTGCGCCGAAGCACCAGTACCGGCTTGCCGAAGGCCGGGGCCTCCTCCTGGACGCCGCCGCTGTCCGAAAAGATCAGGTCGCATCGCTCCATGAGCTTAACAAACTCCGCGTATTCCGGCGGCTCGATCATCTGGACGCGGGGTTCGTTGCCCAGAACGCTCTTGAGCGTTTCGCGCACCTTGGGGTTGCGGTGCATGGAGACCACCAGCAGGGCGTCCTCGTGTCGCCGCAGCACTTCGCGGACCGCCTCGGCGATCCGCTGCTGGGGCAGGCCCCAGTTCTCGCGCCGGTGGGTGGTGAGCAGGAGGATGCGTCCGTTGTGGTCGGGGAACCAGGTCTGTTGCCGTTGCCGTGCGACCGCCTGCACCGCGTCGATGCCGGTGTTGCCGGTGATGAAGATGTCCTTCTCGGCCACTCGCTCGCGTATCAGGTTCTCCGCGCTGAGCGGCGTCGGGGCGTAATGCTGCGCCGCGAAGAGCCCCACGGCCCGCCGGTTGAACTCCTCCGGGAACGGGTCCCAAATCGTGTCCGTGCGCAAGCCGGCCTCGACGTGACCGAACGGGATATGTCTATAGAATGCCGTTAGGCCTGCAACGAACGTGGTCGTCGTGTCTCCCTGCGCGAACACCATGTCCGGCCGCAGGTCCTCGAATGCGTCGTCCAGTCCGTCCAGCGCACGCCCGGTGACGTCGGCCAGGCTCTGGCCGTGGCGCATGACCGCCAGATCGCGGTCGGGCTGCAGGCCGAAGGCGTCGAGCGCCTGCTGGAGCATCTCGCGGTGCTGGCCCGTCGAGATGAGCACGGTCTCCACCTGGCCGGGGTATCCGAGAAACTCGTTCACCACCGGAGCCGTCTTTATGGCGTCCGGGCGAGTGCCGACTACGAAAACGACGCGAGGTTTACCCATGGAGCTTCACGATATAGAGGAGGACGCCGCAGAGGGCCATGGCGACGAGATAGAGGATCCAGACGGCTTGTCGCTGCGTCAGGCCCTTCTCGAGCAGCGCGTGATGCAGGTGCCGTTTGTCGGCCTGCAGGATCGGCTGCCGGCCGACGACGCGCCGAATGACCACCTGAACGGCGTCGAAGAACTGCACGCCAAAGACGAGCAGGGGGATGAACAGCGCGACCGCCGCGGCGGTCTTCATGGCGCCCACGATGCTGATGCAGGCCAAGACGAACCCGAGCAGTTGCGCGCCGCCGGTGCCCATGAAGATGCGCGCCGGGTTGTAGTTGAACCGAAGGAAACCGATGCAGCTTCCGGCGACCGCCGCAGCCACGAGCGCCACGCGCGGCTGCCCGCCGATGGAGGCGATGATCGACAGGGTCGCCCCGGCGATCGCCGCGATGCCGGCGGCAAGTCCGTCGAGCCCGTCGATCGTGTCCATCGTTTTCGTCACCACGAAGATGTAGATGGCCGTGATCGGAACCGAAAGCCAACCGAAGTCGTGCCACAGGCTGGTCAGCCAGGGCATGCTGGTCATCGTGCCGGCGATTTGCACCCGCCCCGCGGGGTCGAAGACGTACTGGATGGCCACGCCGATCGCGAGCAGGTAGACGAGCTGCAGTCGGGCGGGGAAGTCGTACAGGTCGTCCAGCGCCCCGAGCACCACCAGCAGGCCGCCGCCCACCAACATGCCGATCAGCCACGCCGGTACCGGCGGGCGCATCTGCGCCAGCGGAAGGCATACGGCCAGCGCCACCAGCAGTCCGCCGAAGATGGCCAATCCGCCCCACCGCGGGATCGGCGCCTTGTGGACGCGCCGCTCGTCCCGCTTGGGGCCGTCGATGGCGCCCTGGCTGATGGCCAACCGCCGCACGTACGGCGTCAGGAACCAACACGCCGCCAGCGCGATCAGCCCCGCCAGCAACGGCATCCGGAACCCGGCCAGAAACCGCGTTTTGTGCGGGTCGGCCAGAGTCGCCAACAACGTGATCAAACCGTGTACTCCAACTCCTCTAGCTCACCGTCACGGTACCTGAAGACCTCAAGCTTCGACAGGCGGAACAGCTCCAGGGAGAAGTCGTCCGGGTAATCGCCCTCGTAGATGACGCGCACGATGCCCGCGTTGATGGCCATCTTCGCACAGGTGTTGCACGGTTGACAGGTGACGTACAGCGTCGCTCCCTCGCACGCCACGCCGATCTTTGCGGCCTGAAGCAGCGCGTTCTGCTCGGCGTGCAGCGAACGGATGCAATGGCCGGCGCGCATGCAGCCTTCGGGCCAGTCGTGATCCGGCCCGCCGGGAGGGCAATGGGGAAGCCCACTGGGCGCGCCGTTGTAGCCTGTCGCAACGATTCGCTTGTCGCGGACGATCAGGGCGCCTACTTGACGGCGCGGGCAGGTCGCCCGCGTGGCAACCAGATGCGCTATCTGCATGAAATAGGCGTCCCAGCATGGGCGCTCGGTCATCCTTTCGATTATGGCGGAACCGGGTGAACCTACGTTCAAAGGGGACCCATCCGTTAGCCCAACCCGCCCAGTTCGGGCGTCTTCCGGACGTCCAACTCCTCGACCTCGAAGAACGGCTCGGCGCCCAGCCCGCGCATCGAGGCGATGAAGCAGGCCGGCACGGAGGAGAGAAGCGTGTTGTACTCGCGCACGTTGGCGTTGTAGAAGCGCCGTGCGGCGGCGATGCGGTCCTCGGTGTTCGCCAGCTCCTGCTGGAGGTTCAGGTACTGCTCGCTCGAACGGAGCTCGGGGTACGCCTCGGCGCGCGCGAATAGCAGCCTCACCTGCCTGGCCAGTTCGTTCTCGTCCCGCAGGTGCGCCGCCATGTCTCGTCCCGAGGCGATCGCGGTGTTTCGGGCCTCCACCACCCGGTCGAGAACCTCCTGCTCGTGTGCGGCGTAGGCCTTGACGGTGGCGACGAGGTTAGGAATCAGGTCGTGCCGCCGCTTCAGCGCCACGTCCACGTCCGACCAGCTCTCGCGGATCAGGTTTCGCAGCCGCGTGAACCGGTTGGAGGTCGAGATGGCCCATGCGGCGACCGCGAGCACCGCGACGACCGCGATGAACGAGAAGCTACGGAGCGATACAAGGATCGGCGGTTCCATCGGCCGGATTCTACTCAACGGCCCGACCGCATCAGGCGAGCGGCGAACTCCACTTGGGTTCGAAGCCGATGTCCTGCCGGACGAACTCGGGGACGAGGGCGAGGAGCCCCTCCATGTCCTGGATGGCCGCGAGGATCTCCGTGGGCGCCGTGACCCCCGGATCCGCGTAGAGCAGGTAGAAGCCGCCCAGTTGCAGGTGTCGGCCGCGCGAGGCCATGAGGTACTCCATCATCTGAGGGTGGATCAGGTCGTAGGCGAACCGCTGGCTCTCCGATGTCACGTTGTAGCGATTGTTGAACTCCTCGCTTTCGAACTGGATGTCGTGGATGCCGACGATGGCGCCCATGCGGTCGGCGAGCGTCTCAGGACGGATGGTGGTGACGGGGAAGATCATCGCCTGGCGCGTGGCGACCGCCGTGTAGTAACGGGTGGACTTCTCCTTGCCGCTGCCGACCGTGTACTGGTAGTCGAAGGCGTACCAGGCGGCGCCGTTGCGCTCGCCACAGACCAGGTTCCGGTACTTGCGGTCGTACCCTTCCCCGAAGGGGTAAAGCCCGCCGAACCGGTCGAGGAACGGGTCATGGAACTCGAAAGCCGAGGCCAACGCACTGAACAACCCTCCGGGCTTCGGCGGCTCGTAGAGGGACGCGGCAACCGACGCCGCCGACATGTCCGGGAAGTACTGGAAGCCGAGTTGGGCCGCCAGCGCGGCCATCTCCGCTTGGCGTTTGCGTCCTTGCGCGTAGCTGTAGACGAAAGCGATGATGAACAGCGCCGCCACCGCCAGTGCAAACAGGGTGAAGAACGGAGGGAACGGCGAAGGGGTAGGCAAGGGCATCGACCTTGGGCGCAGCATACCGCCGGTTGTGCCCAGACATGCAAGAACCCGCCAGGCGAGTCGCCTGACGGGTTCTCAGGTGCGCGCGGGGCGCGGCGTTTCTAGTCTTTCTTGACCTTGACGCGCGATCCGCCGGCGAAGCGCCGGGCGTAGTAGCCGCTGTTGAGGGTGTCCTCCCTCACTCGCCCACCGCCGCTGCTGGCGTGGATGAACTTGCCGTTGCCGATGTACACACCCACGTGGTTGATGCGCGTGCCGCGGTTGGTCTTGAAGAAGACCAAGTCGCCCTTCTGAAGGTTGCCCTTGGAGACCCTGCACCCGGCGCGAGACTGGTCGATGGAGCGGCGAGGGAGCTTCACGCCGTGCTGCCGGAAGACGGTGGTGGTGAAGCCGGAGCAGTCGAAGCCGCGGCTTGACGTGCCTCCCCAGCGGTAGCGCGTGCCCATGTACTGGCGCGCGGTGCCGATCAGCGAGGAGGAGGAGCCGGAGTTCATCGCCACGAGCTCGCGATGCGAGCCGCCGGAACGGCGAGACCGGCGCGAACCCGAGTTGCTCGCCACATAGCGCTGGCGCGGATGCGAACTCGAGGCGACCGCGGAGGCCTTCACCGGGTTGAGCAGGTCGCGACGGACCCACCCGACCGAACCGCGCGGGAACTTCAGCTTGTACCAACTGCCCTCGCGGTCAAGCACCTTGGCGACGAGCCCGCACTGCACGACGGTGACCTTCCCGGAGTCGGTGCTGGGACCGCGCCGGATGGCGACGCCGTCGGCCGAGATCTTCGCGCGGCTGGTGGTGATCAGCGACGCCACGTGCGTGACCGTCCGTCCGCCGGGGACCGCCAGCTTCGTGCCGATCTGCAGCTTCGTCCAGTTGATGCCGCCGTTCATCGCGCGAAGCTCGCTCGGCTTGATGCCGTACTTCCGGGCGATGGTCCAGTCGTTGTCGCCGTTGGACACGACGTAGTGGCCGCCGGCCGCCTTGCGGGCGACGGTCGGTTGGGGTGTCGAATTCGTTTGGTTCGCCGCCACGCGCGTTCCGGCCGTGGGCACGGTGAGCGTGCTGCCGAGCTGGAGCTTCGTCCAGTCGACGCCGGGGTTCATCGCGCGGAGTTCGCTCGGCTTGATGCCGTATCGGCGAGCGATGGTCCAGTCGTTGTCGCCGTTGCGGACGACGTAGCCGTTGGCGGGAACGCTGGGCTTGTGAAGCTTTGCGAAGGGATCCACCCGCATGTGAGCGGGGACGTGAAGAGTGGCTCCGATTTTGAGACGGGACTCGGAGAGACCCGGGTTGGCGCCCATCAGCGCGGCAACGCTCACGCCGTGCTTCTGAGCGATGGTGGTGAAAGTGTCTCCGTTATGGATGCTGTAGGTTGTCGGGGCTGCGTAGTTTCCGCTTCCCAGCAGAAGCCAAGCGCATAACGTTCCTGCGATAACCAATACTCGATTCCTCCTCGGACACCATGCAACCCACGCCCCGGTGCGTGGCCCAAGCGCCAATTAAGCCATACTACCGACACGTCGCAATGCGTGTCAACCAGTCCGGCCACCTCAAAACGCCTGTTGTAGTGCCAAGCAATATTACATGTACTCGGCGGATTGACCCCAAAGTTCCAGGTTGTGGCTCGGAACTTGCGCCGATCGGTGACAACATTTCCCGCCTACATCTTTTTGCGAAAATATGTTGAGCGTGCTGATTGTGAGCTGGAACACCCGCGAGCTACTGCGGGCGTGCCTTGCTTCTATCGAGCGGTACAAGTCGGACGAGCCGGTCGAGGTGGTCGTCGTGGACAACGCCTCGTCGGACGGAAGCGCCGCGATGGTGCGCGACGAGTTTCCCCACGTTCGGCTCGTCGAACCGGGCGCGAACACCGGCTACGCCAGGGGCAACAACCTGGCCTTCGCGGTCGCCCAGGGCGACCTGCTCCTCACCCTCAACCCCGACACCGAGTTCGAGGACGATTCGCTGCAGCGCGC
Source organism: uncultured Fimbriimonadaceae bacterium (assembly GCA_964539295.1). Taxonomy (GTDB): domain Bacteria; phylum Armatimonadota; class Fimbriimonadia; order Fimbriimonadales; family Fimbriimonadaceae; genus CAZIIS01. The sequence continues at coordinate 18,794 of CAZIIS010000020.1, read as the reverse complement.
CGTGGAGGCGATACGGGCCGACCCCAAGTGTGGGGCGCTGGGCGCGCGGCTTGTCGGGCCCGACGGCAAAACGCAGGCCTCGGTGCGCGGCTTCCCGACGCTGGCCGGGGTGTTCGGCGAGGTGACGCGCCTTGGTCGCCTGCTCCCTCGCTCGGCCTTTGGCGCCTACATGCTCCGCGGCTTCGACTACGAACGCGAGGGCCCTGCGCCCCAGCCGATGGGTACCTTTCTGCTCTTCCGCCGGCAGGCGCTCGAGGCCGTCGGCGACCCGCGAAGCCCCTTCGACGAGCGGTTTCCCATCTTCTTCAACGAGGTCGACCTCCTCGTTCGCATGGCGCAGGCGGGCTGGGGATGCCGCTATAACCCCGGGGTTCGCGTTCGCCACCACCACGGCGCGGGCACGCGGCAGGTTCGCAAGAGTATGATCTGGGAGTCCCACAGGAGCCTGGTGCGGTACTTCGGCAAGCACCTGCGCGGATGGCGCAGGGCTCTTTTGCCGCTGGTAGCCCTGGCGTCGGTCGCGGGCGCGTTCGTGCGGGCCAAGGGCTACGATGCCGGATTTCGACCTTAGCGTCACCATATGCAGTTGGAACACCAAGGCGGACCTCAGGGCCTGCCTGGAAAGCTTGCGGACCGTCGCCGGCGAGGGCTCGTTCGAGGTGGTCGTCGTCGAGAACGCCTCGGTCGACGGCTCCGCCCAGATGGTCGCGGAGGAGTTTCCCGAGGTACGGCTTCTTGCCCAAGACCGGAACCTCGGTTTCACCGGGGGGCATAACCTGGCCATCGAGCAAAGGCGCGGCGCGCACGTGGCGCTGCTGAACTCCGACACCATCGTGCACCCCTGCGCGTTGATGACGATCCTCGACTACATGCAGGGGCATCCGGAGGCCGGCATCGTCGGGCCGAAGCTGCTCAACCCCGATGGGTCGCTCCAGTACAGTTGCCGCCGCTTTCCGAACCCCATCGCCGCGGCGTTTCGCAACACCCCCCTCGGGCGGCTCTTCCCGAAGAACCGCTTCACGCGCGACTACCTGATGCAGGATTGGGGGCACGACAAACCGCGCGAGGTGGACTGGGTTTCCGGCGCAGCGCTCTTCGCTCGGGGCGACCTTGTCGAGAAGATCGGCGCCCTCGACCCGGCCTATTTCATGTACTGCGAGGACGTGGACTGGTGCCGCCGGGCTTGGGACGCCGGCTACAAGGTGGTCTACCTGCCGCAGGCGGTCATCACCCACGCCATCGGCCGCAGCACGGACCGGGTGGCGAACAAGATGATCGTGCGGTTCCACCGCTCGATGCTTCGTTTCTACAGCAAGCACCTGTTGCCCAAGGCGAAGCTGCCCGCGCGACCGTTCCTCTGGGCGTTCGCCGCGACGGCGCTTTCCACGCGGGCAAGCCTCTTTCTGTTGAAGAACGCCTTCGACGCGGTGCGGAGGGCGGTGTTGCACCGATGAAGCCCAGAGAGAGCCTTTTCGGGTCGTATGGCGTCGAGTTGGTTCTGCTCGCTTTGGCGGCGTTCTTGGCGCCGATCGTTGGCGGACAGGTAGGGGTCGTCGCCCAGCCCTTGAGCTCCGACTTCGTGACCGCCGTGATGGGCGGTTCCGAGCTCACCCTCACCACGCGCGCCCTCGTGGGCGGCATCGTCCTGGTGGCCTACGCCTCGTTGTTGGTGCGGCGCAGGGTGCTACAGGTCCCCAACCTCTGGCATGGTGGTTGGTTGGTGGCGTTCGTGGCGCTCCTTGGGGCCTCGGCGGCCATTTCCGAGTTCGGCTTCGTGAGCGTGAGCGCCTGGATGAACTGGGTCGTCTTTGCGGCCGCCGCCTACCTGGTGGTGGCTGCCTGCGGTCGCAGGCGCGGAGTCAAGGCGGTGCTTGGGGCGATGACCGCCGGCTGCTCGTTGCTGGCCCTGAAGGGCGTGATCGAGTACCTCACCATCATGCGTCAGGAGCCGACGCACCGCATCTTCGCCGACTGGAACAACCCGAACGCGCTGGCGGGCATGTTGCTCATCGGCCTTTGCGTCGCGCTCGGGTTGACGATCGCCTCGTCGACGGCCCGCGGACGCGTCCTGTCGGGGCTCGGTGCGACGCTCATCCTCCTCGCCTTGGCGTTGACGCAGAGCAAGGGCGGTTACGTGGCCGCGGCGGCGGCGATCCTGACTCTGCTCGCCTTGGCGGTCGTATGGGGCGGCGTCAAGCGCGCGGCATGGCTTTTCCTGCCTCTCCTGTTGGCCGGCGCGCTGGTCTTCGGCGTCCAGGCGGCCGCGAAGGCGCAGTCGCCGTCTGGCGCCTTCGCCCGCGTGTCGCAAGCCGGGGCGCAACGCGACCAGTCGGTCGGCTTCCGAAAGCTGCTTTGGACCAGCACGGTCGACCTGATCAAGCAGCGCCCGTTGGGCTGGGGCGTGGGCTCCTACCGCTATGAGTCGTCCAGGCCCGGCCTGACCGCCCAGACCCAGATGGCGCACCAGACCTTCCTCCAGGTCGCCGCCGAGGGCGGTTTGCCCGCGCTGGCCGCGTTGCTGGTCTTCGGGCTTGGATGGTTTGGCCAGATGTTCGTCGGCGCCCGGGCGCTGCAGGCGGACCGCAACCTGCTTCGGGCCTCGGTCATCGCCGCCATGGTGGCCGTCGTGGCCCACGGCTGTGTCGAGAGCAACCTCTATTACTTCGGGCTTGGCTTCAGCGCCTTCGTCCTGCTCGGACTGGGCTTCCAGCTTGCCTCGGACGGCTCGTCGCCCGAGGCGCTGCCGACTTCGATGCGGCGCATGGCCGCACTTGTCGGTTGCGGTTTGCCGCTCGTCGCGTTGACCTTCTTCGCCGCCGTGGAGGCGCGCAAATCGCTTGCCCTCGGGCTGGTTCCCGAGGGACCGGAGCGGGCCCGAGAGAGCTTCCGGCAACTCCCCAAGCTGGCGCCGGGGGACGGCGAGAGCTGGTACCTGGCCGCCATCTACGGCGCGGAGACGCCCGAGGAGCGCATGGCCTGGCTCACGGCCGCCACGGTGCACGAACCGACGCCGAGTTTCTACCGTGCGCTTGCCCGCGCGCAGGCCGCGGCGCAGAAGGGCGCGTCGGCGGTCTTCTCGCTGGACCGGGCGCTGGTCTACGACCCAAACAACCTCGACGCGCTGGTGCTCAAGCTGGACCTGCTGCGCAGCCAGGGCGACATGGCGGGCGCCACCAAGGCGGCGCTTCGCTTGGTGGGTTTGGAGCAGACTCCGTACCTCAAGGTACGCGCCATCCCCGAACTGGTCGTGACCGAGCCGGCCTACGCCCGGGTCTTCCTGGCAGGGCAGGCAAGCGAGCCAAAGGAGCGTGAGCGGCTCCTTCGCGAGGCGATCGCCGTCTACCGCGACTACGCGAACGTGACGCTGCCGATGGTCAAGCGCTTCGCCGAGGCCCAGGTGACGATCCCGTTCGCCGGGGAGACGGTCGCCTCGGCTCGGCAGAAGATGGCCCAGGCGCGGGACGCCTCCGAGTCGTTGGCCAAGTTGTTGGCCTCGCAGGGCAGGGCGTCAGAGGCCGCCGAGGTGCGGTCGCAAGCCGCGGCCTTTTCGGCCGACTAGCGCCTACGGTGCAGGTTGCACGGGGGCAGCCTGTACAGATGAGTTGACTTCAAGCCCCGCGCCCTTTCCCTTGGCCGGCTGCTTCTTGGGCGTCGGGCCCTTGAGGTAGGCGGCCACCACGTCGCGGGCGATGGGCGCGGCGACGGAGCCGCCGTGGCCGGCCGCCTCCACGATCACCGCGATGGCGATGCGCGGATTGTCCGCCGGGGCGTAGCCGATGAACCAACCGTGGGTGCGGGTACCGCGTCGGTGCTCGCTGGAGCCGGTCTTTCCGGCCCAAACGACGCCGGGGATATGGGCGCCGCGCCCCGTACCCGACTCCATGACCGACACCATCCCGCGCTGCACCACGCTCCAAAACTGCGGGTCGCCCTGGTATTGCCCCAGCACCTGGCGCGGCGCCATTTCGACCGGAGTCCGCTTGAGCGGATCGCCGACGGCGCGCAGCACGTGGGGCCGGTAGCAGATCCCGCCGTTGGCCACGAAGGCGGCCAGGCAGGCCATCTGGATCGGCGTGAGCGACACGTACCCCTGGCCGATGCCGAAGTTCACCGTATCGCCCCCGTACCAATGGATGCGGTTGCGGTCGAGCCAATCGAGCGTCGGGATCACCCCTGCGCTTTCGCCCGGAAGGTCGATGCCCGTCCGGTGGCCCAGGCCGATGGCCTCACACGCCTGACGCATCGCGTCGGGACCGGCGCGCACCGCCAAGTCGGCGAAGTAGGTGTTGCACGACTTGGCCAGCGCCGTGTCGAACGACACGGCGCCGTGGCGGCCGAGGCACCTGAACTTGCGGTTGCCCAGTTGGTAGTAGCCCGGGCAGAAGGTGGCGGAGGTCGGGGAGAACTTGCCCGCGAGCTGCGCCGCCAGGGTCGTGACCAGCTTGAAGGTCGAGCCCGGCTGGTAGGCGCCCGAGATGGCGCGCTTCATCAGCGGCTTGTCCGGATTGTTGCTCAGCATGTCGTAGTCCGCCGTGCTGATGCCGCCCCGGAACAGCGAGGAGTCGTAGGTGGGGCTGCTCGCCAGACAAAGCACGTCGCCGGTCTGCGGGTCGACGGCCGCCACGGCGCCTCGCCGCCCGGCCAGCCTCTCGATGGCGATGCGCTGGATGTTCAGGTCGATTCCCAGCATCAGCTCCCGACCGCCGATCGGGTGGTCCAGCCCGAGCGACCGCAGCGGGCGGCGGCGGGCGTCGACCCGCATCTTCTCGGCCCCCGGCGTGCCCATCAGCAGCCCTTCGTATTCCCGTTCGAGGCCGTCGCGGCCCACGTACTGCGCGGGCTCGATGTCCTGCCCCTCAAGCCGTTTCACGTCGGTGTCGCTGGGGGTCCAGACCCACCCCAGCACGTGCGAGAGCACCTTGGGGTCGGGGTAGTAGCGCATCGGCTGCGTCTCGACGCCGTAGCCTGGCATCGAGTCGCCGGCCTCGGCGATGCGCGACGCCGCCTGCACGCTGGCTCCGACGCAGATCGGCGTGGGCAGGTACGGGCGCCATGCGCTGTCCTTGAGCGCCTTCTTGATCTTCGCCACGGGCAGGTTGAGCAGCTTCGCCACCCGTTCCAACGTTTCGGGGTCTTTCGAGACGATCGCCGGGACCGCGGTGATGACCACGTCCGGCTTCACGCCGGCCAGCAGCTTGCCGTTCCGGTCCACGATCCGACCGCGCGGGGCCAGTTTATCGACCGAGAGCATGCCGGTTCGCTCGGCGCGCTCGGTGAGCTCCTCGCACTTGACCACCTGCAGGTACCAGAGTCGGAGGACGAAGGTGAGAAACGCCAGTACCAGCACCGCGGGGAGCAGCAGTTGGCGGGCGTCTAGCTCGTTCTCATGGGGAGCGTGGATGACGGACATCGCCTATGGCCCCGGCGGACGGTGAAGGGGGCAGGTGTGTTTGGGCTCGCTCCCGGCTCGGAAGGGACGCCGCACCCGCTCGGGACAGTAGATGGTGGCGCGCTGTCCGCTGTCGGCGCACACCTCGACGTAGATCACTTCATCGCTCTGGCGCGAGCGCTCGGCGCGGGCCGACTTGGGGCCGCGGGCGGGATTCGGAGCGATCGGCTCGGCAGGAGCGGGCGCCTCGACGGGGCTCTCGGCCGGGGCCACGTCCTCGCTCGGCGGCGCTTCCGTGCCGGTGTCGTCCATCTGATCGGGCGTCGGGGCGTCCTCCACCTCCGACTTCGTGTCCACCTTGGAGGCCGAGGTCGAGCTCTTTGGAGCCTCCTTCGGCTCGCCGAGCATCTTCTGCGCCTCGCCGACGATGCTGGCCCAAAGCGGGGCCACGAACGTGCCGCCGAAGACGCGCCCCATGCTCCCGTACGTCCACATCGCTCCATTCTTCGAGTGGGTCGGCCTTTCGTTGCCCACCCAACCCACGCCAAGAAGCTGTTCCGTGTACCCCACGAACCAGGCGTCCTTGAAATCGCTGGTGGTGCCGGTCTTGCCGTGGGCGTTCGGCACGCGCCCGGCCCGGCTTCCGCTGCCTCGTGTGGCGACCATCCGCAGCATCTCGTCGATCGCCTCGGCGGTGGTGTTGGAGATGACGTTGCGGTGCAGCGCGCCCTGGCGCTGGAGGATCGTCGTGCCGTCCGGGGCGGTCACCGAGCGGACGCCGTACGCGTCGATCCGGTCGCCGCCCAACATGAACACGCTGTAAGCCTCGGCCAACTCCATCGGGCAGACCGAGGAAGCGCCCAACGCCAACGGCAGGTAAGGGTCCATCTCGGTGGAGAAGCCAAACGCGTTGTGCGCCAGTTCGATCACCTTTTTCGGCCCAACCTTATCGATAGTGCGCACAGCCGGCACGTTGATCGAGTACTGGAGCGCCTGGGTGACCGTCACGTGGCCGCCGTATTTGCCGTTGGTGTTCTTCACCATCCGCCGGGAGCCGTCGGCCATCTGGTAGTAGAACGGCTCGTTGCTGATCGTGTCGGTCGGGCTGAGCGCGCCGATCTCGAACGCCGTGGCGTAGACAAAAGGTTTGAACGTGGAGCCAGGTTGCCGCCGGCCCTGGGTGATCACGTTGTACTGGTTGCGGTTGTAGTCGGCTCCGCCGACCATCGCCAAGACGCGGCCCTCGCGGTCCATCAGCATGAACGCGCCGGTAGTCACCTTGATGCGGCGGTTGCGCGAGATGGCGCGCTCGACCTCCCGCTCGGCCATCTCCTGGATGCGGCTGTCGAGCGTGGTGACGATCTGGTAGCCGCCGGTGCTCAGGTCCACGTCGGAGCACTGCTTCTCGACCTGCTGCATCACCCAGTCCACGAAGTACGGCGCGTGTTTGACCCCCGCGATGGTCATCGCCCGGTGGCGGTTGAGCCGCACCCGTTCGCGTATCGCCTTCTCGTACGTGGCCTCGTCGATCATCTGCTCGTCCCGCATGACGCGCAGCACCACGTTGCGGTTCGAGATCGCCTTGTCCAGGTCTGCGAATGGGTTCTCGTGGCTGGGACGCCGCACCAGGCGGGCCAACAGCGCCGCTTCGGCCGTTGTGAGTCTGTCGAGGTTCTTGCCGAAGTAGACGTCGGCCGCGGCCGCCACCCCGTAAGCGCCAGAGCCATAGAACACCTGGTTCAGGTAGAGCTCTAGGATCTGCTCTTTGGTCAGGCTGCTCTCGATCTGCGTGGCGAGCGCCATGTCGCGGATCTTGCGGTCGAAGGTGCGGGCCGGGCTGGTGTACACCCGTTTGGCCAACTGCATTGTCAGCGTGCTGCCCCCCTGCACCAAGTGGCCTGCGCGGGCGTTGACTACGATGCCGCGCAACAACGCCCAGGCGTCGACGCCGCTGTGTTCGTAGAAGCGCTTGTCCTCGGCCGCCAACGTGGCGTCGATGACCACTTGCGGTATGTCGTCGAACCGGACCGGGTTGCGGTATTCCGAGGCGATCGAGTAGAGCACTTGACCGTCGGAGGACAACACGACAGAAGGTTTCGACGAAACCCTTTCTAGGATCTCGTTGAGGTTGGAAACCTTTTGCTTGGCTTCTTCAAGCTTTTGGAACCAATAGATGCTCCCGACCGTGAAGCTCACGCTCAGGAACGCCAGAAGCACCAGGAATCCAATCTTGATCCGTCGGACCCATGCTGACTTTGGACGGGTCTGCGTCGACCCACGCTCGGGACTTCGACTCGGCACTATTGTGAATTATGACGCGCGGAGGCTCCGCCTCGTTCCTGCCCGGCCGCCAGGCGGGACAAGCGACTTAGCGATTCCTTTGGGGCGTCGCCGATCAGCACGAGCGTGGCCCCGCCTTGTCGCCAGGTGCAGGTGTGCAGGTTCGGCCCGGCCAGCGCTTGCAGGCGAGCCAGGTCGACCTTGCCCGCCACCGCGAACAGCGAAAGGCGGGCCCTTCCCGGGCCGAGGTAGCTCTGGGCGACCGCTCTCGCCCCTGCCGGCGAGATGCGCCGCACCCTAACCAACCGGAAGCCCGAGGAGGGTGGCAGGGATAGCACGGGCAAGCCGGCCTGCTTGCACAACAGGGCGAAGTCGGAGGGGTCGATGCTGCGCGGGCCCTTATCCGCGCCCACCAAGGCGCCGCTGGCGAAGGCCGGATCGTACTGGAGCGATGTGAACTCGAAGAAGCCGACGCGAAAGCCCTGCGCGTCGAACAGCTCCCGCCGCAGAAGCAGCCCGCGCTTGGGATCGAGCCAGAGCGACTGTTGCCGGCGTCCACCTGGGCCGTCGACCTCGATCAACGTGGTGGGGATTCCCGCGACTCGGCCTCCCGGGCCCGTGCGGACCGTCAGCCGGCTGGCCGTCCCGCCCCGCAGGGCGCGCGCCAGGCGCGCGATCCCGTCGTCCTGGCGCACTGCCAGCGCCCGTATCTGCCCGCCGCGCTTGTCCATCGCTTTGCGCTGGCCGCCCGATTCGACGATCGTCTGGCGCTCGTATGGCGAGCCCTTTCCGAAGTCGATGCGCGTGACCCCGTCCCCGTGCTCCACAAACTCCACGTAGCGCAGCGATCGACCCCCTCGGTTCACCTCGACCACGCGTTCGCCTCGGTAACGCAGATGGCGTTCCGCCGCGATCGCGCGGCGCAGGAGCGTGGCCTCCCGGTCTCCCGCGGCTGTGCGGTCGAGCGGCGCGCCCAAGGCCGCGCAACCCAACGCCATCGCCAGGGAACAGGCCGTCAGAACGCGCCAACACCGGTTCATAGCGCCTCGACGTCCACCCACTCTGGCGCGGTATGGGCCGGGAAGCTCCGCAACGAATCGGTCGAGACCGGGACCAGCGATTGGCGGTGGGTGTCGACCAGCGCTTGCTCGACGCTCGGCCCGGGGCCCGCCGCCGAAGGCCCCGACGCGGCCTGGTGCAGCGCCACCGCGAGCAACGCGGACAACGCGGTCACGGTGGCCGCCGCGGAGCCCCAAAGCCAAACCGTGCGGCGGCGGGCCGGGCGGGCCAACCTCCGGTTCAGTGCGCTCCGCCAGGCCATGCTCGGCTCCGGAGCGGAGAGGCCCCGCACCCATGCGGCGGCCTGCGCTTGGCCGGGCGATTCCAGCGCCTGGTCCAGTTCCAACGCCTCTTCGGGGGTCAAGGGCCGCTCCTCGGTCAGTTTCTTCAGCAGATCCTCGTTCATCGCGGCGCGCCCTCCCCAACGATGTACGGCTTGACGGCCTTCTGTAGGCGCGCGCGAGCCAGGAAAAGGCGGCTCTTCACGGTCCCCACCGGAATGGAGAGCGTGGCGGCGATCTCCTCGTAGCTCATGTCCTCGTAGTCGTGCAGCAACAACACGGCACGAAGCGTCTCGCTCAGCCCCGCCACCGCCCCGTCCACCAGCGCCTGGAACTCCTGGGCGAGGAGCGCGCTCTCGGGGTCCCACCGGCCGTCCGGCAGCGCGACCTCGTCCTCGGCCTCCGGCCCAGTTGGCAAGGGTACCGGCGGCGGGTTGCGGTCGGCTCGCCTTGCGCGATCCGCGCAGAGGTTGGCGGCGATGCGGAAAAGCCAAGTGCGCAGCGACGACCGACCATCAAACCGCCCGATGGCCTGAAACGCCCGCACGAAGACCTCTTGCGTAAGGTCAAGCGCCTCTTCGTCGTCGCGGGCCATGCGCCGCACGAAGCCGAGCACGCGCGCCTGGTAGGCGTCCACGATGCGCGCAAACGCCTCGAGGTCGCGTTCCCGGCTGCGTGCGAGCAAAGCCTCTTCCGAGATGGTGTCGAGTCTGCTCCGCGAAGCCAATCCGATTGCCTCGATTGAGCCGCTCATCTGCCCGCAATGACGATGTACGGCCTCGGTTGTTCGGTACCGGCCCAGCGGGCTCATCCGTTAGCGGGATTCGGCCGCCAAACAAAAACCACCCCGCCCAGCCGGGGCGGGGCGGGGTGGGGACGGGGCGACCGCTAGAAGCGGATGCCGGCGTAAAGGGCGATCCCGTTGAGGTCGCTCTTGCCGCAGCCCTGGTAGCGGGCCTCCACGAAGACCGGGGTCTGGCCTTTCGTGAAGTCGAAGCCGACCGAGAACTGGTAGCCGAGTTCAAGGTTGGAGTCCGTACCGCCGTAGCCGTCCGGCGTCTTCGCGAACGCGACGCCGGCGCCGGCGCTGTAGTAGAACTGGTCCTTGCGGCCGACGAAGTTGAGCAGCACGGGCACGTTCGAGAAGTCGCCCTTGCCGTAGTAGTCGAGGGAGACGCTCAGAGCCGAGCTGAAGCTGGGGTCGGTGTTCCCGAAGTTCAGGTTCTTGATCTTGTAGTCCAGGCCGCCGGTGAACCAGCAGTCGCCCTCGTTCTTCGGAGCGTCGTTCGACGGCCAAAGGGCGCCCAGGCGGACGGACAGGCCGATCGGTTCAGGGGTCTGCGCGAAAGCCGCGGAGACGGTACCCACGGCCAGGGCCGCGAGCATAGCGATCGTTGTGATTCGTTTCATCCTTGATCCTCCAGGTGTTGGACGGTTCCGTTGAAAGGAGCCTGCCACAATATTAGCACGGGTAGGACGACCGGCCCGATGGGACCGTTACAGCGCCGCCGTCCGGGCCGCCTCCACCACCGTCGCATAGACCAATCGCGCCGCGTTCACAAGGTCGGCGCGCGTCGTCCGCTCCTCGTGGGTGTGGGCTCGGTCCATCCCACAGGCCATCACCACGCTGGGCAGGCCCTGGGCGTTGAACACGTTGGCGTCGCTCCCGCCGAGAGTCATGCGCAGGTTGGGCACGAAGCCCAGCGACCGGCTGGCCGCAAGGCCGACCTTCACCACCGGTGAGTCGTCGGGCACGACGTACCCCTCATAATGGCGGCCGTGGTCCACCTCCACCGTCGCCCCCCAAGCGCGCGCCGCCCGCTCCAGCTCCTGGATCATGTGGTCCACCTGGCGCTCCAGCTCCTCGGGGATGCTGCTGCGCACCTCGCTGCGAAGCCGGACCTCGGGGCACACCACGTTCACTGCGCTGCCGCCCTCCACGATGCCGATGTTGGCCGTGGTGTTGGGGCTGATGCGCCCGAGCGTCATCTTCGACACGGCGTCCGCCATCACCTGGATGGCGCTGATCCCCTTCTCGGGCTCCTTGCCCGAATGCGCCGCCTTGCCGTGGATCACCGCGTCGATGTAGTCGTGCGTGCCGGTGTGAGTGACGAAGTCGCCCACCGGCGGGCTGGTATCGAGCACGTAACCGAAGTCGAGGTTCAGGGCCTTGAGGTCCAGACACTCGGCTCCGCGAAGGCCGGACTCCTCGGATACGGTGAAGAGGAGCACCACGTCGCCATGCGGCTCGCCGCTCTCTATCAGCGCCTGGGCGGCCTCGATCACCGGAGCGATCCCCGCCTTGTCGTCGGCGCCCAAGATCGTGTCGCCGGCGCTGGTGAAGACGCCGTCCGTCTCTTGCACGACCAACCCCTCCGTCGGCTCCACCGTGTCCATGTGGGCCGAGAGGAAGATGCGGGGAGCGCCCGGCACGTTGCCGGGAAGCGTGGCGACGATGTTGTTGCCGGTCCCGCCGATGCGCCGGCCCGCGTCGTCCTCGACGGGTTCCAACCCGATCTCTTTCAGGCGGCGGACGATGAACGCGGCGCACTCCCCCTCCTTGAGCGACGGAGAGTTGATAGCGCAAAGCTCCAGGAACAGCTTGACGACCCGATCCTCGCTGATCATGCGACCATTATGCTCCCCTCGAGCGGACCGGCTCCACCCGAACCGCAGAGCTTCGCCCAGGTATAACTTCTGTCACTATGCCGGAACTGCTCGCACAGCGCCTGATCCGCGATGTCCGCGACTTCCCGAAGCCGGGGATCGTGTTCAAGGACATCAGCCCGGTGCTGCAGAGCCCGGCCGCGATGAAGGAGATCGTGGACCTGTTGTCCGCAGACGCCCGGGCGCTCGGCGCCGACGTGGTGGCGGGCATTGAGAGCCGCGGTTTCATCTTCGGCGTGCCCGTGGCGCTTGAACTCGGCGTGCCGTTCGTGATGGCCCGCAAGCTCGGCAAGCTGCCCTACACGCGGATCTCGGAGGAGTACGCGCTCGAATACGGCACCAACACCGTGGAGATGCACACGGACGCCGTGAACCCAGGCGAGCGCGCCTATGTGGTGGACGACCTGCTGGCCACCGGCGGCACCGCCGCGGCCACCGCGCGCCTTATCGAGCGCCTTGGAGGCTCGGTGTGCGGCTTCGGTTTCGTCGTGGAGCTGCGCTTCCTTGAGGGCCGCGACAACCTGCTCGAATACCCGATCCGCACGCTGATCGAGTACTGAGGTCGCCGGCGATGCCCGACCGCCCGTTGCTCCTTGCCGTCATGGGCCCGACCGGGGCGGGGAAGACCTTCGTCGCCGAGCTTCTGGCCGACGCCCTCGACGCCCAGCTCATCAACGCCGACGCCTTTCAGGTCTACCGGGGCCTGGACATCGGCACGAGCAAACCGACCGACAAGGCGCGGTACCGGCTGCTGGACGTCAAGGAGCCGACCGAGGGGTTCGGCGTCGGGGAGTGGATCCGCTTGGCGCAGGTCGAGCTCGAGCGGCTGTGGGACGAGCGGCGAAGCGCGATCGTCGTGGGCGGGACCGGCTTCTACGTGCGCGCCCTGTTCGAGCAGTACGCCGACCTGCAGGGCGAACCCGATCCCGAACTGCGCCAGGAGTTGATGCGCGCCGAACGCGAGCAGGGGCTGGAGGCGTTGGCCGAGCGCCTGCGCCGACTGGACCCCGGCGCGGCCGAGGCCACCGACCTCAAGAACCCGGTGCGCGTGCGACGGGCGCTGGAGCGGCTTCTCTCGCCGGCGGAGCCGGTGAAGGTGAGCCTTCCGCCATTTGCGCGGCACAAGGTCGCGTTGATTCCACCATCCGAAAAGCTGGATCCGGTGCTCAAGAATCGCGTACTCGCCATGCTTCGGGCGGGTTGGGCGGCAGAAGTGGAAGCCTTATTAGAAAAAGGTGTGACCCTTGACGCTCCTTCTATGCGCGCAATAGGGTATCAATGCGTAGCTGACTTCCTGAACAGGCAGATCTCCCAGGAGGAAATGGTGGATCGCGTCTGGCAGGCGACGCGGCGATACGCGAAGCGTCAGCGCACGTGGTTGAGGTCGGAGCCCGATTTGCGGGAGATCACGTCCTACGGCATCGACGAGGGTGGCCTTCGAGACGTGGTCGGCCAATGCTTGCGTTTATTTACTTGATACGAGGGTACCGATGGCGAAGGCGATTAACCTTCAAGACATGTTTCTGAATCAGGTCCGCAAGGAAGGGATCGGCGTTACGATTTACCTGATGGGCGGAGTGCAGCTGAGGGGTTCCGTACGGGGCTTCGACGCTTTTACGATCCTTCTGGACACCCCAGGTAAGCCTACTCAGCTTGTTTACAAGCACGCGGTGACCAGCATCGTGCCGGCCCGCCAGATCGGCAGTGGCGGCGGGGGCGGCCGTCCGGAGAACCACGAACAGCCGCAAGCTCCTTCGGAAAGCGACGAACAGTGAAGCCGTTTACCAAGATGCACGGAATCGGCAACGATTTCGTGCTGATCAACCGTTTCGCAGTCGAACTGACCGAGGCGGAGTTGCCCGAATTGGCGCGCCGCATGTGCGACCGCCGGTTCGGGATCGGCTCCGACGGCCTATTGCTGGCTGAGCCCGGCACGCAAGCCAAGTTCCGCATGCGCATGCTGAACCCCGACGGTTCGGAGAGCGAGATGTGCGGCAACGGCGTGCGCTGCTTCGCCCGGTACCTGCAGGAGCAGGGCCTCACCACCGAGACGCGCATCCCGGTCGAGACCGGCGCGGGCGTGCTCGTTCTGGAGACCAAGCCCGGCGGCCTGGTACAGGTCGATATGGGCCCGGCCCGCCTCACCCGGGGCGAGGTCGGCATGGTGGGCGACACCGGCCAGCAGTTCATCAACGAACCGGTCGACGCCGCCGACGAGACCTTCATGGGTACGGCCGTTTCGATGGGCAACCCGCACCTCGTGGTGCTCGTGCCCGACGCGGACGCCGTCGACCTGACCCGGTTGGGACCGCTGCTCGAACACAACGAGCTCTTCCCGGCCCGCGTCAACGTCCACTTCATCCAGGTGCTTGACCGCGGCCACCTCAAGCAGCGCACATGGGAGCGCGGCGCCGGCGTCACGCTGGCCTGCGGCACGGGCGCTTGCGCCTCGGCCGTGGCGGCCTTCCTGAACGGCGTCTCGGACCGCCAGGTGGAGATCCACCTCCCCGGCGGCAACCTGAACATCGACTACCACGAGGACGGTCGGGTCTTTATGACCGGCCCCGCGGAGAAGGTGTTCGAAGGCGTTTGGCCCGACTAGTCGGGCCAAACGCGATTCGGTCCCGGGCTGCCGGAATCCTTTTGGCGGACCGTGCACTCTTCTTGGCGAAAGCCATGAAACCGTTACGCTTCGCCTTCCTCCTTCTTGTCGCCTCCTGGGGTGCGATGTCCGCGTTCGACCGCGGACCCCTGGCGGTGCGGTCGGCACTGCTGGTTGGCGCAGGCGTCGTGCTCGCCGCGCTGCTGGCCATGCGCTACGCGATCGCCGCCAAGATGGCCCGCGAGCAACGAGAAGCCCCGCCGGCCGTCGGGTGAATCCTCTGCGACGCCTTTGCCGCCGTGAGCGGCGTCGAACTGCTCGACTCGAAAGACGATAGCGCCGGCTAAAGCAGGAGCGACGGGCCTGGGCGTCGAAAACCGCCCAAGGCCATGGCGCTGAGCAGAGACGAATACCGAAGCAAGGTTCTGGGGTGCTGGCTGGGCAAGAACATCGGCGGCACGCTGGGCGCGCCGTTCGAGTGGCGGCGCCAGGTGAACGACGTCTCGTTCTACACCCAAGACCTGGGCGGCGAGCCGCTTCCCAACGACGACCTGGACCTCCAGTTGCTCTGGCTGGTGGCGCTGGAGGAGCGGGGCGTGGAGCTGGACGCCCACACCCTGGCCGACTACTGGCTTCTCTACATCACCCCGCATTGGTCCGAATACGGCACGGCCAAGGCCAACCTGCGCTCCGGCCTGATGCCGCCGCTCTCCGGCACGTACCGGAACGACTTCAAAGACAGCTGCGGGGCGTTCATCCGCAGCGAGATCTGGGCCTGCCTGGCCCCGGGCGCTCCGCAGGTTGCCGCGCGTTACGCCTACGAGGATGCGATCGTCGACCACGGCGACGGCGAGGGGAGCTATGCCGAGGCGTTCTGCGCGGCCATGGAGAGTGCCGCGTTCGTGCTTTCCGACCTGGAACGGCTGATCGAGATCGGCCTTTCCTATATCCCCGAGAACTGCGGCGTCTCGTGTGCGGCCCGCATGGTGCGCGACGCCTACGCCCAGGGCCTTTCCTGGCGGGAGGCGCGCGACCGGGTGCTGGAGGAGTACCGGGGCTCCGCGTTCATGAACAACGCCGATTCGGTTTCGCCGGAGGATCGGGCGAAGGGCTTCGTCAGCGGCAAGCTGGGGTGGGACGTGCCGAGCAACATCGCGATGTTGCTGATCGGCCTGCTCTACGGCGGCGGCGACTTCGGCAAGTCCATCTGCACCGCCGTGAACTGCGGCGAGGACACCGACTGCACCGGGGCGACCGCCGGCGCGCTTTTCGGCATCCTGCACGGCGCCGAGGGGATCCCCGAGCCGTGGGTGAAGCCGATCGGACACGGTATCCGAACCCTTTGCCTCAACCTGGGCGAGCTGGGCGGTTGCCTGCCTGCCACCGTCGAGGAGCTTACCGACCGGACCGAGCGAGCGATGCTCCAGGCCGCTGCGCGACGCGGCTTGGCGCCCTACGGCCCCCGCGAGGACGTGGGTCCGGAGGCGCTCAAAGCTGGGCCGTTGCGGTATGAGCTGTGGCGGAACCTGGGTGGCCCGGTGTTCCGGTTCGACAGGCTCCGCGTGGCTGTGGATTACGGCGGGGAAGGGCCGGTGCTCTCCTCCGATCGGCCAAAGACCGTCGGTCTTCGCATCCGGAACGTCGGCAAAGCGCAGACGGCGCTCACCATGCGCGTTCACGCCCCCGACGGGTGGGAGGCAACCCCCAAAGCCGCCACGCTTTTGGCGTTGCCCGGCGCGCTCGGCGAATCCGCCGAACTGACGCTCACGGTAACCGCCGAGGGCTGGTCGGAGCCCAGCGGCCGCGCCGTGGTTGAGATCGCCATGCCCGGTTGGCCGCAGGTCGCCTACGTGCCGATCGTGTTGCTGAACGGCGGCTAGGCCTGGAGCGCGGCCACCAGCGGCAGCACCGCCGCGAGGTCGACGTTGCCGCCGCTTACCGCCACGCCGACCCGCAGACCCCTGGCCGCGCCGAAGAACCTGAACGCCCCGCCTCGCTGCAGGTTCTCGCACTTAACGAAGGCGCGGCAACCGGTCGTCCGGTCGAGCGTGGTCGATGTGGAGACCGGCGTCCGATGTGCCTGGCCTTCGATGCGCCGCGCGGCGGCCGCCACGTCGTCAAAGGTCACCGTCATGGCCTGCATTTTGGCAGGGCCGGGACCTGAGTCGGACTCAACTTCGACCCTTGCGCACAGGACTTCAAAGCTATGGTGGACAGAGAGACATTACGTGCGTATGATGAACGTAGAGGGACGGAACCATGAACGTCAAGCGGTTCCCATGTCCGGAGTGCGGGGCGCCCGTCGAAGTGGCCCCGGGGGCCCGGGTCCTCCAATGCTCCGCCTGCCACTTCAGCATCTCCGTGCCGCGTTCGGGCGAGGAGATCAGCGACCTGGACTTCGCTCACTTCGTGCGCCTGGCCACGTTGGACGCCGTCCCGGAGACGCGGCCGGTGTTCCGCTGCCGCAGTTGCGCAGCGGAGTTCTCGGCGGATGTCGGTGCGTCCCCCAAGCGCTGCATCTTCTGTGCCTCCACCGATCTCGCCGAGTGCGAGGTGCAGAATCGCCTGGAACCCAAGTCCGTCCTTCCGTTCCTCATCGACGCCCGGGAGGCCTCCGACGCCTATCACGATTGGGCCAAGAGCTGTTGGTTGGCCCCGGGCGAGCTCAAGCGCCGTGCCGCCGAGGAGGGGGCGCTCACCCCGGTCTTCATCCCCTACTGGACGTTCCGCGCCTGGACCACCACCTACTACACGGGCGAACGCGGCGCGGACTACACCACCGAAGAGCGGTACATGACCATCGAGGAGGGGCGGCGGGTGGTCCGAACCCGCGAGGTGGTGCGTACCGACTGGGAGTCGGTCGAGGGCGTCGTGTGGCGCAGCTTCGACGACGTGCTCGTCTCCTCGTGCATGCACGTGCCGGAGCAGCACCAGCCCGTGCTCGAGGGGTGGGACCTGAGGGCTCGGGCGCCGTTCGAGCTCTCCATGGTGCGCGGCCACGCCGTTCTGCGTTGCGAGGTCTGCCTGGAGCGGGGCTTCGAACGCGCGCGAACGCAGATGCAGCCCAGCATCGACGCCTCGGTCGAAACCGACATCGGCGGCGACCGGCAACGCATCCTGTACGAACGCACCCAACTGGACCGTGTGGCCTTCGAGCAGATGCTCGCCCCGGTTTGGGTGGCCGCCTATCGCTACGCGGGACGCTCGTACCTGTATCTGGTCAACGGGCAGACCGGCGAGGCGTACGGCGAGGCGCCGGTGAGTTGGCGCAAGTCGGCTTTGTTCGCCTTCGCGTTCGCCCTGATCCTAGGCTTCGCCATCTGGCTCGGCGCCGCGCGTTGAACCGCAGCATTACCTAGGCTGCCAAGCCCCTTCGGCGGGTCGTCCGCGGTAACCTGAAGGGGTCGGCCGCCCGGCCGCGCAAAACGGGGGAGCCAACGCCGCCCCACGGCCTCGGGCCCCTCTTTTCGGTCTCATCCCCGAGATCGCTTGATCCACAACATGCGGTGGCGGTATCATGACCGAGCCACAAGATATGGTGGTTGCGCGCGATGAAGTGTCCGTACTGCGGTTGCGATGAGCAAAGGGTGCTCGACTCTCGGTCGGCTCGCGATGGGGAAGCGATCCGCCGCCGCCGCGAGTGCGTACGGTGTCGCCGTAGATTCACGACGTTTGAGGAGCATGAAAGGCCGCGGCTTTTCGTGGTCAAGCGGGGTGGATCGCGCGAGGAGTTCGACCGCGACAAGGTGCTCGGGGGCATGGTGGTCGCGTGCCGGAAGCGCCCCGTGTCGCTGGAGGCACTGCGCAAGGCGGCGGACCGCATCGAACGCGACCTGTTCGACCTGATGGCGCCGGAAGTGACCTCGACCGAGATCGGCGAGAGGGTCATGCAGGCCCTGGCCGGACTCGACGCGGTCGCGTTCGTTCGCTTCGCCAGCGTCTACCGCGAGTTCGACAGCCCGGCGGAGTTCGCCGAGATCGTGGAGACGGTGCGCAAGCTGCAGCTTGAACAGACCGCCAACGGGGCGGTCGCCGAGCCCGGCCTGTTCGGGGGTTTGGGACCGCGGCAGTAGACATGCGTACGCCAAACGTGAGCGTTTTACGTTAAACTTATTGAGGGTTATCACGGAAGAGATGAAGTCATGAAGGTAGGCCGCTATTTCACGAAAGCCGGACAAAGCCCGTACGAAGGCATCGCGTTCGAGGCGCGGCGGAGCGAGATACGCAATCCAGACGGCTCGTGCGTCTTCTCGATGGACGGGGTGATGACGCCGTCGGACTGGTCGCAGGTGGCCACCGACATCATCGCCCAGAAGTACTTCCGGAAGGCCGGCGTGCCGGTTGCGGAAGGCGTGGAGGGCGGGGAGACCGACTCGCGCCAGGTGTTCCACCGGATGGCCGGTTGTTGGAGGTATTGGGGCGAAAAGTTCAACTATTTCGACTCTGAGGAGGACGCCCAGGCGTTCTACGACGAGCTGTGCGCCATGCTCGCTCGCCAGATCGCCGCGCCCAACAG